>JBAZSC010000001.1:322582-645164 GCA_041662665.1 Patescibacteria group bacterium
CATTTCTTCGGTCGGTTTCATTGAAAAATCTTCACCCATCATTGACATTCTCTTCTTATCATCAACTTTTTTTTGCAATTGAATGCATAGCAAAATATCCTGGATTCTGTCATCTTCTTTTTTTAGATAATGAATATCATTTGTTGCAACCAATGGTGCTCCAATTTCTTTTGCAATTGCAATTAATTTTTCATTTGCTTCAGCTTGTTTTTTGATAGTCGCATGATGTTGAAGTTCAAGATAATAATTTTCTTTACCAAATATTTCTTGATATTTCAAAGCAGTTTCTTTTGCTAAATTTACATTACTTAAAGCTTCTCGAGCAATCTGTCCTTCAATGCATGCCGAAAGTCCTATCAAGCCTTTGCAATTACTTTTTAGTAATTCAAAATCAATTCTTGGTTTATAATAAAAACCTTCAACATGTGCTTTTGAAATTAATTTCAGCAAATTTTGGTATCCTTCTTGGTTTCTTGCAAGTAAAATCAAATGGTAAGGTCTTACATCAATGTGAGCGCGTTTATCACTCATTTTGTTTGGCGCAACATATGTTTCAACGCCAAGTATAGGTTTAATGCCCGCATCCTTGCAAGCTTGATAAAATTCAACAATTCCATACATTACACCATGATCAGTCAATGCTACAGCTGGCATGCCCAATTCTTTTGCACGCGAAACCAGCTCGTCAATTTTTGGCAAGCCATCAAGTAGGGAATAGTGGCTATGTGTGTGAAGATGAACGAAAGGCATACGAATTTTCAATTATCAATTTACAATTTTCAATTAATTACTCAATTTTCAATTTTCAACTCGTCGTTTACTGAAAATTGACGTTTGAAAATTTAATGGAAATTGGTCATTGATTATTGAAAATTTTATTTATGCTTGCTTTGAAAATAATAAACCGTTCCAACAACAAGAATTGCGATTCCAGCTATTAATAAAATAATAAATAGAACCCAACTAAAAATCAGGTGGGAGAGCGAGACAAAAATATCGACTAGTATTCTGCCAAAACTTGTAGAATCAAGTAAAAAGATTGTTAAGAAAAAAATAAAAAAAATTAAAATATACTTTTTAAAAAAATCTTTTGGACTTGGCAAGAAAGTCTGTAAATATAGTTTTGTTTTTTTGAATGCTGATATTTTCTTTTTTCTATAATCACTCAAATCAGTTATCGCTTGATAATAAATTTCCAAGTTTTTAATTGTCTCAATTTTTGTCAGAGTAAAATTTTCTTTTTCGACAATTTTTTTGCATAATGCTCTTGTTTTTTCTAATTCATTTGCATCTGTATAAACAAAGCTTAAAGCCGAGATTTGTCTTTCTAAATCATCGCCTGGCAAATCAAAATCAGACACTGCTTCTTTAAAAAGTTTTTCAGTTTCAACTAAAGCCATCATATTTCCAGAATCAGTTTTTTCTGATAAATATTTTTCTACTTTTTCCCATGACAATTCTTTGTTTTTTTCAGACATTTTTTATGTGATTTACGAATTTACCTTACAGATTATTATATAATAAAACATACTTAAACTCAAACAAAAAGCGGACCCTTCTGATCCGCTTTTTGGGAATTTTATTGTGCTACTTTACTGAAATCAGCGCTATTTAGGAATTCCTTTTTTATTTCTTGAATTGATTTTTCAGTGCTATCCCAGTAGTTAACTCCGCCAACATCCGCTGCTCTAGCGTACAAAGTTTCATATAATTCTACAATTGCAGCTTTGCGGCCACTACTTTTTTCTATAGAAGCCAATCTATCATTATATTCTTTACTCGTCGCCAGTTTTTGTCTCATTTCTTTTGCATTTGATAATTTTGTCAATGAAGCAATTCCAGTTTGGTCACCGCCACGTTTTAACACAATTTCATATGCAAGATTAGCTTGGGCTTTTTTCTGCTCATCTGCAGGCATTGCCGAAATATTTCCAACTGATTCAGGGCTTACTGATATTGCAAATTTTGCGCCTACTATATCAATCTTATTATCATCATCTCTTTCAACTTGCTTTAGCCAATAATCAACGCCATTCGGATCAGAAATTTTATCTAAATTATCAGCATAGATTCTATCATGTATTTTTCGATACAGCATTTCTATCGTTTTTTTATTGCCAATCTTTTTTTCAGTTGCTTGAATACGTTTGTCAAATTCTCCAAATTTTCTGTCATTTAGCAATGTAAACTGTACTCCTTTAAGACTTAATGGCTCTTGTCCTTCTGGTTTATAGAAAAAGCTTGGACCGCCAGCTCTTAAAGAGTTATCTGGTTGTTCATATTTTTCCAATTCAAAAGTATCGCCCAAAACTAAATTATAATAATAGAGAATAGTTTGAAATCTGTTTAAAGTTTTGAATTCTGAAGAATTTGAGGATTTATCGCCAAAACTTACTTGAAAATAATATGGTTTTCTACCATTTACAAATCCGGCATCATTTTTATCTGACAATTGACCGCCTTGTAGATTTTCTAAAACGACATAATAAAGATCTTTTGTTTTATCATAATGCGTTTGTGCAGTTGTTTGATTTTCAAGAATAACAAAGCCATTAGCATCAGTTTGAATATTTTTTGGATCAACTGTTCCGTATGTAAATATTAAATCCTGATTTTTATAACTATCATTGCCAACTTTCCATGTAATGATCTCACGATTTTCATTTCTTGGGATTACAGTTGGATTTACCATTAGAGCAGGTTCATTTCCATTATTTAAAACCGCCTCGCATTTATCATTTACCAAAACTTGACCTTCAGGACAATTGCCTTGAACTGATGTGCATTCTTCTGTACATCCATTTCGAGTCGTTCCAATAGGACAAACAAAATTATCCAAGCATACATTTCCTCCGTCATCTGGCGGTATAGGAGCTGTGCATTCTCCATTAACTATTTCTTGACCTTCTTCGCATTGTGTTGCGATATTTGCGACAAATTTAATGGAAGTTAAAACTAAATGTGATGGCATTGTCACAACAACTGCAGAATTTACTTGTGTTGGTGGCATGCCTGGAACATCGCCCAAAGCGCCAACACAAGTATATAATTTTTGATAATTAGTAATTCCCGGATTTTTGGAGAAAAATTCTCCCATTAAGTAATCATTAAAATATTTAATTGGTTCTTTTAAGTGTTGTCCGGCAATACAAGTGGGCGCATCAACATTAATATCGGCATTGCCTTCAACTGGCAAATAGATCGGAGAAGTTCCACCCTGTCCTTCCAAAAGCCCAAAGTTATTACTGCCAAAATTATATCTTTGATTATAAACTTGCATAAAAGGACCGCTTCCATCTTTAGAATATTTATAAATTACAGCATATTGTAATTTTTTTCCTTGAGCATTTTGAGGCACATCATAAGCAAAATGATCTATATTATTTTGCATCGGAATCAACGGAATTCTCACCCATGTATTACCTTCATTAAAGCTTACTAAAAATTTAATATTCTCAAAGAATGTCTTTTGATTGCTCGATGGGCTATAAGCAATGTCTCCTGTAACATTTCCAAAATTATTACTTGTATTTGCTAAATTATCTGAGAAAAAAAGACCATCAGTAAATTCTTTTTTAAAAGTACTATCAAAAAATGGTTGAACAGTACCAACGTTAGCATTTGAAACATTATTGAAAGTATAATCAGCCGGTTTGCCCTCATCTACTGTTAAAGCAATTTTATTGCTTACAATTCCGCAGATGCCAACTTGAATTTCAGAAGATCCTTGACCTATAGGCATTACTGTTCCATTGTTATAAACAAATAAAGCATCAGGATTATTTGATGACCATCTCAATAAATCGCTCCAGGCAACTGTGTCAAAATTTACAAAATAATTTTTAAGATCAATATCTTGTATTGTTGAAGTATTTGCATCAATATCTTGAGAATTAATTTTTATCTTTACGAATTTATCAAGGCTTGGTTCATTTATTGAATTAGAATCAATTGCGGTCTGATTATTTGCAGTGCTAATTTCGATAGAAGATATTTTTTGTTTTAATTCATTAGGACAAAGATAGCCAATTTTATCAGGACTCAAATCTCTATCAAAACTTGATTTATTGCTGTATATCGATAAATTTTTTTGAGCGAAACCTGCTTGAGGATTTAATTTTACATCATCCTTCAAAACCAAATGTTCAGAATTAGAAAAATCTTCATCTACAGTTATTGACTGATCTAAAACTACTGCAGCAAAATACCAAATAGTAGTTCCAATTCCAACAGCAACTAGAATTGCTAAAACGATACCAGTTACAGTTCTGACTTTGCTGCTTGATGTCGTTTTTGTTATTGTTTTCTTTTGATTATTCATATTATTTTTTTATTTTTTTTGGCATTTAAAATTAAAATCATAAATTTAGTATACATTATTTTATAAAAATCGTAAACAAATATTTAGTAACAAAGGAAAAAAATCAAAATAAAAACGGGCTTAATTCAGCCCGTAATATTTTATCAAACTATTCAGAAGCTGCAGTTCTAAATTCATCGCTATTTAGGAATTCTGCTTTGATCTCTGGTATCGATTGTCCTGTACTATCCCAGTAATCAACACCTGCTTTATCAGCTGGTCTTGCATAAATTGTCTCATATAATTCTGTAATTGCGCCTTTTTTGCCAGATGCTTTTTCAATATCTATTAATCTCTGATTATATTCCTGGCTATTAAACAGATTTTCTCTCATTCCTAGTTGGCTATCAAATGTATCCATTAAGTATTTCACGCCATTTTTATCACCAGCGCGTTTTAGTACAACTATATAGGCAAATTCTGCTTGAGCTTCATTTTCACTAGCTGCCATTTCTGCTAATTGATCTCGATATTCATTACTTACAGAAATTCCGTATTTAACTGCTGATTTGTTCAAGCGATCTGCTTCAGCAATATCAGTCATTTGACTTAGCCAGAAATCAGCTCCTTCACCAGCAAACTTGTATAAATTATCATCGTAGATTCTATCCAAAATCTTTTTATACAACCAAGTCACCAAATTCATATTTTTCTTTTTCTTGTCCAATGTTTCATCAAAGACTTTGAATTTGCGGTCATTGATCATTGCAAATCTGATGCCAGGCAAGCTTAGATTTGTATCGTACCAGAATTTTACGCCGCCATTTTGTTCTTTATTCCAGTCATAATCTTTAGTCAAATCATAATTTCTGTCAAAGATCCAATTGTAATAGTAGAGGACTGTTCTCATGCGATTTAGCGTTTTGAAGCTTGCTAGAGTAGTTGTTTTGTTGCTATCAACATACAAGCCCTTATCTCCAACCATGAAGCGATAATAATATTTCATTCTTCCATCAGTAAAGCCATTATCATTGAATCCTTGCTTTTCTCCACCTTCCAATTTTCTTAATACCACATAATATTGATTAGCTTTATCATCATATCTTACTTCTGCTTCTTTGTTTAAATTATTCTTATCAGTTCCATATTTGAATGTTAAAGTCTTAGCGTCAAAAGCAGTTTTAACTTCATTTTTTGAATTATCATCATTGCCTAAAATTTTCACAATTACGCGATCACTGCCTCTGAAAATATTAGTTGCAGTTACAGAAACATTTGGCAATCCTTGCATTCCAGTTGTATCTGTTTCAATGTCGCTCGGATTCTGTGTGCCTGGATCAACTTGATCACCAACATTTTCTCCATCACTAGTAGATTCAGCAACATTGATTTGAATAGTATTTGAACTGATAGGTGAATTACCAAGAAAAGTCAATTTTGCATTATAAACACCTGGATTTTCATATGTATGTTTTGGAGATTTCAGATTTGTGAAACTAGCTGATCCTTGCTGATCTCCAAACACCCATCCGTAAGAAGCTGAGTTAATGCTACCTTCTTTAATACCAAATTGAACTTCGCAAGGCGCTTTATCGCATGATGTAGGGGTTGCTGTAATCGTCGCTGCTTGTCCTACTGGAGTTGGCGTTGTTGCTGTCGCTGAAGTTGTAGCTACCTTAAATTTTAAATTAGTTAAAATCAAATCAGAAGGTAACGTTACTACTGCAATCGATCTTAACTCAAAATCACCACCAGCGATATAGTTTTCTTTTTGATAGTTTGAAATACCTGGTTCTTTAGAAGCAAAAGGGCTCATTAAAAAATCATCATAAAGTTCTGCATTATAAGCATGTCTGGCTAATTCTTGATCAGTAATACGCGTATAGTCATTTTGAAACTCAATATTTGAAGAAACATTATTCTGATTCAAAAACAAAACTTTATTTTGAGCAAGACCATCTGTATTATTGCCTGGTGTATAAAATATCCCTTTTACTTCTTCTCCTCCAAGAAGTGGTTTACTTTTTACAACATTAGGAAGACTCTTGGAAATATCCTTATTATATTGATATGCCACAGCCCATTTCAATTTTTTACTTTTTAGTAAGCTGTCGTCTGGAACATTATAAGAAAATGAAAAACCATCTGTCGTTTTTGTGTTAGAAATTGGCACAAAATTCCAAGACTCTCCATCGTCAAAACTAAAATATAGTTGGACTTGTGATTTTATTACTTGATCATCATTATATTTCAAGAAACCTTCTACATTTTTTATTACATTATTTTCATTTTTTATTTTTCCTGCAAGAGTATTTATTATATTATCAGAACTAATGCTTCCTGAAATTTCACCAATGTAATCTTTTGATGTAACTAATCTATTAGTATATTTATTAGCAAAAAAACTTTTTGTTGTGCCAATTCCAGCTGTTGTAGTATTATCAAAAGTATATTTCTCAGTTGGTTGAGAAACATTTTGCCCTGGATTAACATCAATGACAATATTCAATACATCCGTGTTTGATTTATCGCACAAATTCATAAAAACACCAGCAGCACCTGGCATAACTGGCCATACAGATCCATTATTTTGTACGATTAATTTGGTTGGATCTGTTACCCATCGTACTAAATCTGATAATTTTACATCAGGTTTATTCTTAATTAGTGTTTTTAAATCTATATTTGATCCTTTTAAATTAAAAGTACTTGAATTCAAATCAACATTGTTGCCATTAATTTTCAGCTTTATGAAATTTTCGAATTTTGTTGCGTTATTAGATAAATCACTAGTATTTATATGATAATAATTTTGATAATCCGGATCACTTGAATGCTGTAAGGCTTCACTATCAACATAAAGTTCTACTGTATCTATTGCATCCTTTAACTGTTTCGGACAAATATTATTTTGTTCTCTATTCGAAAAACTTTTATCCGTACTTGGTAGAATTAATTTATCATCTCTGTCGCTACTATCTCGAATATTTAATGCTTCTTTTTTCAGATTCATATGATCTACTTTTCCAAAACTTTCATTTATGTATTCAGATGAAAATGTTGGCGCGACCGCAAAATTCCAAATCGCAAAACCAATTCCAGCTAAAGCTGCTACTCCCGCGACAATACCCACAATCAAGCCGGTTTTTGACCGAGTCTTGACACTTGTATCAGTTGTCATTTGTTTTAATTAATTTATTATTTAAAAATTTAATAAAAAATAAAAATTTTTATTCAAATATTTACAAATATATTTTGCAATCAAACTTAAAATTGACTGAATATATTATATCATAAAAAATGAAACATCATATCAACAGCTTTAACAATTCGTATTTTTATTTTAAAACATTTGTAAATTCATCGCTCTTTAAGAAATCCTCTTTAATTTGTGGGATTGTCTTATTGCTTTCTGCCCAATAATCAACTCCAGCAACATCAGCAGGCCTTGAATACAATGTTTCATATAGTTCAGCAATTGCTGCTTTTCTGCCATTATCTTTTTCAATTGTTTCTAGTCTATTATTGTATTCAAAACTATTTGCCAAATCTTCGCGCATTCTTTTTTGAGAATCCTTGAAAGTATCAACTAAATAATTTACACCGCCTTGATCACCACCACGTTTCAAAACAACATTGTAAGAAAATTCTGCATTCGCTTCATTTTTTGCTGCAAATAATTCTTGCAATTCATTTCTTGATTCAGTGCTTGCGCTAATTGCAAATTTTACGCCTTCTCTGGAAATTCTATCTCTGGATCTTATTTTTGTCATTTGTCGATACCAATAATTTACTCCATCATCATCTGCGAATTTATACAAATTATCGTCATAAATTCTATCTAAACTTTTTTTATATAGCCAAGTTACTAATTTTTTAGTTACTTTTTTCTTATTTAAATAATTATTAAATTCTTTGTATTTTCGATCATTTAACATCATAAATCTAATGCCAGGCAAGGTGATATTAGTATCGTACCAGAAATTTACGCCGCCATCTTGGACTTTTGCAAAATCATATTCTTTATTTAAATCATATTTTCTATCAAAGATCCAATTGTAATAATAGAGGATTGTTCTTTTTCTATTTAAAGTTAAAAATGTACCAAGAGTTGTTTTCTTTTCGCTATCCAAGAAAATTCCTTTATCTCCAATAGAAAAGCGATAATAATATTTCATTCTGCCATCATTAAAGCCATCTTGATTAAATCCATCTTTTTCACCGCCTTGTAAATCTCTTAATACCGCATAATATTTATTTGCTTTACTATCAAAATATACCTTTGCATTTTTATCAAGATTATTCTTGTCAGTTCCATAATTAAATTTAAGATTATTGCTATCAAGAGCATTATCTAGTTTATTATTTGCATCAGTATCATTGCCAGAAATCTCTGCAATAACTCGATTTGCGCCTCTATAGATGTATGTTGTTGTACCGGAAATATCACCATTTGGATTTGGATCATTTGGATCAGGTAATGGAGGATTAGGATCACCAGGTCCGTCAGGTCCATCAGGATCAACTTCGTCAGTTTTTGTAGCTGTGTAAGAAATATCTAAGTTATCAATATTTAAATATGTATTTGGAATAACCAAAATAGAAAATTCTTTTCTAGCCACTAATACAGGAATTCCACCAGATATTATATAGGAAACTCTTATTTTTCCAAAACCAGATTTTTTTCCATTCATTGATACTCCAACTAACGGAAGGTTAGAAAGTTGTCCAACACGTTGAGAAGCGCTAACATTTTTGTTTTCTTTCGTATTATCAAAGACCTGAACAATATCCGGAGTCAAGCTTTCAATCGTTACATTTGCTTTTTCAAATCGTGAATCTATGTCATTAGGACCTAAATCTGGCCAAAAAGATTTTTCTAAAAAATAAAATTCTTTAGTTGCATCAGGGCTTGCGACTAAAATTCCTCCTGGTACTAAATCTTTTTCCAGCATTGGATTTTCGTCACTATTTTGATTTATATTAAAAACTTCAGAACCTGTCATTCCAATTTCAAAATTATCAGCAGCTCCGCCATTTTCAAAATTTTCATTTTCTTGAAGATTTTCAGCTTGTGCGAGAACTTGTGAATGAAGACCAGTTTCATCAGACTGAATAATTGCTGCCCATTTTAGTTCATTACCATCAGAATTAGTGAAATCATAACGAAAACCTTTGCCTGGCATTTTATCTATCCAATTGTCAGATTCATTTGAGATATTATTCCAGTTTGTTCCGTCATTTGAAAAACTGGATGGAGTATACCAAGTCGCTCCATTATCATTAGAAGCTAATAAAATGATTGTTCCTTTTATATTTTTAGGGCTATTTGGCAACAAGATACCGTCAATATCTGCTATTTTTAAATTAATTTCTGCAGATTTTATATTATAATTATCATTTAAATTAGTTGAAATATTCTTTGATACAGTCAAGCCTTGGATAAATCTAGTATCCAAAATTTGATTTGTTGGATCAAAAATATCAAAACCAGAATTTTGCACTGGAAATTTATAATTATCTTTGTATTCTCCGCAAGCGCTTAGTTGCAAAGTTGCTTCCGAATCAGGAGAAATCGGCAAAATACGCGGTTTTTTTGTTCCATAAAAATCATTATAGACAATTGCTGAAACAGGCGTCTGTGAATCAATCATTGCTAATGCATTTGGATTATTTTCGCCGTTGTCTCTTCTTGCTGTTAAATTAAGATCATATGGTAATGTTGTATATTGTCCTAAATGTGCATCATCAAAATTTAAAACTTGTTCTTGAAGTTGTACATTATTTTTAGTCAAAGGACTAGCTATGATAGTGGCCATTTGCGAAAGAGAAATATCATTTGTACAAGTGTCATTTGAACAAAAGGTACCGCAAAGTTGTTTTGTGTAGTTAACATTTCGATCTAAAGGAGCATTTTGCCTTTTTAGATTTATCAAGACATTTGGTTTTAAAACATCTCTGCCACCTTCAACAACCATTTGTGCATCAGTTTTAGTTTGATCAATATTATTATTGTTCGCAAAGCTTTCCAAAAAACTGCATTTAAATGTTCCATCATCTTGAGTCTGGCATCCAGAGGGTGGAATAATTCCAGCGAAAAAAATCGCAGTTCCAATTGCTGTTATCACAACCAGAGCAGTAACAATACCAACTACAACTCTTGATCGAGTAGAAACTCTAGTCTTTGTTTGGATGCTTTCTATTAGATTATTCGTATTGTTTTTGTTGTTCATTTAATTATTTTAAAAATATAATGCTTATACAAAATTAATAAATCCAAACTAAACTAAAAGTTTGTACTAAAAAATTATTTGAGAACAAAATTTAAATTTTTTATAAACTTTATAAACTAGGAATTTTCGATAGGTTTGCTAATTTCTTTTACAACTCTTCTAGCTCTTTTTTTAAATTCATTTACTCCAGTTTTTGTTTGCTCTGAAATTTCTTGCGCTTTTTTCATGCCTGCTTCTTTTAATTCATCAGCTTTTTCCATTCCAGCTTCTTTCCATTCATTAGCTTTTTTCTTAATATCTTCTCTAGTTTCTTTTCCTGATTTTGGCGCATATAAAATTCCTAAGGCAGCTCCAATTAAAGCGCCTAAAACGATTCCTCCGATTAAACTGCCACCGTTGCAATTGTTGCATGACATAATGTTTGTTTTAATTTTTAAATTCTAATTAATAATTTCTATCTAATTTCTAATTAATTAATTTTCAATTCAATTTAATGTTTGTTAAAAAATTAGAAATTGAAAATTAGAAATTTAGTAATTTATTCTTGTTTAAAAGCTCCTACGATATTTCTAACTTTTTTAAAAACTTGCGAAACAGATGCAATTGGTTTTAATAAATTGTTATTGATATCTTGGATCGTTGTTGTTAAACCATTAACTGTAGTTGTCAAATCGCGAACCATTGGATCAATTTCGTTTAATTTTCTGTTGACATCTTCAACAGTTTTTTTTGATTCTTGGACAATCTTTGTAAGATTGAATACAAGATGACACAAGAATCCTGTAAATGCCAAAATTGCTATGCTCGACGCAATAAGCAAAATGTCGTTGCTTGTTTCTAACATGTGTTTAATTGTTAATTTGTTTTAATAAAACATTTATTACATATATAATAACATGATTAAATATAGTCAACAACTGTTGATAACCCGAGATTGTTTTATTGTTTTTTTGTTTTATTGTTTTTTATGTAAAATTATGTTATTTTAAAATCAAAATAAATATAAACAAAAATTATGGCCAAACAAATTCCACATGAAGAATATATAGAATATGAACAAAAGCAAGTTTCAAAAGATTTTGATCGAAAAAGAATGATTTTGAAATATGAAAAAACTGTTATGATAGCAATAATTGTTGTAGTTGTTTTAATTGTTTCGGCAACAATTGGTTTTCTAGTCTATCGCCAAAACAAACCAATCGAAAATCAGGCAATCAATCAAACTGTTGAAGCTCCTCCAGCAGGTTTTGCAATCACTACCAAACAAGTTGACATTATAAAAGAAAGTGAAAATAAATATGATGCTTTTCTTAGAGTTGTTGATTCTGACCAGAATTGGGGAGTGTCAAAATTAGATTATAAAATTTCGTTGAAAGGAGCTGACAAAAGTGTTGTTGGCGAAAGAACAGGAGTAACCTACATTTTGCCAAATCAAGAAAAATCAATTATTGAACTTGGAATTGATACTACAGCAGCAGCAGCCTCAGTTACAACTGATTTACAAATTAAAGAAGTTCAAAAATTAACTGAATCGCCAGCATTAAATTTTACAACCGAAAATTTAGCTTATCAGGTCGCGGATAACAAAAGCAAAGTTACTGGCACAATTGTCAATCAAACACTTTTTGGTTTTCCTGAAATTATGATTAATGTCTTAGTTTATGAAGAAAATAAATTAGTTGGCTATAATTATACAACTGTCAATGATTTGACTCCAAATCAAAAAAGAGATTTTACAGTTTTCTGGCGCAAAGATCTCAATGTTAAAAATCCCAAAATAGTAGTTGAACCATACGTTAATCCATTTAATTCTCAGCCATTCTTAGATATTTACAGTCAAGGACAGATGCTGGAATATTAACCATTAACAATTAACCTTTAACCTTTAACTTTTAACAGCTGGTGTTAACTGTTGATTGTTAATTGTTAACTGTTGAATCGTGCTCAAGTTTCTCCAAATTTTTAAAAAACTTGATTGGTTTTTATTTTCGTCAATGATTTTATTGGCGATTTTAGGTTTAGCAGCAATTATTAGCACTACTTATCAGCAAGGATTGCAGGATTTTGTTATTAAGCAAATTATTGCAGTGATCTTAGGCCTAGTCTTATTTTTTATATTAATAATATTAGATTATCGAATTTTTCAAAGCTATGCATATATTCTTTATGCCTTTTTCACAATTTCATTAGTTTTAGTACTTTTTTTCGGTACAATTTTTCAAGGTACAAAAGGCTGGTTTAATCTCGGATTCTTTCAGTTTCAGCCAGCAGAGTTTATAAAAATTGCCTTGATTATTATTTTAGCTCGATATTTTGTCTATGCAAAAAAACAAAGTATTTTGAAACATGTAATTGTTTCCGGAATTATCATGGCTATTCCTTCCTTCTTAATTATGTTGCAACCTGATATGGGTTCAGCATTAGTTCTGGTTGTTATTTGGTTTGGCATGTTGTTGATTTCTGGGTTAAAACGTTCTTATGTTATGACAATTGCCATTATTGGTCTTGCACTCGCATCTATTGTCTGGAATTTCTTTTTATATGATTATCAAAAAAATAGAATTACTAGTTTTATTAATCCTGAAAATGATCCATTAGGTCAAGGTTATAACATGATTCAAGCCAAAATTGCCATTGGTTCAGGTGAATTGTCTGGTCAAGGTTTAGGCCATGGCAGTCAAAGTCAATTAAAATTTTTGCCAGCCCAGCATACCGATTTTATTTATGCTGTAATTTGCGAAGAACTTGGTTTTATTGGCAGCGCATTTTTATTAGTTTTATTTTTCGTACTTATCTTTAGAATTCTAAGAACAGCTATGAAAGCGCGCGATGAATTTGGATTAATGGTTTGTTGTGGTATTGCAATTGGTTTCACTTTTCAGATTCTTGTTAATATTGGAATGAATTTAAGTATAATGCCAATTGCTGGAGTTCCATTGCCATTAGTTAGCTATGGAGGTAGCGCCATGATTGCCAGCATGATTTCATTAGGAATCGTTCAAAGCATCTTTGTAAGAATTAAAGGACTAGAATTCAAATAGTTGTCAAAATTGTTTTATTGTTTTATTATTAAATTGTTATGGGAACTTCTAGTTTAACCGATTTTTATTTATGCTAAATAACTCTAAAAAAGAATCATCATTTTTAGATAAAGTCAAATGGTTATCCATTTGTCCATTTTGTAATACAAAATTCAGTATTGATCAAGCCAGAATTATTTCTGAAAAAAAGGATTCTTTCCTTTTACATGCTTATTGCCAAAAGTGCAAATGTTCAGTTTTAGCGAGTTTAATAGCTAATCCGATGGGTATTAGTTCTATTGGCCTAGTTACTGATTTAACATATGAAGATGTCTTAAGATTCAAAAAGGCAAGTGAAATAAATTCTGATGACATTATTTGTGCATATCAAGATCTATCAAAAACAAAATATAAATTTAAAAATTAGTATTGCCAAAAAAAATAAAGATGCTATACTTATTCATGATTGATTTTGCGAAAAATAGTCTTTTTATTTTTATTAAATTTATAATTGTTAGCGGTTCTTAAGTTAAACTAATTCTGTTAACTGTTAACTGTTAACTGTTTACTAATCTATGTCAGAACCAAAATTAGAAGCAAAGACCAGAGACCTAAAAAAATCTTTGAATGAATCTAGAAAAAACAAGATGATTCCAGCTGTTTTGTATGGAAAAAATTTCAAACCATTACACATTGAGCTAAAATACAATAATTTCGTTAAGATTTATAAAGAAGAAGGCGAGAGTACAATTATTGCTTTGGATATTGATGGCAAAAAAGAAAACGCTCTTATTAAGGATGTTCAATTTGATCCGATCAAAGATACTGTTATTCATATTGACTTTTTAAGAGTTGACATGAATCAAAAAATCACTGCAAATGTTGAATTAAAATTTATCGGTCTATCAAAAGCTGTTAAAGATTTAGAAGGTATTTTAGTCAAAAATATCAATGAAATTGAAGTTGAATGTTTGCCAGCTAATTTGCCAAAAGAAATAATCGTTGATATTTCATCTCTTAACACATTTGAAGACGTTATTAAAATAAAAGATCTTCCTCTTCCTCAAGATGTTCATACAGCATTAGATCAAGAAGAAGTTGTCGCAACAGTAACTCCTCCTCGTTCAGAAGCAGAGCTTGAATCTTTAAAAGAAGATGTTGAAGAAGATGTTGAAAAAGTAGAAGGTGTTAAAAAGGAAGAGCCAGAAGCAAAAGAAGAAGCTACAGAAACAGAAAGCAAAGCTGTTCCAGAAAAAAAAGAAGCTAAAAAAGAATAATTAAAAAGGCAAAAGCCAGATCATGGTTTTTGCCTTTATTTTTATAAAAGATGCCTCAAAAACAAATAATCACACCGAAAGAATTTTCTGCTATTCGGCTTTCATTACAGTTTGGCTATACGATTATAATTCCTTTAATAATTTTTTTACTGATTGGCATTTTTCTTGATAATCGGTTCAAGACATCACCATTATTCATTTTTATTGGTGTTATTCTCTCGATAGTTATCTCGACAATCGGTATCTATAAAGCAATTTTACCTTTTTTGGAAATATCTAAAAAAGATAATAATCCTAAAGATAAAAAATAAATAGGGAACAAGAAATTTTGTTCCAGATAAATATATGAAGATATCTTTAGTCGCAGAAGAATTATTTCATATCGGAGGTTTTCCTATTACTAATACTCTAATTGTTTCTTGGATTGTAATGGCTGTTTTGGTTATTGTTTCAATTTTAGCGACTAGAAACATGAAGCTTGTTCCAACTGGTTTACAAAATTTGATGGAAACAGTTATCGAAATGCTTTTCAAGCTTTTTAATACAATCACTCAAAGCGAAAAATTGACTCGCAAGTTTTTTCCACTTGTTGCAACTATCTTTTTATTTGTAATAATGTCTAATTGGACTGAAGCTTTACCAGGATTAGATAGTATTGGTTTAAAACCACAGCACGAGGTTACAGCTGAAAAAACAGTTAGCTCTGGCTTGCCAAGTTTAATTGCTATTGTCAAAGCCAGTAAAAATGAAGGACCAGAATCAATCAATGCATACGAGAATGCTGAAAAAGCTGATACTTTAAATATTGAATCAAAGCCAGGAGAGGAAGATGCCGAAGGTGCAACAGAATCAAAAGCAGAAGAGCACATTATTCCTTTTCTTCGTTCTCCAAGTTCTGATTTAAACTTCACTTTAGCGTTAGCTATAATTGCTGTTGTTAGTATTCAAGTTTTTGGAGTTGTCTTGGTTGGCTTTAGAAATTATTCAAAAAAATTCTTTAATTTTTCTGGCCCAATTCAGTTTGCTGTTGGATTGCTTGAGCTTGTCTCAGAATTTTCAAAATTACTTTCATTCTCTCTTCGTCTCTTTGGCAATATTTTTGCTGGTGAAGTCTTATTGATTGTTATTTCATTTTTAGTTCCGTATTTAGTTCCAATTCCTTTTATGGGAATGGAATTATTTGTTGGCTTCATTCAAGCTTTGATTTTTTCAATGTTGACCTTAGTTTTTCTTACAATGGCTGCAACAGCTGAAGAACATTGATTCCAAGTAATTAGCAATCAGTAATTAGTAACTAGCAACCATTAAAAGTTTTTTGTTACTAATTACGGTTTACCAATTATTAATTCCTAGCAGTCAATTGCCGACTCAAAACAAAAACTTTTAGTCGTAAGCATGGCTGTTAGACAATAACATGGATTTAGCAGTAGCAAAGGTCGTGTTCGCTGGCATTACAATTGCCATCGGCGCAGTAGGCCCAGCATTGGGTATCGGATTATTGGCTGGAAAAGGTTTGCAAGCGATTGGTCGCAATCCTGAAGCAGCTCCAAAAATTCAAACAGCTATGATTCTAGCTATGGCTTTCACTGAAGCCATCGCTATTTATGCATTAGTTGTTGCATTGATTATCAAATTCGTTTAGTAAGTTTTACAGATCAGCACAAGTAACAAGATTAGTTACTTGTGCAAATTTGTAAGAATTGCGTTGAATATTTTTAATTTTTCATTTTTACTTTTTAATTTTTTAAAAATATGGAAGTCTTTACTCAACTAGGTATCAAGCCATTACTATTAGTAGCACAAATCATTAATTTTTTAATATTAATGTTTTTATTAAAAAGATTTTTATACAAACCTATTTTAAAAATGCTTGATGACAGAAAAAAGAAAGTTGAAGAAAGCATGCAACAAGCAAAAGATATTGAACAACAATTGCAGAATGCTGAAAAAATGAAATTAGAAAAGCAGGAAGAGGCAAAAAAGCAAGCTTCCAAAATTCTTGATCAAGCCAAAAAAGATGCGGAAATGGTCAGAAAAGATATTTTGACAAAATCAGATGATGATGCAAAAAGAGTTATAAAAAAAGCAACTGATGAGATGAAAGGCGAAAAAGAAAAAATGTTAAGTGATGTAAAAAAACAAGCTGCTGATCTTACAATGCTTGCTACTCAGACAGTTCTAAAGAAGGGCTTAGATGAACAAAGGCAACGTGAATTAATCGGTGAAGCAATCCAAGAAATTGACAATTTTAAAATTAAGTCTTAAAGAAAAAATTTGTGCAAAAAGGTTTATTAGAAATTAAACAATATGTCGAAGCATTTTACAGTCTTGCCAAGCAAGAAAATATTTTGGATAAGATAAATTTAGAATTACAACTTTTTATTGCCAAAGTATCCGAAGATTTGAAATTAAAAAAATATCTTTCTAATCCAATTGAAAATATTGCTGATAAAAAAGCAACTATTAAAGATTTATTCCAGGATCAATTATCAACTTATACCCATAATTTTATTTACATTTTTTTGAAAAAGAATGAATTAGAAGTTTTAGAATCAGCTCAATTATATTTAGAGAAATTGATTAAGGAAAGACAGAATGTTATTGACGCCAAAATTGTTTCTGCAATTCCTTTGACAAAAGAAGAAGAAACCCAGATCAAAGAAAAATTAGCTTCTCAAACTAACAAAAAAATTAATTTAAATATTACTGTCGATCCAAATATTTTAGGCGGCTTAGTTATCCAAACTAAAGACCAAATGATCGATGCCAGTCTTTTAGGCAAAATCAACAATTTAAGACATTCAATAGTTGACTAGGGCTTAGTTTCTTAGGTACTTAGGTTTCATTTCCCTAGGTTCCTAAGTACCCAAGCCCTAAGTATCTAAAATAAGTAACTAATCTAACACTTTAAATTTATGGCAGAAACAATATTAGAATCATTAAAAGACAAGATTAAATCTTTTGAAGCGAAAACTAAATTAGATAAAATTGGCATTGTCACAAAAATCGGTGATGGCATTGCTCAAGTTTATGGCCTTTCCGACTGTGCAAGTTTAGAAATGCTTGAATTTGTAACATCTGAAAATGAATCAGTTTTTGGTGTTGCTTTGAACTTGGAAGAAGATAATGTTGGTGTCATTATTTTGGGAGATTATCTAAAGATTAAAGAAGGCGATACTGTAAAATCAACTGGTAGAATTCTTGAAGTTAACGTCGGCAATAATTTAGTCGGTCGTGTTGTTAATGCATTAGGCGAGCCAATTGATGGCAAAGGTGAGATTAAAGCAGATAAGAATTATCCAATTGAAAAAATTGCTCCTGGCGTTTTGGCCAGACAAAATGTTGATACCCCAGTTCAAACTGGTATTAAAGCTATTGATTCAATGATTCCTGTTGGTCGAGGACAAAGAGAATTAATTATTGGTGATCGTCAAACTGGAAAGACAGCTATTGCTTTGGATACAATTATTAATCAAAAAGGAAAAAATTTGATTTGTATCTATGTTGCTATCGGCCAGAAAGAATCGAAGATTGCTAGAATTGTTAACGAGTTAGAAAAGAATGGTGCTATGGAGCACACAATTGTTGTTGTTGCTGGTGCATCTGATCCAGCTCCATTATGGTATATTGCACCATACACAGGTTGCGCAATGGGCGAGTATTTTATGGATAACAAAAAAGATGCTTTAATTATTTATGATGATTTATCCAAGCATGCTTGGGCTTATCGTCAGATTTCATTATTACTTAGACGTCCACCAGGTCGCGAAGCTTATCCAGGCGATATTTTTTATCTTCACTCCAGACTTTTGGAAAGAGCAGCTCGTCTTAATGAAAAATTAGGCGGAGGCTCATTAACGGCTCTTCCAATCATTGAAACTCAAGCTGGTGATATGTCTGCTTATATTCCTACAAACGTTATTTCTATTACTGATGGCCAGATTATTTTGGAATCAGATCTATTTTATGCAGGTACACGTCCAGCTGTAAATCCAGGTCTTTCAGTTTCACGTGTCGGTTCAGCTGCTCAAACAAAAGCCATGAAAAAAGTTGCTGGCAAAATCAGATTGGACTTGGCTCAATTTAGAGAATTAGCTGCTTTTGCTCAATTTGGTTCTGAATTAGACAAAGAAACACAAAACAAATTAGAGCGAGGTAAAAGAGTTACAGAAATTTTGAAGCAAGGACAATATAGTCCGCTTTCAGTTGGCAATCAAGTTACAATTATTTTTGCTGCCACAAAAGGTTTATTGGATGATATTAAGGTTGAAAAAGTCGCTGAATTTGAAAGTAAATTGCATGAAAATTTCAATAATGAAAGAAAAGAATTATTAAAAAAGATTGAAGAAACAAAAGATTTCGATACTGTTGAACCAGAATTAATTTCTGCAATTGAAGATTTCAAAAAGAATGTTGTTCCAAAAGAATGGTTTGTTGTAAAAGAATCCGCCTCCGCTGATGCTTCGGCGGACAAGGAAGAAAAGCAAGATGAGAAAAAATAATTTTTTTAAAAAATAGCTAAAAAAATATGGGAGAAGGAGAACCAAAAGAATTACCTAAAGAAATATACTCAGAAAATAGAAAAAAGATTCTGGAATGCAAAAAATGGATAGAGGTTTTTCGTGAGCAAATAGATGGAGTATTGCAAAAAATTGAAGAGACCCAAAATGAAATGCAACAAATGTTAGAATCTGGTAGTGAGCTTTCTATTAATACAGAAAAAGGCAAAGAAAGATTTTCAGATTATCAGCAACGTTCCATTGATGGCTTGAAAGAATTATTAGAAGTATCCAAAAAGGAAAAAGAAAATCAAGAAAGATTACTTCAATATTTAGAAGAACAAGAAAAATATCTTACGGAGTTAGCAACTAGTGTTAGCGATCAGCAGAGTAATTAATTTATTTCTTAAAATAAAGGTTTTAAGAAATTAAAAATTTGTATTTTAAATTTATTTAGGGTTTAGGATTTATAGTTTGGAATTTTTATAATAATATGGCCTCAACTAGAGATATCAAAAGAAGAATAAAATCAATTAATAACACTCGCCAGATCACCAAAGCAATGCAGATGGTTTCTGCTGCTAAGATGAAAAAAGCGCAAGTGGCTGCTTTGCGTACTCGATATTATGCAAATACTGCACTAGAAGTTTTAGGAAGCATATCAGAAAATATGCAAAAAGGAGCTCATCCATTATTGAATAAAAGAGATGTTAAAAAAATATTGTTGATTATTATTTCTCCTGACAAAGGTCTTTGTGGCGGATTAAATTCAAATCTTTTCAAAAAAGTTTTAAAATTTTTAGACAAAGCCAAAAAAGAAAACAAAGAATTAGATTTTATTTGTGTTGGCAAAAAGGGAATTGATTTTGCTAAAAAAATTGGCAATATTATTGCTGAATATGAAAAAATTGGCGATAAAATTAAAATTACTGATGCCACTTCCATTGCCCAAATTCCAATCAATAATTTTACGAATTCGAAATACGATCAAGTTAATATTATTTTTACCGAATATGTTTCGACTCTGAAGCAAGAAGCTCGAGAACAACAGATTTTGCCATTCGAAAAAGACAAATTGATTGACCTGACAAAAGCTGGTAAAAAAGAAGAAGAAAAAATTGAAGAAAAGATTTTAAATAAATCAAAAGCAGATTACCTTTTTGAACCATCAGCCAGACAAATTTTAGCAACTTTATTGCCAAGATTAGTTGATATGCAAGTTTATCAAGCAATTGTTGAATCAAATGCTTCAGAACATTCTGCCAGAATGGTTGCCATGCAAAATGCGTCTGAAAATGCAAAAGACATGATTGCAGATTTAAGCTTCACATATAATCAAGCTCGCCAAGCAAACATTACTCGCGAATTATCAGAAATCACTGCTGGTGCCGAGGCATTGAAGAAATGATGTGTTAGTCACTAATATCTTAATATCCGAATTTCCGAATATCTTCGTGTTTAAATAATGAGATATTAAGAAATTCGGAAATTAAGAAATTATAATTTAAACATTAATTATCAAAAATATGTCTAAAGGAAAAATAGTTTCAATCATCGGTCCAGTCGTTGATGTTGAATTTGAAGGCGACTTGCCAAAAATTTATAATGCTTTGGAAGTTGCTTTAGAAAACAGGAAATTAATTCTTGAAACTCAACAGCATTTAGGCGGAAAAACAATCCGCGCAGTTGCCATGGGATCAACTGATGGATTGAAAAGAAATACTGAAGTTATTGATACAGGCGATGCAATCAAGGTGCCAGTTGGCGACAAAACTTTAGGTCGCGTTTTTAATGTTTTGGGCGAATCAGTAGACAATAAAGGAGAAGTCCAAGCAGAAAAGAAAATGCCAATTCATCGCCATGCTCCAAAATTTGTTGAACAAGAAACAAAAGCTGAAATTTTTGAAACTGGTATCAAAGTTATCGATCTAATTGCTCCATTCGTAAAAGGTGGAAAAGTCGGTTTATTCGGCGGTGCTGGTGTCGGCAAGACCGTTATCGTTATGGAATTAATTCATAATATTGCCAAAGTCCATGGCGGATATTCAGTATTTACTGGTGTCGGTGAAAGAACTCGTGAAGGAACAGCTCTATACCAAGAAATGTCAGAATCTGGAGTTTTGGACAAAACAGCGTTAGTCTACGGCCAAATGAACGAGCCACCAGGTGCAAGACAGCGTGTAGCTTTGTCAGGTTTAACAATGGCTGAATATTTCCGTGACGAACAAAGAAAAGATGTTTTATTATTTATTGATAATATTTTCCGTTTCACCCAAGCTGGCTCTGAAGTTTCTGCTTTGTTGGGCCGTATGCCTTCAGCTGTAGGTTATCAGCCAACACTTGCTACTGAAATGGGCGAGTTGCAAGAAAGAATTACATCTACTAAAAAAGGTTCAATTACTTCAGTTCAAGCCGTTTATGTTCCTGCTGATGATTTAACTGATCCAGCTCCAGCAACAACATTTTCGCACTTGGATTCAACAGTTGTATTGGCTCGTAGTTTAGCTGAGTTAGGTATTTATCCTGCAGTAGATCCATTAGATTCAACTTCAACGGTTTTGGATCCAAAGATTGTTGGTGAAGAACATTACAAAGTTGCTCGCGATGTTCAGAAAGTTTTACAGCGTTACAAAGATTTGCAAGATATTATTGCTATTTTAGGTATGGAAGAATTATCTGACGAAGATAAAATTACTGTTAATCGTGCCAGAAGAATTCAACGTTTCTTATCACAACCAATGTTCGTTGCTGAAGTTTTTACAGGCACTTCAGGAAAATACGTTTCTCGCGAAGATACTGTCAAAGGTTTCAAAGAAATTTTGGAAGGCAAGCATGATGGGAAAAGTGAAGACGCGTTTTACATGAAAGGAGATATCTCGGAAGTTAAATAGCTAAATCCCAAATTACAAATTCCAAACAAATTACAAATAACAAGCCACAAAATAATTTTTGTAATTTGTATTTTGGATATTGTAATTTGTTTGGGATTTGAAATTTGTAATTTTTTATAAAATGTCTAAATTAATTTTAGAAATCATCAGTTTAGAAAAGCAGGTTTTTAATAACGAAGTTGACTCCGTTATTTTGCCAACCGAAGAAGGTGAGATCGGAATTTTGCCAAACCATGTCCATTTAGTTACCTCATTAGCTCCTGGAGAAATCAAAATTAAGCAAGGCAATGAAGAAACGGTTTTGGCTTGTTCTGGAGGTTTTGCGCAAATTAATCCAGATAAGGCAATTGTTTTAGCTGATGCTGCCGAACACGCCGAAGAAATTGATGAACAAAAAGCAGAAGAAGCGATAAAAAAAGCCAAAGAAACAATGGCAAAGAAAGATTTGAAAAAAGAAGAATATGAAGAAGCAGCTGCTGAAGTTCGTCGTTCATTGGCTAGACTTAAGGTTGTCAAGAAAAGAAGATCAAAGAAAGCCTATCGTTAAAATCCCAAATAACAAATCCCAAAAAACAAACAAATCACAAATTCCAAATCACAAACCTTCGCAGTCAACTTTTGTAATTTGTTTTTTGTAATTTGTTTGGGATTTGGGATTTGTAATTTTATTTTTATGCCATACAATTTTATCAACGAACATCACGCCGAAGCAGCTGCATTATTTTGCATAGATTTTAGATTTAAAGATGCAGTAATCAAATTCTTAAGTCAAGAATTAAAATTAAAAAAAGCAGATATTATTGTTTTGGCTGGCGCTTCAAAAAATTTTGCTGATCCAAAAGATTTGGCCAATAAAAAAACAGCTTTGACTCAATTAGAAATTTCAGCAAAATTGCACGGCATTAAAAAAATTATTTTAATTGATCATGCTGATTGCGGTGCTTATGGCGGATTAAAAGCTTTTAACAATGATGCAGAATTAGAAAAAAAAGCTCATCTCAAAAATCTAAAAAAAGCGCAGAGCATTTTATCAAAGAAATTTAAAAGCATTGAAATAATTTTGTATTTCGCAAATCTTAAAAACAAAAAAATAATATTTGAGAAAGCCTAGTTACAGAAACTTATAACTGTCAACTGTTAACTTATAACTTTGCGGTTATTAACACCTGACAAAAAGTAATAAATATGTTATTTTAAATTTATCTACAAAGATAATTTTATGTTAACAAAAAAAGACCTAAAAGAAATACTTAAAGAAGAATTTGATAAAAGAGATAAAAAATTAGATCAAAAGTTTGAAAAATCAGAAAATAAATTTGATCAAAAACTTAGTATTTTAGAAAAAAATTTTGATAACAAGCTAGATCTATTTGAGAAAAATATTGATATAAAATTAGGCGTTTTTCAGAAAAATGTTGATAAGAAGCTAGGTGTATTTGAGAATAAGATGGACAACAAAATTGATAATTTAGCTTTAATTGTCAAAAAAGGCTTTGATCAAGTTGATGAAAATTTCAAACTAGTATACAAAAAATTTGAACAAATTGATAAAGAATTTAGGCAGATCAGTAAACGATTTGACAATATGAACGTAGAGATATCTGAAATTAAACAAAAAATAGAAATTATCGAATTAAGATTAACAAGTATTTCAAGCAAATTAGAACAATTAGAACGAGATGATTATAGAATCTCAAAAACAGAACAAGACGATGTTGATGTCTTAGCTTCAGATTTAGAGAATGTAAAAGGCAAAGTCAATGGTTTGGCATTACAAGTAAAAAAAATAGCTTTAAAACAATAATTAATAAATTTTAAAACATGGACAAAAAACCAAGTTTAGACATTAAATCAGGAAAAACATTTCAAATGAAACCAACTTTAAATTCAAAAGAAGTTATTAAATCTGATCAAAAAGCTGATCCTAAAAAATCAGATCAAGTTGTAAAAAAACCAAACAAGATTATTCAATTCTTCAAAGACAATCGCTGGGCACAAATTGTCGGAATTATCGTTGCAGTTTTATTATTAATTGGAATTGGTTTCGGTATCTATTGGCTTATTACAAAAGACAAAGGAGTAACATTCCAAGAACAGCTCAAGATGGCAAAAGATCAGCCAAAAGAAATGGCAAGACGACTTGATGGAGTTATCGTGCCAACTGCTGATGCTAATAAATATCCTGTAGCAGTAATGATTGAAAATCTTGTTGATGTCCGTCCACAGCACGCATTAAGCCAAGCTCAAGTTGTTTATGAAACAGTTGTTGAAGGTAATATTACTAGATTCATGGCGCTTTATGCTGGAAATCAGGCCGACGAAATTCATCCTGTCAGATCAGCTCGCCCATATTACTTGCAATGGGCTTCAGAATATGATGCGCTATATGCTCATTGCGGCGGTTCTCAAGAAGCTCTTGATGCAATTCTAAGTTTTGGCATCAAAGATCTAGATCAGATTGGCGCTGGCGCTCCATATTTCTGGAGAGGCGAAGGCGAAGCTCCTCATAATCTTTTTGCATCAACAAAAACTTTAAATTTAGCCTTGCGTGACCGAAAATTAGATACAGTCAAGCCAAAATATGATTCCTGGAAATTCAAAGATGAAATCAGAAAAGAAAATCGTCCAACAACAATTCAAGATATTAAAATTAATTTTGCTGGCGATTATTCAGTAGAATACAAGTATGATCCAGAAACAAATACTTATCTTCGTTTCAATCCAATTGGTGTTGAGCACAAAGACGCAGTCAATGACAGCCAGATTGCTCCAAAAAATGTTGTAATTCAATATGTTCCAAAAGAACAAGTTATGGATGATTATGGCAGATTGCAATTAGTCGTAACGGGCGAGGGCAAGGTTCAAGTTTTCCGCGATGGCGAAATGGTAGAAGGAGCTTGGAAGAAAAATAGCAGAACTGACAGAACAAAATTCTACGATTCTACAGGTTCAGAAATAAAACTAAATCGCGGCCAGACTTGGATCACAGTTGTGCCTGACGGTTTCAGTGTCGAAGTCCTGTAATTCGCGAATTGCACGAATGCCTTAAGACCACTAATCTCACGAATATATAAAACCACGCTTTAAGCGTGGTTTTTAGTTTGATTTTTGATACAAAATTGACAAAAATAATGTTAAGTGTTATACTCAAAAATACTGTTATCGTGGTCCAGGGAAGGAGGAAAGACAGAATGGAAAAGGACGCACAACCTCGTATCGCTCTTTTTATCGACTTTGATAATATGCTTGATTTTCTTACTCCTGATTCAATTTCCAGATTACTAAATAAGCTTCGTGATCTTGGTAGAATAGAGCATGCAGGAATTTATACTGATGTTTGTTTTGTTGCGAACTCCGGTAAAACAAAAGACTATGGAATCATTCTTCGTGCCTATGAACAGGGTTGTAAAATCTTTCATTGCCCAAAGCTAAATGGTCGAGAAAAGCCGAAAGATACAGTGGATGAGAATATTATCACTGATATCCATACGTTGCTTGAAACTCGACCTGACATTAGTCACTTTGTTCTCGCTTCCCATGATTCAAATTTTCTTAGGTCTGCAAATGCAGTTAGTTTTCGAGGTAAAAATCTTGTTGTTGTCATGAATGATCCAGCAGGTAATAGGAGACTAGAACAAATTGCGGATGATGTCATTTTTCTAAGTGAGCTAGAAACGCCAGAAAATAAGGAACCAGCCCCTCCGAATAATCCCTTGGCTGAATTCTTAAACCAAAGATTTGCAGATCCAGAAAGCCTATACAAAGCTGTGAGAGAACTTGGCCTCAACAAAAACGATAGGTTAAGACTTGCCCTAGATGCTGTAATTAATATTAATAGTATGCCTCAAGGAGAATATCCTTACAAATACCTTGTAGATTACCTAGCTCATCAGGGTCAATTCACTTTTGCTCAGCGAACAGATGAAGGCGCAATTAGAGGTGCGATAAATGATTTGATCGGTTGTAACATTTTACTCAGACAAACAAAACCTGATTTCAAATTCTATGTTCTAGATCCAACTCATATGTTTGTAATCGTCGCACTCAATTCTGTACATCTTGAAGTCCTCAAAGCTCTTTTGCAAGATTAGATCTACTCTAATCTTTTTTTATACCCAAATTATCATCACTCTCTCACATCCTCCTAAATCATTTTTGATTTCATATTTTGCTTCTGGCATTTTTTCTTTAACCAGATTTATCATTTTGTCTTTAAAAACTGGATCAATCTCAAAAAATATAATGCCATTTTTATTCAGATATCTTGGCGCTTGATCTAGTAATTCAGAATACAAAGTTGTTTCTTCTTTTACAATCAAAGCGGTTTTTGGTTCAAATTTTCTGACATCTTCTTCAGTTAAATCTAATTGTTCAACTGTAATATATGGTAAATTAGCGCAAATTATGTCAACTTTATTTTCAAGTAATGGTTCTAATAAATTTCCTTGCAATAACTCAACATTTGCTTTATTTTTTTCAACATTTATTTTTGCAACTTCTAGAGCATCATAAGATAAATCAATTGCAAAAATTTTAGCATTTTCCAAATTTTTAGCCAGGCTTACAGCAATACATCCAGATCCAGTTCCGACGTCAGCAATTTTTAATTCAAGTCTCGAAGACGCTCGGCTTTCTCCGGAAAAAGCCGAGCGTCTTAGTTTTTGTTCACGAATTACTTCTTCAACGAGTATTTCAGTTTCAGGTCTTGGAATTAAAACTCGTTTATCAACGTAAAAATTTAGTCCGAAAAATTCTTTATTATTAATAATATAGGCAATTGGCTCATGTTTCTTTCTTCTTTCTAAAAGCTGATTAAATTGTTCAATTTGTTTTTCGTTTAATTCAATTTCAGAATTCGCAAATAAATATTCTTTATTTTTTTTCAAAACAAAAGATAACAAAATTTCGCAATCCAAATCTGGAGAAGAAGAAATGCCTTTTAATTCTTTTATCGATTTATTTAATAAATTTTTTATAGACATTTTATTATTATGTTATTTTTAATTTTATTATTCGCATTATCCGATCCAATACCAGTTCGCGAGCATTACAGTAAACAAACTTAACATCATTGAAAATAGCATGATTATAAAATAATTTAACCATTCTCTTTTTATTGTAAATTTGGCAAGCAGAATAAAGACTGGAAATAAAACTAATGTAAATCTGGTCATAGAAATTAACGATCCAGTCAAGAAGGGAATTAACAATGCCAAAAAACAATATAATCCATAAGACTTTCTTAATCTAAAAAATACAACAATAGATAAAATTAAAAAAGTTATAAAAAAGAAAAATTCAAAATCATTTCTTAAAGAAAAAGCAAAATTTTGCGAAGGTTGAAAAATATCGTGGACATGATTTTTCAGATCAATCCATATGCCCCAAAAATCAAATCCAATCTTTCTGTCCCAAGCAGTTTGCGCCTGCATAAATAAAAAAGCATTTTTAAATTTGATCCATAAAAACAGCATATAACTTGCAAGACCAGCAGGCACCAGCAAAGTCCATAAAATATCTAATTTAATTTCTTTAAAACTAAATTTTCTTTGTTCAATATATTCTAAAATTAAAACCAGAAACAAGATAATGCCAATTGGACGACATGTGGCTACAAAAAAACCAAAGCTTGAAGCAATCGCAAATCTTCTAGTTCTCGCAAAATACAAACAAGCAACAGCTAAAAATATAAATAATGATTCAGTATAAATTGATGCCAGAAAAATCGCAGTTGGAAAAATCAAAAAATAAAAAACAGATTTTAGCGCAGAATTATTATCTTGCAATTCAATCTTAGCGAGCTTATACAAAAAATAACAAACGCCAAAAGTAGCTAGCGTTGAAATGATTATTCCAGAAATTACTTGAGATTGAAAAACATAACTAAATATTTTAATCAACAACGGATAAAGAGGGAAGAAAGCAGTATTGTACAAATTTTTTGCTTGATCAAAAAAATAACCAGATTTAGCAATTTCCAAATAAAAACCAGAATCCCATTTTACAAAATACTGCAAAAATTCTGGTAGTTTATCAATAGACCAAGGACTTAAATGATCATAAGCATTATCTGTTGATAAAAAAAGTCTATATTTACCAAGAAAAGCAATAAATTGTACAACAACACGCCAACCAATAAATAACAGAATGATGTTCCAGATTTCTTTTTTTGTTAGTTTTTGTTTCATATATTTTAAAAAAATGTTTTGACTTAATCGGTTTAGTAAAAAACTTGACATTTACATAGCTGTATGCTATAATTAAAAAAGTTCAATCCAGCTGCAGCAGAGGAGGAAAGAAGATGAGAAGAACACTAATAGCAGTGATTTTCTTCAATCTCATTGGATTTGGTTTTGGTTGTACTCTCAAACCACAGCAATGCCCGTCACAAGGTCTTAAGATTGATGAAGGACAAGAAAAAAAAAGCTTGCTCATTGTTGAAGAAGCAAAAACTAGCGATTGTTGTGATCCCATTACCCATGGATTGATGAGTACGATTCACGGACGAGAAACCTATTTCTTTGATAGTTGTCATGGAGACAAGCCATTATATCCTCTTTGCAAGTTTTCTGCAAAGCGCGAATGTTGCGACCGTGCAACAGGACGATGGGTTGGTTCTGACGGTTATCTTTCGACGCTTGTAACATGTAGTGGAACAGTTTTTTGTACTTTGTAAGGGCCAATGTGGCTCTTTTTTTCTATAAAAATTGGTGCAATTCGAGGCCTTAAGGCATTAGTGAGATTAGTTTATCCCCATTTTGAGACGCTGATCTTCTTCTTTCAATTTATCAATTATTGGATCTAGGTCACCGCCCAAAACATAGGGTATACCGTTAGTCGTAAATTTGATTCTATGATCAGTAACTCTATCTTGTGGAAAATTATAAGTTCTAATTTTTTCTGATCGATCACCAGTTCCGATTTGCATTTTTCTTTCAGCTCCAGCTTTTTTTGTTCTCTCTTCTTCCTGTTGTGCTAGTACTCTTGATCTCAAAACTTTCATCGCTTTTGCTTTATTTTTTTGTTGAGATCTTTCATCTTGGCAGGAAGCAACAATGCCAGTAGGTAAGTGTGTAATTCTAATTGCTGAATAAGTTGTATTAACACTTTGTCCGCCAGCGCCTTGAGAACAAAAAGTATCAATTCTTAAATCTTTCGGTTCTATTTTAAATTCAACTTCTTCTACTTCTGGCAAAACAACAATTGTTACAGTTGATGTTTGAATTCTACCTTGTTTTTCTGTTACTGGCACTCTTTGAACGCGATGAACGCCACTTTCATATTTTAAATCTCGATAAACATTATCGCCTTTGACCGCAAAAATAATTTCTTTAAAACCTCCAATACCTGTTCGATTAGAATTCATTATCTCAATTTTCCAACCTTTTTTTTCAGCAAATCTGGAATACATTCTAAATAATTCTGCTGCAAATAAGGCAGCTTCCTCTCCACCAGCTCCAGCTCGAATTTCCATAATCGCATTTTTTGAATCATTTGGATCTTTTGGCAATAGCTCAACTTCTAAATCTTTCTTCAATTTTTCAAATTCTATTTTTAAATTAGTTAAATCTTCATTTGCCATTTCAATCAATTCTTTATCATTTTCAGACTTAATTAATTCTTCATTATCTTTAATTTGTTTCGTTATTTCCTCATATTTATTTATCAAATCAACAGTATCTCTTAATTCAGCAGCTCTTTTAGATAATTTTGTCAATTTTAAACTGTCTGAAACTATTTCAGGAGAGCTTAATTCTTGATTTATTTTATTATATTCTTCTTTAATCTTTTTTAATTTTTCTTCCATATAATTTAATTATTTTATTTATCTGTGTCTCTGTGTGCATCTGTAAAGTATCTGTGTAAGATTTGTGACACATTAATTATAACAAAAAACAGAGTATTAATAAAAACACTCTGCTTTAAAATCGCTATTTATTTGCTGCTTTTTCTTTTCTAATTCTTGGCTTTTTTTCTTTCTTGTCTTGTGTAAATTTCAAGAATTTTTCTTGTCTTGCCTTGAATTTGTCAAGCATTCCAGCTGTATCAACAAATTTGGCTTTGCCAGTAAATGTTGGATGGCAAGCTGAGCAAATTTCAACATGCATCTCCGGAATTGTAGATGCTGTTTTGATTGTATTCCCGCAAGCACATTTGATTGTTGCAGGACCAAATTTAGGATGGATTTTTTCTTTCATGAGCTTAAAAATATAAAAACCTAAAAATATAAAAATTTAGATTTATAAAACAATTATACACAAAACACAGAAAAATGCAAGAGTAAATAAAAAAACCGCTTCAAAGCGATTTAAAATCCGAAAGATCTTGATTTCTTTTTATCAAGGTACAATCGTACTTGTTCAGGGGTAACAAGAGAAACTTTCACAGCCATATCTGCGACACATGCACCACAAAATATTTTATTGCCCAAGTTTTTTAATTGTACGCCACATTCAAAATGAAAACCGTTTCCACAAATTGAACATGTCATTGCCGAGTTACTGCCACAAACTTTGCACAATGCCATCCCTTTCCTCCTTTTCCTCTGCCAAAAGAACATTTATATTATACAAAAAATGCAAAGAATCGCAAGAGTAAATAAAAAAACTGCCAAAAAGCAGTTATCTAGTCAAAAAGTGCAGAAACAGAACCATACTCATAAATAGCCTTAATCGCATCAGCAATTAATTTATCAACAGACACAACTCTTATTTTTTCATGTAACTTTCTTTCTGGAATATGAACAGTATCAGTAACAGCTAGAAAATCTAGACAAGATAGTTGAATTCGTTCTGCTGCTCCTTCTGTCAATTCACCATGGATCCCACCTCCAACAACTTTTATTGCTCCATTTTTTAAGCAAGCTTGACCCATTTTAATCATTGTTCCAGCTGATTTCACAATATCATCAATAATCAAAACAACTTTACCAGATACATTTCCAATAATCGTTATCTGATCAACTCTATCATCTGTAGTATCTCGACCTTCCTTGTGAGCAACGGCAAAGCCAACTCCGAATTTCCTAGCATAAGCGCCAACTACTTTGGCATAGCCTGCATCAGTCAAAAAAACAGTTCGATTAGAATCGATCAAATCAGCAAAAGCTTCTTTCAAAAGCAATGGTGTTGCCCAAAGATGATCAACCGGCTTGTTCGTAAAGCCTTGAATCGCACCAGCATGCAGATCCACAAAAACAAATCTATCGGCACCAGCTGTTTCAAACAAATCAATCATTAATCTTGCTGAAATAGCAATTCTTGGTTGAGTTTTTCTCTCTTGCCGTTGATAAGCAAAATCAGGAATCACTACGCAAACTTCTTGAGCTGAAGCTTGTTTTGCGGCCCTTATCATTATTAGCAATTCTTCTCTAACCTTTGCACCAAGTTCATCTTCGCTAGCAACGGTTGGCTGAATAATAAAGACTCTTCTTCCTCTTAAGTTCTCAAGAAACTGAGGTCTCATTTCACTGCCTTCAAAATCAGTAAATCTCATTTTTCCAAGTTCAACGCCCAGCTTATTACAAACTCTTTGTGCCAAAAGCTCATTAGATCTGCCAGAAAAGATTGCTAATTGATGAGGAGTAACAGATCTATAGAGAGTTTTGCCACAATCGCGACAAATAAATTTTTTTCCAATTTTTGTCAGGCATTGCGAACAAAAACATTGATCGCAGAACATACAAATTCCTTCTGCCGAATTTTCTTGATGCAAGATGCAATGAACTCCAAAACTTTTTTCTGTCATTCTCTCCTCCTTGGCAAGGATTTCTCCTTGCATTAAACGGAATGAACTTCATTTCATAATCTACCTATTTTGTAACAATCAAAAAAGAAACAACCTAGAATTTATTGTCCGCCGTAGTCCCGCAGGACGAAGGCGGATTGAATTTTAAGGAACAAAATTATTTTATTTTTTTAATCATGTAGCTATCCTGAAATTTATATCCTTGTTTTCGATAATAATCTCTAACACCGACACCAGAAATAACTGCAATTTTGTTTAATCTAAATTCTTTTTTAACAATTTTTTCTGCTTCTTTCATCAAACTTTTACCTAAGCCCATGTGTTGTGAAGCCTTCAAATTTTTCTTATCAATTTCAACCATTTGTCCTAAACTTTTCAATTCTCTAATTATAGCACAATTATTTAATACATTAATATAATGTTTTTCATGAGTAAAATATTGTGATGGAATTCTTAATCTAAGATAAGCTAATATTTTATTATTTTTTTCATCCTCATAGCTTAGAAAAATTTCTTTTCCATTTGAGGCATTATAATCCATCCTGGTTAATTTTATATCTCCCATTTCCCATTTCCCATTTCTCACTTCACGACATCGAATGCATTTGCACAACAAATTTTGTTCAATCATTTTTGCATGAACAACTTGTCTAATATTTGACATTTTATTTCCAGCCACAATATCTGGAGCCGGAATATCTCGACCAAGTCTCATTATTCTAACATATTTTGGAATTTTTTGTTTAATTTTAATTAGCAATTCAACAATTTCTTTATCGCTGTATGGTTTATATTTTCCTGCTTTCCAAACTTTATATAATTTAGAATTCTTCGTCAAAACACAAGGATAAATTTTTAACATATCAGGCTGAAAAGAAGAATCAGAAAATAATTCTTCAAACATTTGCAAATCTTTATTATTATTACTTTTTGGTAAATTCGGCATCATGTGATAATTGATTTTAAAACCTGCATCTTTCAGCAATTGTGTTGCCTGTATAGTTTTATCAATCAAATGTCCGCGATTATTGAACTTTAAAACATTATCATAAATACTTTGCACGCCTAGTTCAATTCTGGTAGCTCCAAGTTTTCGCATTCTGATTACTTCTTTCTCATCAATCAAATCAGGTCTTGTTTCAAGAGTCATTCCAATAATTCTATGTTTCGCTTTTTCATTTCGCTTTTGTTCGTCAGTTAAAGTCGTTTGTTTATTTGTTTTATTGTTTTTTTGTTTATTAAAATGATTAGCCGTTTTAAAACATTTTAACACAAAATTATTTTGATAATTTTTTGGTAGGGCAGTCCACGATCCTCCCATAATAATCAGCTCAATTTTATCAGTTTTATGTCCGCAAATATTTAATGCTTCTAATCTTGTTTCAATCTGTTTTTTTGGCGAGTAATTACAAAGAATTGCTCTCATTACAGCTGGCTCATCATTCAAGTAGCTTTTTGGCATTTTTGGTTGACTCGGACAATACAAACATTTTCCAGGACATTTGTATGGCTTTGTAAAAATTGCAATTGAAGCAATGCCAGATAATGTTCTGGTCTTTTGTTTTTTTAATAATTCCTCAAAATTTTTGTCTTGCTTAATCTTTTTCTCTTTGATTAAATTTCTATAAACTGATAAAATATTAATATTAGTTAGTAAATTGCATTTATATTTTTTCGAAATCTTTCTTTTTTCCAATTCAAATTTGGATCTTAAAAAAGATTTTTGCTTCAAAGTTTTAATTATAAGTTCTTCAACTGGTTTCATAAGACTAATTATATTATAATAATAAACCATTTTTGTCAAAGGTAATTAATTTAACTTATCTAATTAGTCTAACTAATCTAACTTATCTAATTAGTCTAACTAATCTAACTTATCTAATTAGTCTAACTAATCTAACTCGTATTTTAAACTATGGACAAAGAATACGCTCAAAAATTAATAGATAAAACCAAGCAGGACTACAAATCCTTGGCTAAAGAGTTTTCCGCAACTCGTGCTTTTTCATGGCAAGAATTAGAAGATCTCGTAAAATTTATAAAGCCAAATCAAAATGTTCTTGATGCGGGCTGTGGCAATGGACGTCTTTATCAATTACTGAAAAATAAAAATATTAAATATTTAGGTATTGATAATAGCGAGGCATTAATTAATGAAGCTAAAACAAAATATCAATTTGGAAATTTCAGACAAATGGATTTGTTAGATCAACATTTTGAAGCAGAAACTTTTGACATAATTTTTTGCATTGCTGCTTTGCAACATATTCCATCTAAAGAATTCCGCTTGCAAGTTTTGCGAGATTTTTATCACATCTTAAAACCAAATAGTTATTTATTAATGACTAATTGGAATCTTTGGCAAGCAAAATATTTTTGGCAAACTATTAAATATTCATTTTTAAGTATTGCTGGCAAGCACAAAGAATTAGATTTGAAAGATGTTTATATGCCATGGAAAGCAAGATTTGGCGTTGTTGATCGTTATTATCATGCTTTCACCAAAAAAGAATTGGCAAGTTTATTGCAAGAAGTTGGTTTTAAAGTAGAAGATCAGTATTATGTTAAAAAAGGTGAAAAATCAAATTGGCGAAATGGATATAATCTAATTACGATTGCTAAAAAAATATAGTATTGACATTATTAGTATTTTTGTATAAAATAATTAGTCTTAATTCAGTCAAGGAGGAGGAAGAGATGAGAAGAGCAGTTCTGATTGTTCTCTCTGCAATTATATTCAGTTCCAATGCCTTTGCACAAAAACAACTCACTGTTCCAAAAGAAATTGTTGTAGAAATGGAAAAAACTGGTTGTCAAGTTATCCCATCTTACGTTAGTACTCAGAGCAATTACATCAACTTTGACATTGATAACCAAAATATCCCAAAATGTGTTGTCATTCCGATCGCAGCCAATTTCTCAACGCTTACTTTCCTTGTCCAAGCGCCATACAATTATGATGTTACGGCTGAATTTTCTGATGGCAATCTGCAATTTTACAGGCATCAGAAAGAACGAAGTAAGCTTCAAATCAATCTCTGGAATTGCTTCAATCTTGGTCGTAATAGTTGGCTATTCGTCAAAGTTTCTATCTATAATCAAGATCCCAAAGCTCAACCAAACCAGAAAATTTATTTCGGAGCTCGTGCCAGGCAATAGCTCATTTCAGATCGGTTTACCGATCTTTTTTATTTCTCTTGCCAAAATTTTTTTCTCATGTTATATTGCTAACAGTAAACCATTAACACTTCACAGTTAACTGTTAAATGTTAAAAGTTAATTGTTAATACACCACACGTTTTCCGACCACCAGCCTTCCTCTCATTAACAAATCTTGTTAAATTGAGTGGCATGGTGGAATGACGAAAACGGCGGACTAAGGACAAATCTTCTTAGTTCGCCATGGGCGAATTTTTTAATTTTGTTATTAATTTTAGTTATTTATAATTTAGTTATTTTGTTATTTTTGTTATAATACAAAGTACTAGATTATATAATCAAATCTAATTATGAAGACCCCAACGATTCAAGAGCTACTAAAGGCAGGTGCACATTTTGGCCACAAAGCAGCAAAATGGAATCCAAAAATGAAACAATATGTCTTTGCAAAAAAAGAAGGCATTTATATTATCAACCTTTCCAAAACAAAAGAAATGCTTGAAAAAGCATTAGAATATGTTGCCGAAATTGCCAAAAAAGGCGGAAAAATTGTTTTTATCTGCACAAAAAGACAAGGCAAAGATATTGTTAAAAAAGCTGCAATTTCTTGCAATATGCCTTATGTTACAACAAGATGGCTTGGCGGAACTTTGACAAATTTCAAAACAATTCACAACTTAATTCAAAAATTAAGAACATTGGAAAGAAAAAAAGAAACTGGTGAAATGGAAAAGAATTATACAAAATATGAAAAGCAATTAATGCTTGAAGATATTGAAAAATTAAATAACAAAATCGGTGGTTTGAAGAATTTAGACAAATTGCCAGAAGCTTTATTTTTAATCGATGTTATGGATAACAAATCAGCAGTTAAAGAAGCAAGAGTTGTCAATCTTCCAACAGTTGCATTAGTTGATGCAAATGCCAATCCAGAAATCATCAATTATCCAGTTCCTTGCAATGATGATGCTATCAAAGTTATTGATTTAATGGCAAATACATTTGCAGAATGCATTAAAGAAAATTATAAAGAACAAAAGCCAACAGTAGGCAATGTAACAAAAGTTACAGGCCCACAAAATTTGAGATAAATAATAAAATAAAATGGAAAATCAAAATCAAACATCCTATGATGCTTGGTTGAAAGAGTGTGATTTTCTAGCAAAAGTCAGAAAAGAAAACCCAAAAAAGATAGAACGACAAAACCCAATTATCGAGGATCAAAAATTACTTCAAGATTACGGAATTGAAATAATTTCTGATCTACCTTTGGGTTTTTTGCGTTTTTCGCCAGCTGATTTCATTGTTGAAGAAATTACTCAAGATGGCAGAATTACAACTATTGATCCAGAAAATGATCCAAGCTTAGCAGATCAAGAAGGCGAGACAGTTTATGCTGATGTAGTTAAAATTGGCATTCCAACATTAGAAGCAATTGATCGTATTGCCAAAAAATTGAATGTAGGCTTAGGACAAATTGGCTATTCTGGCATGAAAGATGCCATTGCTATTACTTCTCAAAAATTTAGTTTTAGAAAAATATCCAGAGATAAAATAAAAGAATTAAAACTTCCAAATATTTATTTAAAAAATATAATTGTTAGCAAAGGCGCTTTGCAACCAGGAAATTTGATTGGTAATAGATTTAATATTTTTATCCGAACAAAAGGTTTGTACGATCCAAATTTGTTATTAGAAAAATTAAACCATATTAAAGAAGTTGGCTTTTATAATTTTTTTGGCAGTCAACGATTTGGCGGAGCTAGGGGAATTGGCCACAAGCTTGGTATAATTTTACTTCGTGGTGATTATGAGTTAGCAGTTAAAGCATTTTTAATTGCTCAAGGCAAGAATGAAATTCCATTAATCCAAGAATTAAGAAACAAAGCCAAAGCAATTTATGGCAATTGGAATGATATGATCAAAATTTATGAACAAATGCCATATACTTTTTCTGGCGAAATAAGAGTTTTAAAAGCTTTGACGCATGAACCAAGTGATTATATTAATGCCTTATTAGCAATCAAAGAACAAGTCAAACTTTGGGCTTATGCTTACGGTAGCTATTTATTTAATAAAAAAATCTCACAATTAGTTCGCAACAAAATTAATCTGCCAGCTAAATTGCCATTATTTTTGAGCAATGAAAGATCAGACAAAGATTTGTATGAAGACTTTTTAGAAAGCGATAAAACAAAAAATTTCCGAGAATCAGCTCGTCCATTTCCATTTATCCAGTTGCGTCATTATGAAGTTCCAACATTATTATCTCCAAAAATTAATTCTTTTACTTGTACAGAAGATGGAGTTGCCATTAATTTTGAATTACACAAAGGTGCCTATGCCACAACATTTTTATCTCATATCTTTACTTTGACAATGGGCTTGCCATTGCCAAGTTGGGTCTCACAAAAAGAAATTGATACCTTAAAAATATTAGAGCTAGGCACAATAGAAAATATCAAAAAAGTTTTTGAAGAATACTGGTCAAATGTTTTAACAAATTCTGGTAAATAATTCTGCGTTTTCTGCGTTCGATTCTGCGTATTTCTGCGGAATCGTTTTTAACGCAGACTAACGCAGAATCTAACGCAGAACGTGCAGAAAATAATCTACACGTTTTTTTTGTGCAAAAAAAAGACCGACTCGGACGAGTCAGTCTAGGTAGGGTGCGAAAGGAACGGGTGTTGTGAGTGTGTGGGTAGGTCTATCGGGTGGGGGGGCTCAGCGTGTAGGTGTAGCGACCGGGGGCGAAGCTGATGTGCAGCTCTTCCTGGGTCACCATGCCGTCGCGGGGGACTGGCACGTTCACGGTGTCGAGCCTGTACAGCTCTTCACCCTTCTCGTTGACGTTGGCCCAGACGTTGCAGTAGGGTGTGGTCTGGTTGAAGAGGTTGACGACACGATCGGGCAGCTTGAGATCTTTTCCTGTCTGAGTGAGCACCAGCTGCAGGAACCTCTTCCTGCCACGCTTATCCTCACGCCAGAACCAGAAGGCATCCGTCACCTTGTAGCCAGCCATGCCGAGCTCGCTCAGGAGTGCGCTCATGTCGACCATCTGCCGATTGGCAGCGATGTTCGTGCCGGTGTCATCCATGCCGTCTCTCTTGACACCGAACTCGATTCCGAGATCCTTTGCCTCCTTGCGGTGCTTCGCAGCCACCGCCTTTGCATCGTACTCCTTCTGAGGGAGCAGAGCCTCGATCCAGCCGCCGATTCCGGCGACCTTCACGAGGATGATGAGGGGCATGAGCCCCAGACCTTCGAACTGATCAACCAGGACCGTGCGGCTCATCGGAAACCTCCTGTCAGTGGTGGCACTCACCCCGATTCCAGGGCTTTTCATCATATCACAGCACCCTATTTTTGTCAATGGCATTTTTGAAGTGGGAAGTGGGATCTTGGGATATGAGAAATGGGAACCTTAAATAAGCCAAAAAAAGATATTTGTGCGATTAGTGGCCTTAAGGCATTCGTGCGATTTGTAAGCATAAAAAAAGAGGTAAAAACCTCTATCTAAAAGAACGCTTAATTATGCTTTGAGTGCAACCTTCGCTAGTGCAATCGCTCCTTCTCTTGATTTCGCTACTACAATATGCCCATCTTTATGGCAGTTATCAGCATCAGCAACTCCAGTCAATTTGACCAAAGTTGAGCCGCGCTGTCCATGCCATGCTTTTGGCAAGTTTTTACGATAGCGTTTGCCAGTCCCATATCCAGCATTCACAACATGTACCATCCAGCCATTGTTAACGCGATGAACAACAAATTTGATCAGCGGTAATTCTTTAACAACTGATGACCAAGGCATCGGATCATTCAATACAACAATTCTTGGATCATCAGATTCAGGTACCGCTTTCAACACCAGCTCTTCAGCTCTGATGACGCCTGCAGCTCTTGCAATTGTCCTTTTTAGATAGACCTTGGCAAATTCCAAAGCTTCAAAAAAAGCAACATCTGGATCTCGATCATTTTCATCCCAAGCTGGATTATAATTATCAATCACATTTGAAATAGTGTGTGCAGAGATATCTTCCACTTTTCCTTGAAAAATCTTGTAGCCATTGTCCTGTGCATCAATTGGAATCACCAGCCACTTTTCTACAAGCTTAGCTACTTTTTCATTTCCATCACAAATTGCTACTCCAAACTTTTTCCAGACCAATCCAAAAGAAGCATAGGGCAGATGTGCGGTCACTTTCTTGCCAAACAATTTCCACATCAGCAAGTTGATAATATGCTTGAAAATCCAAGCAAACCGCAAGACTTTGAAAAAGCCTTCACGTATTCCAGCTCCGCCAAACATGTGATGATCAAAGTCGCCAGTATTTGGATCATTTTCGCCGCCGACATCAACTCGAAAATCAGCCTTTTCGTAAACTTCCTGATCGCGAGTCCGAAAAATTTGAATGATAAAGAGCAATGCCAATGCTGCACACGCAAACACATCATCAGCATGAAACCTTCCATTATGCGTTGCAACAACCTTATGTTCCTTCTCAATCATTTCCTCTTCCTCCTCTTCGTTTTCGCAGCTAATTAAAATATCAGAAAATAACTAAAATGTCAACTGAATGTAAAATATATTTGTGTTATTTGTGGCCTTAAGGCATTTGTGCATATTCGAGAGTATAAAAAATCAGCCGTTATTTCGACTGATCAACTCGGTTAAAGGACATTCCAAATGCGACTCTGTAGGCCGCGTACGCAGGTTCAAGGTACTCTCTTTCATCTGAACAAATATGTTGTTCACAACAAGTCAAGAAATAGTCAGCCTGTTTTTTGTCATGTCTCTTCGGCATTGTGAAAAAGTAGACAAAAGGCAGATACATTTCTGGCCTGCGTTTGTCATCATCAACCAGCATTTCCAAAGCTTGCAAAGTCCTCAGCATTTCAGATAGCTTTGATCTGCCAATTCTTGATTTCTCAAGATAGATGAACAGAAGATTAACAGAAATTGCAGCAATGATTTCAGTATCATCAAAGGCCTTGATTGCTTCTTTGCATGTTGTTGCAAGAACATCAAGCCTTGTTGCTTTCATTTCTGGATCCGGAAGATGAGCGATTGTATGCCGATGTTCTTTCAGATGTCCAAGAAATGCGCGTGTTGCCTGAATTGACTTTTCATCATCAACTCCAGCTTCGCGGCATTTTACCAAGTACTCGATTGCTTTCGCAAAAGTGCTTGGCTTTCTGGCATAGAAAAAGACAAAAGCTGCATAGATTCTTGGTGGAACTCTGACACTCAAACCTTCAGCTTTTGCAAGCAGTTCATGCATTTCTTTTGATTTATCATCTCTGAATTTCTTTGACCATTCCAGATAGACATACAACAATCCTTCTATGGCTTGAATCAAGAAAGTAGGCGAATCTTGTAGATAGCTGATCGCTTCCAAAAAGAGCATCTCAGCTTCAGCAAGCTTTAGTCTTTGTTCATCAAGATCTTCAATCTCTTTGACAGCTTTGCGTTGATGTTCAGCATAAGCAGAACAAGCAGTTCCAACAAAGCTCAAGGCCAGAGATCTATTTTCTTTGAACTGAACAAAGAAAATCAATGCATCAGCAAACTTGTCCTTGGCGATCATCACTTCAATGTAATCTTTCACCAGATAACCAACTTGTTTATTTTCACCATAATACTTCAGTAAGTGGGCAAGTTGAACTTGCGCTTTTTCAAAATCATCTTGAGCAAGATAGATTCTTGCCATCATGCAATTTGCCTGACAAGAGAAGGGATTGATTCTCAAGGCGTCTTCAGCGTATTGCCTTGCATCATCAAATCTCTTTTGCTCGAGGCAAGTCTTAGCCTGAATCAGATAGAAATCAGTATCTTCATCAGAATCGCTAAACAATGCAGTGAGTTCGCTGATTTTTGCATTTTCGCGATCAGGAAAGAATCTCATCAAATAGCTTAGCTTTGCCATCGCCTGATCTTTTTGACCAGATTTATGCAAAGCATGAATCTGAAGATTCATTGCCAAACCATTGCAAGGATCTTCTCCAAGAGCTTTTTCGCAATGAACTAATACACCAGCAAAATCATTCTGTCCTAAACAAGTCGCCGCTTTTGCACAAGAATCAGGTTCAAGTGTTGATGAATCACCAAGCAATTCAAGTAAATCACCAAGATTAAGATCTTCTGGCTCAGCCATTCTCTTCCTCCTCGTTTTTGCCTTTGACTTTCTGCTTTCTTTCTGTTATTCTGAATCTGGAAGTTATCAATTTTATCCGCGTGCAATCCGATAAATCCGCGTTATTCGAAAAGCTGATTTTAACGGATTACATGCGGATAAAACTGAAAAATTAGTTATTTTGTTAAGAGCAAGAAAAAAAGAGCACTAAACATTATATAATATAATTATTAATTTGTCAATTTAAACGTATGACACAAATAAAAATGGAAGACGTCAAAAAATTACGCGAAATGTGTGGAGCTGGTTTTATGGACTGCAAAAAAGCTCTAGATGAAGCAAACGGAAATTATAATGAAGCAGTAAAATTATTAAAGAAAAGAGGACAAGAGATCATGGCCAAAAAAGCTGGACGTGAAGCAACAGAAGGAATTATTGATTGCTATGTTCATGCTAATAAAAAAATTGGTTCAATGGTTGAAATCTTATGCGAAACAGATTTTGTCGCTAGAAATTCTGATTTTCAAGCTATGGCTCATGATATTGCAATTCAAGTTGCAGCTTCTAATCCAATTTGTGTTTCACCAAATGATGTTCCAGCAGAAAAGTTAGCTGAATTAAAAAAAGAATGGCAAGAAGAAATCAACAAAATGGGCAAGCCAAAAGAAATTGCAGATAAAATTATGGAAGGCAAAATTAAAAAATATTGTGAAGAAAACGCTTTAACAACTCAAGCCTTAGTTAAAGATCCAGAAAAAACTGTTCAAGAATTGTTGACTGAAACAACTGCAAAGTTGGGAGAAAAACTCGTGATAAAACGATTTGAACGTTTTGAAATATAAATTTAAAAATTAATAGTGTCATTCTGAGGCCTAAGCCGAAGAATCCCGTGATTGTTATCTGATTTACGGGATCCTTCACTGCGGTTCAGGATGACAGTATATTTTTCGTTATTACTTTTAAAACAAAATTATGTACAACAGAATAATGCTCAAATTATCTGGTGAATTAATGATGGGCAACAAGGATTTTGGTATTGATCAAAAAACAGTTAGTAAATATGCTTCTCAAATTGTTGAATTAGTAAAAATGGGCAAACAAGTGATTGTTGAAATTGGAGCTGGAAATATTTATCGAGGTAGAGAAGAAAAAGAAATGAAAAGAACAATTGCTGATAATTTAGGAATGTTAGGTAGTGTCATGAATGCAATAAATTTGCGAGAAGCTATTGATAAATTTGGCCATCAAGAAGCAAGAGCTTTGTCACAAATTTACATGCCATTTATTATTCAATATTACACTCCAGGAAAAGCAATTCATTATATGGATGAAAAAAAGATTGTTATTATGGGCGGAGGAACAGGAAATCAATTTTTTTCAACTGACACTGGAGCAGTACTTCATGGATTGCAAACAGGATGCGATGTTGTTTTAAAAGCAACAAATGTTGATGGTGTTTATAATTCTGATCCAAATGAAAATAAAGATGCAAAAAAATACGATACTCTTTCTTATGATGAAGTTTTGTCTAAAAAATTAGCAGTCATGGATCAAACAGCTTTTGCACTCGCTCGTGATAATGGATTGACAATCGTTGTTTTTAATGTTACAAAAGAAGGTAACTTGAAGAAAGCAGCAATGGGTGAGAAAATAGGAACGATTGTGAAGTAAATTAATATAATACGAATCTACAAATGGATGCTAATCTACGAAAATACGAATACGACAATTCGCATATTTGTAGATTAGCATAAAATTCGTAGATTCGTATTACATATATATGAAAATAATTGCAGGTATCAAATTTAATGTTTTAGACAAGATCTATAATTTTGACCAAAATAATATTATACTAAATAAGGGTGATAAGGTCATTGTTGAGACAGAACAAGGTACAGAAATTGGCACCGTTGTTTTTGCTAACAAAAATGTTGATGAAACAAAGCTTGAATTTGCTTTAAAGCCAATTTTAAGAAAAGCAACAACAACTGATACTGAAAAGCTTGATAATTATAAGATTAAGCAGGAAGAAGCTTTAAAAGTATGCAAAGAATTAGTTGGCAAACACAATTTAGATATGAAAATAGTTGCTGCTAATTATACTTTTGATGGTTCAAAAATAATTTTTTATTTTACTGCTGAAAGCAGAGTTGACTTCAGAGAATTAGTAAAAGACTTAACAAAAAAATTTCAAAAATCAATTCGCTTGCAACAAGTAGGATCCAGAGATGTTGCTGCAAAATGCGGCGGATGCGGAATGTGCGGTAAGGAATTATGTTGCACAAAATTCTTAAAAGATTTTGCTAGCATCACAACAGATATGGCACGAGAACAACAAATGGTTCAGCGAGGATCAGATAGAATTTCAGGTTGTTGCGGAAGATTATTATGTTGTTTAGCATACGAAACAGAATTATATCAAGATTTAGCTAAAGATTTTCCAACAGTTGGCAAAAGAGTTAGAACAAAACAAGGAGTTGGAACAGTTATTGGCAGAAATCTATTAACCAGAAATTTGGATATATTGCTTGATGATAAGACAAGAATATCAGTTAAGCTCCCGGAGAGATAATTTCTAATTATAAATTTCTAATTTCTATTAAATTCTTAATGAATTAATTTTCAAACCTAACGGCTAGTATAGACATTAGAAATTAATGCATTATTAATTTAATAAAAATTAGAAATTAGAAATTGAAAATTAATAACGATGTTTACATTGCAAACTTTAATTCCCGAAATAATTATTATTCTAGCCCTCGCTGGAATTATTATGATTGCTGCAAAAAAATTTCCAGAAGTAGCGAAAATTAAAGTTGAGAATAAAAATAAAGAAAAATCATTATTTCAAAAAGCGGGCAAGTCAATAATTGATTTTTCAGTAAGTGTAGCAAAAGCAGTTTTTGCTAGAATCGCTAATCTAAAAAATCTTAAAGATAAAATTAAAAAAGAAGAAAAAAAGGATGTTGATAATATCAGTAGACCAAGGCAAGAATTAAGAAAATTAATTCTCAATCGTCCAAAATCAAAACCGAAAGTTTTGCCAATTGCAAAAACGGAAACAAAATCTCCAATCAGTTTGCGTGCAAAAGCTGAGCTTTTGACTGGAAAAAAAGAATACAAAGAAGCAGAAAAAGTTTATTTAGAATTAATTAAAAAAGATCCAAGAGATATAGTTGCATATAAAGGTTTAGGAAAAATATATTTTATTCAACAGATTTTAAGCGATGCGCAATCAGCTTATGAGCAAGCCGTAAAATTAAATCCAGATGATTTGGAATCTCAGACTGAAATTTACAAAATCAGAAATTTAAAAAAGGATTTGTCAATTAGAGGAAGGAAATAAAATTTCATTCTGTCATCGCTGGTTAAATTTGTTGGTGTCAACAAATTTAACCAGCGAAGGATCCCATGATTTATTGCTGATTAATGGAATAATTGCGTAAACTTTTAACGGGCCGTTGTAGCTCAGTCGGCAGACCTGCCCGCCATCGCCCGAGCCATTGTAGCTCAGTTGGTAGAGCAATTCCATGGTAAGGAGTAGGTCACCGGTTCAATTCCGGTCAATGGCTCAGGCGAGGGCAGGCGGGGTAATTCCATGGTAAGGAGTAGGTCGGCGGTTCGATTCCGCCCAACGGCTTTGCCCACCGAAGTTTTGCAAAGCAAAACGAAGGAGGGCTTTGTCTTGATATTTTTTTAAAAAAAGATTAAAATATTAACAATTGGGTAGGTACCAAAGCGGTCAAATGGATCAGGCTGTAAACCTGATGCCCTCGGGCTTCGCAGGTTCGAACCCTGCCCTACCCAAACGTGAATTTAAATCGCCCTCTTAGTTCAGTGGCAGAACAGCAGTTTTGTAAACTGCATATGTCAGTTCGATTCTGACAGAGGGCTTTCGAAAATTACAAATGTCAAATTCCAAATTCCAAACAAATTACAAATCACAATATACAAAATCTTTGTAATTTGTTTGGAATTTGTTATTTGTAATTTTATTTAATCTCATGTCTCTTTTATCACAGGAGCTAATTAAATTAGGTCTATCTGACAAAGAAGCAAAAGTATATTTGGCTTCATTGGAATTAGGATATGACACAGTTTTAAATATTGCAAAAAAAGCAGGGATCAATCGACCAACTGCTTATTTTATTTTAGAGTCATTACAAAAAAAGGGGATTGTTACAACTTTTGAAAAAGATAAAAAAACTTATTTTGCATCCGAATCTCCTGACAAGTTAGTTACATTATTAAATCAGCAAAAAGAAGATCTTAATCAAAAGCAAAAAGAATTTGAAAATATTTTGCCAGAATTTAAAGCTTTATTTAATTTGCCAACAGAAAAACCAACTGTCAGATTCTTTGAAGGCAGGCAAGGATTGTTATCAATGCGCGAGGATTTTTTGAAAACTACAGACAAAAAAATTGAGGCAATGTATTGTCTAGATGATCTTAACAAAGTTTTTACTCCTGAAGAAAATGCAAAGTTTACAGACAGAAGAGCTGAAAAAAATATTGAAACTTTCGCTATATATACTTCAATCAATGGTCCAACAAAAAGACCAAAGGCTCCAGGTGAAAGACGTTTTATTCCTTTCGATAAATTTCCTGTGACTGCTGATATTACAATATATAATAATAAAGTTGCCATTGCATCTTTGAAAGGAAAGCTATCAGGAGTAATTATTGAAAATAAAGAAATTGCTAATACAGTACGTTCACTATTTTATTTAGGTTGGGAATCAGCCAAAAAAGTATAAGAACATGCTAGAAACTCGGTTTTCTATTAATCAAAAAAATAAACTTATTGTAAGTAAAAACAAGGTATAAAAAATAATCATTTAATTAAGATAAAACCGAGTTTCGCGTGAATTCAAAAATAGAAATGCGCAAAACAAATTTTACAAATGAATCATTTTATCATATCTACAATCGCGGTACTGAAAAACGCGATATTTTTTTGCAAAATTATGATTATTTTCAATTTATTAAATTATTAAGAAAATATAAAAATAATTTAGTTGAAATAATCTGCTATTGCTTAATGCCGAATCATTTTCATTTATTGCTAAAACAATTAAATAATAATGGAATCAGCAAGTTCATGCATTTATTAACAATAAGTTATGCAAAATATTTTAACAAAAAATATGATCATAGCGGAGTTTTATTTCAGGGAAAATTTAAAGATGTCCAGATTTTGAGCTATATTCAATTGCTAAATATTTCAAAATACATCCATATAAATCCAGCTAAAGATCAGAATATTTTATTAAAACAAAAAATAATTACATTAGAAAATTATCCTTGGTCTTCTTATAAAGATTATATAAATATCAGAAACGGAACATTATGTAATAAAACCGAAATAATAAATTGTGTAGAAGGTAATTTTGTAAAAGAGTATAAAGAATTAATAAAGGCACATTTGATGAATTATAATGAGAGAAATTTGGATAAATTAATACTTGAATGAGTGAAATAGAAACTCGGTTTTCTATTAATCAAAAAAATAAACTTAATGTAAGTAAGAACAAGGTATGAAAAATAATCATTTAATTAAGATAAAACCGAGTTTCATCATGTTGTAAATAATTGACACACGAAACTCGGTTTCTTCGGAAACCGAGTTTCAAAGAATGTGTTAATTTTCGCGCAAAATAAAACCGGGCAAAAGCTCGGTTAAGGGAACAAAGGGCAAAAAATCGATTCATCCAATTGGCGTTCATTTTATTGTCTTCTCCGTCAGGAGTTGGGGGAGTCGCTTGGCACTTATAACTGTTAACTTTCAACTGTTAACTAGTTTTCAGTCGCCCATGACGTCCTCCTCTACCAATGGGGTAGAGGTTAGCATCGCCATAGTTTCAGGCGCGCCTTCCTCGACCCAGGGAACCAAAGATCAAGATGATTTATAACAATGTATTATAGCAAGCCTGTAGTATTTGTCAATAGATTTGGACAATTTAGTGTAATTAGTAATGAGTAACTAGTAATTAGGCGAAAAAACTTGCAAAATTATTAATACCTGATATTATCAAAATTGTCAGTAATAATAGACAAAATAAGCTAAAATAGCTTGTTTTTATTTTGCCTTGTTTAAAGCAAAATATGTCAAAATATCGAAAAAGATAATAAATATTTGTAAAAACCTCTTGACATGATAAAAATAGAGTAATATAATGCAGAGTTCTAAGCTCAAACCAAGCTCATTCCAAAATGTCAATCAGAGCAAACTAGTTTAACAGTCTAACCAGTTTAGGTTAACCAGTCTAACTAGTCTAACCAGTTTAGGTTAACCAGTCTAACTAGTCTAACCAGTTTAACCGCATTTCCGTCTATTTATTAGAGGAGGTGAAATGGTCTCCAGGGAATAAATCTTTTCTTTAGTCCTTGCTGAGCCACTTCGGCCTCTAATAAATGGGCAGAATGAAATTTCCAATTACCAATTTCCAATTCACAATAAATTTTCAATAAGCAATTTTCAATGACGACAGTGACGATTTGAAAATTAGTAATTGGTCATTTATTGTAAATTGATAATTGGAAATTAGAGATATGTAATCAGTAACTAGTAATCAAAAAATTGATTCCTAAATACTGATTGCGTGCGAGAGGGGACCAAGAGTCCTCGAGGAGGAAAGGACAATGGCGAATTGCATCATCTGCCACCAGCGCGTTGCGAGCGGCGGTGACCGGCATGCCAAGGGGCAGTGTCCGGCGAAGAAGAAGGAGCGCGAGCAGAAGGAGAACGAGGTGCAGGCCGGCGATCTCGCGACCCCGGGTCGCGGAGACGTCGTGCCGCTGGCCGGCAAGACCAGCACCCAGCTCTCCAACAAGGGCAAGTCCCGGGGGTCCAAGTCGGGCTGAGCCTGACACGACCCACAAGACGAGCCCAAGTACTAGGTTCTAGTGTCGTTCCGTTTCATCCCCAAGTTCCCCAGATTTTTCTTCAGTTTTCCGCCAGTACCTTCCATGCCAGACTCTTGTCTGGCCCCACCTGAAATAATAATGATTACATTGTTATTTGAGGCGGTACATTAAAAAATGATCAATTTACAATTTTTCACCCTTCGGGTGACCACCCGCAGGGTGGCAATAAATTACCAATTACCAATTTTCAAAGCGACGATGGTCGTAATTGGAAATTGTTCATTGAAAATTTATTGGAAATTGCAAAATTGGTAATTGCCACCCTACGGGTGGTCACCCGAAGGGTGAGAAATTAGGGTTTGCGGTAAAGCAAAGATCTTAAAAAAGATTTTCGCCTTGCTGCAAAGTGCAGCCTATAGCAGAGAAGGAAAAGTAAACGATGAACGATCAGATGGACGCGGCGGACCGGCGGATCATGGACGAAACGACTGTTCGGCTCGAAGGCCGGCAGGTCAAGTCCAGCCAGGGAGCTGGTTCCAGGTCGGCAGAAGTGCCAATCTGGAAGATCCGCGCGAGCCGTCGTGCTCTCCCCGCCATGGCAGTCTACGGCGACTAGACCTACCCCCAACTCTTCAGTTTTCCGCTCGTACCCTCCTGTGGTCACTTTTCGTGGCCACCTCAGCTTAAGCAACGATGTGATCGTTGAGTAAGTAGAGAACGTTACAAAATTATCAATTTCCAATTTACAATTCTCAATAAATTTTCAATGAACGATTTCCAATGGCGATACTCGGTCTGAAAATTGAAAATTGGTAATTTATTGGAAATTGTAAAATTGATAATTGGAAATTAAATCTAGCTTTCAGCAGTTTGCCTCAAATTATTTTGAGACACACTATTGATAGCTACATCTCGTCCTTTCACCAACTGAAGCACACAAGGAGGAAAAATGCCAAGTAAAGACAAGCCAAGACATGTTTTTGTTAATTGCTTGTTTCATGAAAACGAAAGGCTTACAGTCACCAACAAGGATGGTGAATTAAAAGCCTGGGGATTTGATGGCGATGTAATAAGTATCATCTCGGAATCCATGTTGCTTAGCATATCGGGTTCCAATCTGCAACTTGATAAAAGAAAAAAAGCATTGTGTAGATATTTAAAGCTTTTCTTCAACGAAGGAAAACAACCTCCAGCAATTTGTTTTGAGCATGCAAGGAAGTTGGAATCTGTGTTGTTGCAAATGCGACGATTTCTTCCTAAGGAAAAAGCTAATGTCCAGATTTCTATGATTCCATATCAAGAAAGTCTGGATAAATGGGCAATCTGGGTAGCCGAAGTAAAAAGAAATAGAGATATTGAAGCTACGAGATTGTGGCGTGAGATTATTTCTAAGCATTTTCCAGATGATGAAAGTATTGCAGACGAGCAAGACGCAAAAGTGCTTGCTGATCGTCTGTCTTCTGAATGTGTTAGAGAATTATTTGATAAGATACGCAATACTGCACTTTACCGCAAATCAGAAAAATCTGAATTGCTGAAACAGATCGGATTGTACTTAGCAGAAAAAGCGTATGAAGAAGCAAAAATAAAACATGAAATAGATTCTTGGAAGTAGATGACTGCATTTTAACCTCTGTATGTTTCCAGTTTTTATCAAGTTTTTAATGAATAATTTGCAATAGTTTGAAAATTAATTCATTGAAAATTTAATAAAAATTAATAATTAGAAATTAAAAATTCGCTGTCAGCCTTTTGCCTCAAATCATTTGGAGACAAAAGATTGATAGCCTGTCCCGTACTATGTTTCTGGTGAATATAAAAAAACATTGATTACTTTAGGAATTTAATCAATGCAACAAACAATATTTATTAGATACTTAGTATGGGATTAATGCTAGAACACTGACAACTTGGAAGGTAAAAATAATAGTCAAAAGTGTTAACTGTTAAGTGTTAATGGTTAACTGTTTGAAGTTGGCACATCGCGGCCAGGCAAGGCCGCGTTCGCGCGCGAGTAGATTCCGCTTGTGTCAGAGGAGGAGAGCGACATGTCGACCAACTGCGAGCCGAAGAGCGTCAGCACCGTCAACACCGTCACCGAGGAGAAGGAGGTGAAGCCCGCCCGGGTGCGCAAGCCCCGGGTGAAGGTCGAGAAGGAAGAGCAGGAGCAGTTCAACGAGGATGGCACGAAGAAGGATGTGAAGGACGAGGCCCCGCCCAAGAAGCGGAGCCACCACAAGAAGGTCGAGAAGTCCGTCGCCGTCGAGACCGAGACCGCCGAGCCCGCCCCGCCCGCCGAGTCCACCCCCAAGGTGGCGTCGGTGGCGGTGGTCGAGCAGCCGGTCCAGGTCGCCCCGCCCGCCGCGCCCCAGCCCGAGCCCCCCAAGAAGGGCGAGGTCGAGGACGTCAACGAGGACGAGGACAAGGACGGCGAGAGCGAGGGTGAGGACGAGGAGCAGGAGACCAGCGAGGAGGCGCTGGAGGACGCCCAGATCAACGACCTGGAGTTCCAGAAGAAGATGAGCGAGCTCCCCCGGCACGAGCAGATCCGGCGGCAGAAGGCCCGCAACCGGGTCATCACGAGCAACCGGCGCAGCCGCAAGACGGCGGCGCAGGACAAGAACCGCGCGGAGCACAACGAGATGCGCGAGGCCGGGCGGCCGGAGGTGAAGATCACCATCCCGGACCCCCTGATCTGCAGCGCCCACGCCGGTGAAGTCCTGAAGCTCGAGGACGCCTACTCGCTGAACAGCAGCGTGGTCTACGAGCTGACCCAGGTGAGCCAGGAAGGCAAGACCGAGGCGCAGACCAAGATCCTGAAGTTCGTGGTGAGCAAGCTCGCTCCGCTGTTCCGGTTCAACTGCGAGACCATCCCGGCCTACTGCAAGACGGTGGTGGACGTGCTGGCGAAGAACATCGCGGCCGTCCAGCCCCTCATCGCGCACGAGAAGAAGGCGCGGTGGGAGAGCCGGATCGTCATGCCCTACGCGGCCGCGCTCCGGCACTTCGCCGAGAGCAAGGCCGCGGTCGAGGGCAAGCAGCAGAACGTCAAGGACCGGCAGAACAAGGAGGCGTGGGCCTGGTTCGACGAGAACATCGGCAAGTTTCACGCCGAGCTGGTCGGGCTGCGCAGCGTCGAGGAGATCGTCGGCAAGATCGACATCCTGAACGGCCTGAACGACAAGTGTCTCGACACCTTGCGCCACCACTTCCTCGAGACCCTGCCCGTGATGCGCTACAGCGAGCCCGGCAAGATGCTGGGTCAGCTGCTGCGCGAGCGGGGCAAGAAGTACGAGCAGGTGCAGATCGAGGAGCAGCGGGCCCGCAAGGCCGAGGCCGACGAGAAGCGCAGGAAGGAGGAAGAGAAGGCTCTGGCCGGGCTGGGCGAGCTCGAAGGGCTGTTCGGTGGCGAGGAGAAGCAGGGCGAGGAGCAGGACGAGGAGCCCAGCGAGCGTGACGAGAACGAGAAGCGGATCGGCAAGTGGCTGGAGAAGCTTGTCGGCGGGAAGATGCACAGCGCGGCCGGGCTGATGACGCCCAGCGCCCTGCGCGAGATCTTCGCCGCGGATCCGGGCGCCGAGGTCTACTCGGCCTGCCCGTTCAGCCAGCAGGCGCCGGGGACCCAGTACTCCACCTACGTGAACCGGAAGGGCGACAACGAGCCCCTCTTCGCGACGGTGACGGTCCCGACCCTCGTGGTCGAGACCGACGACGAGGGTCAACCGATCTGCGACGGCAAGGGGCGGCCCAAGCCGTGGATCAACCCCCGTACGAGCAAGACGCAGTACGAGGGGCAGATCGCGGTGCTGACGAAGCACGAGGCCCGCTGGGCCGCGTCGATCCGCATCCGCCAGATGGCCGAGGAGCAGGTGAACAACGGCCGGTACGACTCGCTGGAGGAGGCCATCAACGGCATCCATCAGGAAGTCAACCAGGCCAAGACCAACCTCTGGGCGGCCAAGAAGGAGTTCAACGAGGCCAAGGTCTCCGGCGACCAGAGCCGCATCGACGCGGCCGAGGAGCGCCTGAACCAGGCCAAGGAGGTCATGAACCATCTGAGCGACGACCGTCGTCCGTGGTACCAGGGGATGCTCGAGGGAAGCCTCGGTGTCCTCAAGTACTACGATCTCAAGAACACGGTCGAGATGCTCAACAAGCCCCGTGAAGAGCGGCCCGCCAAGCGCAACACGCGCGGCGGCGGGACCCACGGCAACTACGAGCAGGAGCAGTCCCAGGGCGCGAGCGCGGAAGAGCAGGAGGCCTTCTTCCGCAGCCAGAACAACCAGAGCTTCGCCAACAAGGCCCGCCAGGTCTGAACCTTCCAACAACCCGCCCCCGGGACAAGTCCAAGCTTTAAGCTTGTAACCTTGCTCCCTGGCGCGCGGCACACTACCATTCCAGTTCTTTCATTCCCGTTCCTTCAGAAGACCCTTACCGGTCTTCTTTTTTTTCACTAAGTTATCAGTTAACAGTTGAAAGTTATAAGTTACGTCAATTTACTCTTGCCATTTTTCAAGATTCCTGCTATCATTGCAGTATAGCTTATAACTTACAACTTTTAACTTATAACTTCGATGCCACAAGATAATCTCATTAAATTAGAATGCACTGTTTGCAAGAGCATTAATTATTATTCTCGCAAGAACAAAAAAGTTCTTAAAAATAAAATTGAGATCAAAAAATTCTGCAAGAAATGCAAGAAACATACTCTACACAAAGAGACTAAATAACAAATTCCAAATTCCAAACAAATCCCAAATTACAAAAAACAAACCAATAAAACAATTTTGTAGTTTGTGATTTGTAATTTGTTTGTGTTTTTGGGATTTGGGATTTTAACACAAGGGGATGTAGTTAAATGGTATAACTGCGGTCTCCAAAACCGCTGTCGAGGGTTCGATTCCTTCCATCCCCGTTCTATTTATGCTACAATATTAATATGAGCACAAATAGTCGGGAAAATTTTTTAAAGATCTATGCCAATATACCATTGAGTATTAGGCAAGAGATTGTTATAACTTTAGATGATAAGCCAATCACATGGGATGTGGCTTTTTTTTGAGATTCAAAATAGTACTAAGAAAAGCAAAATAATTTTAGAAAAATTAGAATTATTAGAAATTATTTAAGATAATAATATGAAAAATAACGACACTTTAATTAAAAAAGCTGATGTTCAAAAAATCGCTGACAACGGAACAAGAATTTACGAAAAAGTAAAAACAGAATATGATCCAAAAGAAAAAGGAAAATTTTTAGCAATTGATATTGATAGCAAAAAATTATATTTAGGAAAAACAAGCATTGAGGCAGTTGAAAAGGCAAAGCAAGTACATCCAAACAAAGTTTTTTTTGTTGTTAAAATAGGCTACGATACCGTAGAATCAATGGCAAGATTATTTTCTAAAACAAAATAAAAATGATTAAGGGAATTTTTATTGAAAATACGCCTTTCATTAAAATTATTATTGGCTGGGAACAATCAATACAAACGCCTTTTGCAATACTTGATACAGGATTTACCGGTGATTTACAAGTTACTCCAAAAATTGCCAAAGAATTAGGATTAGAAGTAATTGAAGTTATCAAGATGCAAATGGCAAACGGACAAATTGTTGAAATTCCAGCTGCTCATGCCGTAGTTGTAATGGAAGGCAAAAAGGAATTAGTTCAAGTTTTAATTTCTGAAAATCTGCCTTTAATTGGCATCAGCTTATTATCGAAATTTAAGTACAAAGCTATTCTAAATTGCAAACATAAAACAGTTGAATTAGAAAAAGCTAAATAAATTTCAATAAAACAAAAAAATGACAAAAGAAGACATAAAAGAAATGCGTAAGATAGTTTCTGAAACAACTGGAAAATTAATTAAGGATTCAGAAGAAAGAATGGAGAAAAAAATGCGCATAGTTTTTTGCGAAGGCGCAGAAAAATTGATTTTGCCAAGTGTTAAAAGTATGATTAAAGATTCAGAAAATAAAATAGATCTTAAGTTGGAAAAACAAAAAAAAGAAATTGTGCATGAATTACAAGATAGCAATGATGCTTTGGCTAAAGAAGTAAAAGATTTCAGAGAAGAACAGGCTTCGAAGAGTTATGTTTTGGAACAATTAGACGAAAAATATATTGATCATGAAAAGCGCATTATCGTTTTGGAAGAAAAAACAGCTTAAATTTTAATATAAAACAAAAATGACAAAAAAATTATCAACAATTTTAGCGCTAATTTTCGGGCTATTTTTTTTGTTTCAAAATTCTCATGCAGCTAATCCTTGGCCAGCTGGAACTGGCACTGATATTGGCACAAATTTACCGCCAGACCCTATAGTTTATGAACCAAGCGGTCTTGCGTGGCAAAGCAGATTAGGTACTTTGTTTGTCGTAGGCGATTCAGGCAATATTACAGAAATGACTAACGATGGCAGTATTTTACATAATTGGTATTATGGCAGCGCCTTTGATTTAGAAGGCATCGCCGTTGCCAATCCAGATTCTAATTATGTTTATGTCGGTCGTGAAGATAATCGCACAATTTATGAATTTGATTTAAATACTTGGCAATTATCTGGAAAATCTTGGGATTTGTCATCTTGGATGCCGGATATTCCAAATCAAGGCTTAGAGGCATTAACATATGTTCCAAATGGGGATCATCCATATTCTAATTCTGCTTCAGGTGGTTTATTTTACGCCGGTCATCAAAGTGATGGCAAAATTTATGTTTTTGATGTCAATTTAAGTGCTAGCGGTTCAGTCAATTTTATCAGCACAATTACTCCTCAAGCTGGAACAACAGATTTATCAGGTCTTGATTTTGAGCCATCAACCCAAATTTTATATGCCATTTTTGATAGTTCAGATTTATTAGTAGAAATGCAAGCAAATGGCACAGTTTTAAATAGCTATAATGTGCCAGGAACAGCACAAGAGGGAATTTCTGTACAACCAAATTGTCCAAACACAACTACAAATATTTATTTAGCAGAAGATGCTACTCCACAGATTTTTAAATATTCAAATTATCCAAATTATTATCAAAATTGTACACAAGTTATTGAAGAGGAAGAAAGACAACAAGAAGAAGAGAATCTTCAAGACGATTCAAGAATAACTTTAGTGCAAGCTTTAAATGGCTATACTTTAACTGGTCAAAAATTAATAATTTATTTCAAGAATTTACCAAGCAATTTAACAAAAGATTCAGCCTATTGGATGAAATGGACACAATATAATAAATATCCTCCAAAATGGATTAATAAAGAAAATAAGACTCTAAAAAGATATTGGCGTCTTGAAACAAATCTCAAAAATTACGTTCCAGCTGATTCTACACAAAAATATAAGATTCAAGTTACTTTTAAATATAATAAAAAGCTTTATAATAATTTAAAGAAAAAACAAAGTGATCTAAAAAAATCAGATTTAATTTTAAAATTTAGAACAAAAAAAACAGAATGGAAAAAATTAACTAAATACTGGAAGAACACAAAAATTGTTCACGTCAAAAATAAAAGACAAATTAAAGTTAAATATTTTACGAAATTCAAAAAGACAAATTACTATTTCGGCATTGGCGTTGAATAGTTTTTTTACGAGAATTATGAATAATGAATCAGGAATCATGACTTGAATAATGAGTAATGAATTTAGAATTCGATATTCTTAATTCATGCTTCAAATCATGATTCATAATTCGTTATTCATAATTCTTTTTTGATTGACTTTATTTTAATCTCAGAATAAACTATACCAGTTATGACAAGAAAACCAGAAATAATGAGCCCAATTCGCGATTTTGCCTCACTAGCCGCCTGCAAAAATTATGCAGATGCAGTCTATTTTGGCATCTCTGATAGTCTAAGCATGCGCGCTCATTCAGGTATTAAGATAGGCTATATGGCTAAATTCATTAAAAAATGCCACTCCTTTAAGATCAAGGCCTATCTAACAATTAATAGCGCTATCTATAATAACGATTTAACTAGAGCAGAAAAACTGATAAAAAAGGCTAAGGCATCAAAAATAGATGCCATTATCATCTGGGATTTGAGTTTAATTGAAATAGCTAAAAAATACCGCCTACCTTTTTTCATCTCAACTCAAGCCAATATTTGTAATTTTAAAACAGCCCAATTTTACCAAAAATTAGGCGCCAAAAGAATCGTTTTAGCGAGAGAAATGTCTTTAAAACAAATTAAAGAATTAAGAAAAAAAGTTAAAATTGAAATAGAAACATTTGTTCATGGCGCAATGTGTTTGGCAATTTCTGGACGCTGTATTCTATCAAGCTATTTATATGACACATCTGCAAATTGCGGAGCCTGTGCACAGCCTTGCCGTAAAGAATGGATTTTGCAAGATTCAGAAGGAAACAAATTAGTTAATCAAGGCCAATATTTTATGTCTGCCAAAGATTTGTGCATGATTAAATATGTTCCAGAATTAATTAAAGCAGGTATAGATTCATTTAAGATTGAAGGCAGACGCAGAGATCCAAGATATATTGAAGTTACTTCTCGCTGTTATAAAGAAGCAGTTGATTCATATTTTGATAAAACCTTTAGCTTAGAAAAAGTAAAAAAATGGCAATCAGAATTAAATACTGTTTATAATCGAGGCTATTCAACTGGTTTTTATTTTAGCAAACCAGATAAGTCAGGCATTAGTTATGAAAAAGCTGATAATGCAAGCATTGTTAAAAAAGTTTTAATTGGCTATGTCACAAATTATTATGCTAATATAAATGTTGCTGAAATTGATTTAAAACATCATTCGCTAAAAATTGGTGATAAAATTTTAGTAGAAGGCAAGACTTCTTTCTTTGAACTAAAAATTAGTTCACTTGAAAATAATCATCATAAAATTCAGAAAGCTAAAAAAGGCGAAATTGTCGCTGTTAAAATGGATAAGAGAGTAAGAAAAAATGACAAAATTTTTATTTTAGAATAATTTGTCATTCTGAGCGAAGCGAAGAATCCCATTAATGAGCAATATAATCATGGGATCCTTCGCTTCGCTCAGGATGACCGTAATAAAAAGGTCGAACCTTACACAAATTCCCCCGTAGAAAAAAAGGAGGGACGAGCAATGGAGGGAATCAATAACAGATATGTATTGATGGCTCTAATTGCCGATCCATACAATTCATCATATGGCAAAGCATTGAAGTCAGGTTTAGAAATTGAATTTCAGCTTTGGGACGGTCGAATTATTTCAGTTAGCAATTTCAAAGAAGAGGGAAAAATTCCTGATTTTCGCACTTCAAACTATTGGTTTCCTGACCACATTGTTGTGCCATTGATGGACAAGCTCATTATCGAAAATCGTTCCTTTGTTCTGAGTGCTGGACGCGGCGATTTGCGTTGTACTATTATTTGGCAGGTCAAGAGTTGAGCAAGTTTTCCACATACAAAGGAGTGAGAAATGCTGATAAAAATGAAAGACAAGAAGGATCTGGCCTCATGGATTGTATTTCATCATGAATATCAAATAGATATAGATAAAACTGATGAATTACAGCTTTGGGATGGTAGGATTATAGTAGGCAGACTTTTACCAGAGAATCCAGAAAAAGTTGACCTTTGGATAGAAAGAAACAACGTGCGTAGCAAGAGAAAGCTATTTAATCAACTTCTCGATCGATTGCTAAGCTCCAGATCTTCTTTTACAATCCAATGTGAAAATATTTTGAAGGTGTGCAGGTTTACTGTTATTTGGGAATTCAAAAAATAATTAAATGTACTTTTGTATCTAAGGCTTGATCATTTTTGATAGCCTTTTTTATTTACGCAAAGTAAAATTTAAGGTAAAATAACACTGTCATCCTGAGCCACAGCGAAGGATCCCGTTAATGAACAATGGTCTCGAGATTCTTCACTGCGGTTCAGAATGACGGATTATAAATATCATGAATCAAAATCCTACAGAAAATTTAAAAAAATATTTAGATTTAGCGAGAAAATCAAAAACTTTTGAATTTCTTAATATCTTAATATCAGAATATCCGAAGGCTAGTATCTATTTAGTCGGTGGTTTTGTGCGTGACCAAATTTTAGGTTTAGAATCCAAAGATTTAGATTTTGTTGTTACAAAAATTAAGGCAGATGATCTGAAAAAATTTTTAGGAAAATATGGTTCTGTAGAATTAGTCGGTGCTTCGTTTGGTGTTTTTAAATTTGTGCCAAAAGAATCAGAATTTATGAATCAGAAAATGGAAGCTTTTGATATTGCTCTTCCTCGAACAGAAAAATCTTTAGGAACTGGCGCATATCGAGATTTTGATGTCCAATCAGATCCAGAATTGCCAATAGATGTTGATTTATCAAGACGCGATTTGACAATCAATGCCATTGCTTATGATATCAAAAATGATTCTATAGTTGATCCATATTTTGGTCAAAAAGATTTAGCTAATAAAATAATCAAAGCAGTTGGCGAGCCAAAACAAAGATTCCAAGAAGATTATTCCAGAATTTTAAGGGCAATAAGATTTGCTCTAAAATTTAATTTTCAAATTGAAGATAATACTTGGCAAGCAATTAAAGATGACGCTCCAAAAATTTTAGATGCAGTTCCATTTGAAACAATTTCTAAAGAATTATTGAAATCTTTAGACGCAAATCCAGTTAGATTTTTAGATCTTTATGATCAAAGCAAATTATTAAATATAATTTTGCCAGAAGTAGAAGAATGCAAAGGTGTTATTCAGCCAAAAGAATTTCATGAAGAAGGCGATGTTTATGAACATACAAAATTAGCGTTAACTTTTATTCCCAAAAATTCTACTGTCAGATTTAAACTAGCAACTTTATTGCATGACATTGGCAAACCAAGCACAACTAAAACTCCAGAAAAAGATGGTGTTGAAAGAGTGCGCTCTGACGAACATGCCGAAGTCGGTGCAGAAATTACTGGCTATATATGCAATCGCTTAAAATTGCCAAATAATTTATCAAACGAAATAGTTTGGCTGGTAAAATACCACATGTTTTTTGTTTCAGGAAAAGTTGAAGATATGCGTCCAAACACAATCAAAAAATATTTTATTGATAATCCAAAATTAGGTGATGAACTTTTGGATTTATATTATGTTGATACAAAGGCATCATTTGGTCCAACTCAAGAAAAAAATTTAGCAAGAATTACTGAAGTTCGCGATTATATTAATAATATGCGTGAACAATTTAGAAAATCAGAAATAAAAACTTTCCGACATGTTATCGATGGACAAGATATTATGAAAGAATTTAATTTAAAACCTGGAAAAGAAATTGGAGAATATTTGGAAAAAGCAGATAAATTTATTTTGGAATTTGTTACCAAAAATGGGGAAGAGCCTAGTAAAGAAGAAGTCCTAAAAAGTCTAAAATCCTAAATTCTAAATCCTAAACAAATTCAAATGACTAAAATCAAAATGATCAAAAGTCGATTTGAAATTTAGTATTTGAATTTTTAATTTGTTTAGAGTTTAGGATTTAGTGCTTTGAGTTTTAATTAAAAAAATATGTTATACGATTTAATTATAATTGGTGCCGGACCAGCAGGTTACACATCAGCAATTTACGCAGCTAGATACAAAATCAATACTTTAGTTTTGGCAAAAGAAATCGGTGGTCTAGCAATGTCTGCTCCGAAAGTAGAGAACTGGCCAGGTGTTTTAGGAAAAACAGGAATTGAATTAATGGCTGATTTTAAAAAACACGTTGAGCATTATGGTGTTAAAATTTTAATGGAAGAAATTTCAGATATTAAAAAAGAAAATAATCTTTTCACAATTTTAACAGAAACTCAACATTATCAAGCAAAGTCAATAATCTTAGCGCTAGGTTCAGAAAGACGAAAATTAAATATTCCTGGCGAAAAAGAATTAACTGGCAAAGGTGTTGCTTATTGCGCCACTTGTGATGCAATTTTCTGCAAAAATAAAATCATTGCAGTAGTTGGTGGTGGAAATTCAGCTGCTGTTTCAGCATTACTTTTATCTGAATATGTGAGCAAAGTTTACATGATTTATCGTAAATCAAAATTAAAAGCCGAACCAATATGGGTTGACCAGATTTTAAAAAATAAAAAAATAGAAATTATATATAATGCAAATGTAATTGAAGCAAAGGGTGAAAAATTTTTAGAAAAAATTGTTTTAGACAATAAAAAAGAATTACAAGTTGGCGGATTATTTATAGAAATTGGAGCTAAACCTCAAACAGAATTAGCAAAATGTTTAAATGTTAAATTAGATAAAAATAATTTAATCATTATTGATCAAGCTTGCAAAACAAATGTTGACGGCGTATTTGCAGCTGGCGATATTACAACTGGCTCAAATGAATTAAAACAAATTGTAACTGCAGCATCCGAAGGTGCAATTTCCGCTACATCAGTTTATGAATACTTAAAGGCGAGTAACAAGTAACTAGTAACAAGTAACTAGGATGAGATAATACTGTCATTTAGTTTTTTATCGACAAAAATATTATTTTGTAATATATTTATATATCGTACTTTTTGATCGAGCCAAAGGAGGAGGAGAAAATGGAAGAACGAATAACACAAAGTCTAGTAAAAACATGTTCTCTCTGTTTAAATAATTTTGCAGATTTGGTGGAAGTTTCAAAGATAGCCGGCTATGATTTTATGCTTCCAGATGATAAAGAAAAACATGTTATTGGTTTGATTCCAGATTGTGTAACTTATTTAGTTTTCATTCTCACAGAAGGAAAGTTCGAACTCAAGTCTGCAAATCAGATCTTCTCATCTCGTGGATTAGATTTTGTCGCAAGTGTAATGGAACGATTTGCCGGAGATTTTCATATCATTTATATCAAAGACAGCAGTTTCATTTACGAATTAAAGATTGAAAAAGGCAAAAGAACAGTTGAAAGAAGAGTCGAATTAGATGAGTTCCTTCATTAGATGATTAATTTCATCTTTTTTTATTTCTTGTCTCAATCCGTCAAATTTGGTAAAATAACTATATAAAAATTCAATAAACAAATTCCAAATCCTAAACAATTTACAAATTACAAAACACAAAATATCTTTGTAATTTGATTAAAAAAATTGTATTCCAATTTTTTTAATTGTGGTTTGTTTGGAATTTGAGATTTGTAATTTAATTTAACTTTATGTTAAAAATTGTAATTCTAGCAGGAGGAACAGGAACTCGTTTTTGGCCACAAAGTAGAGAATCAACTCCAAAACAATTCAGTAAAATCATTGCTGACAAGACAATGATTGAATTAACTTATGAAAGGTTTTTGGCTGATTTCAAAAAAGAAGATATCTATTTTTCAACCAATCAAAAATTCGCCAAAATTATTAAAAAAATATTTCCAAAAGTTAGCAAGGAAAATATTATTATTGAGCCAGAAAAAAGAGATACAGCACCAGCAATGGGTTTTGTTGCTGCATATTTAGACAACAAATTTCCAAATGATCCTATGGTTTTTATTCCATCAGATCATTATATTGCAGATGTTAAAAAATTTATCCAATCATTAAAGTTGGCAAGTAAATTTATTGAAAAAACTGGCAAGATGATGGACATTGCAATTACTCCAAATTTTCCAAGCACCGTTTTAGGATACACTCATATTGGCAAAAAAAGCCAAGAAACAAATGGCATTAAAATTTATGAATTTAAAGGTCATGTTGAAAAGCCAGATTACAAAACAGCAGAACGATATTTAAAAGCTGGCGATTATTTATGGCATGCTAATTTTTATATGTGGACTCCAAAATTATTTTTAGAAGCTTACAAAAAATATTCACCAATCCATTACAAATCTTTAGCCAAAATTAAAGAATATTTAAAAAACAAAGATCTAAAAAAGGCAGATGATGAATTTAAGAAAATGCCAAAAGATTCAATTGATTATGCTATTACTGAAAAAATGGATCCAAAAGATGTCTTAATTATCAAAGGTGAATTTGGCTGGAGTGATATTGGCGCTTGGGATGTTTTGTATGATCAATTATCAAAAGAACAAGATGCTTCAAAGAATATGGTCAAAGCAGTTTGGGAAGGTTTAGATACAACAGGCTGTTTAGTTTACGGCCCAAAGGATAAAATCATTGCCACAATTGGTGTAGATGATATGATCATTATCGACACTCCTGATGCCTTATTAGTCTGTCCGCAAAGCAGAGCCCAAGATGTCAAGAAAATTGTGGAGAGTTTGAAAGCGAAGAAGAAGGAGAAATATTTATAATGAAGTATGAATAATGAATTATGAATTATGACTAGAATAATGAATCTAGAATAGAGAATCATTCTTTATTCATTATTCTTAATTCATAATTCTTGATTTAACATGGACATCATCAAAAAAGCAATCAGTAAAAATAATATTCAAGCAAATAAGCCATCAAAATATCTTAACCAAAAGAATTACAATCTCTCTAGGTTAATAATTGTTGCAGTTATTGCTGTTTTGTTTTTGTTTGCAATATATTTTAACCATCAATTTTATAAATCAAATAGCAAAACAAGCAAATTTATAGAATTCAATGTTTCGCAAGGAGAAAATATTTCACAAATTGCTAAAGATTTGCATAGCCAAAATTTAATTCGCAGCGAATTTTATTTTAAAACTTATGTTTCTTTGAAGCATGCAAGCCAAAAAATTAATCCAGGCAAATATGAGCTTAATCAAAAAATGAGCGTTGCTGATATTGCTGGCATGATCATCGGCAACAAATCTTCAAAGCAACAAAAAATAGTGATTATAGAGGGCTGGAATTCCAAACAAATTGCAGAATATCTTGGCGATCTATATGCAAAAATAATGCCAGCAAGAATGTTAAATACGATGAATTAAAAAATGATTTTAAAGAAAAATTTTTAGCAGAAGTTAATAATCCGCAAAAATATAATTATGATTTTTTAGCTGATTTGCCAAAAAATGCCACACTCGAAGGATATCTTTATCCTGACACATATTTTATTTATGCAGATTCAACTCCTGAAACAATTATCAGAAAAATGTTAGATAATTTTGGCAAGAAAGTAACAAAAGATATTAGAGAACAGGCAAAAAGCAAGAATATGACTTTGAATCAAGTTTTGACAATGGCATCAATTATTCAAAAAGAAGTAAAGACGCCTGAAGAAATGAAGCTGGCAGCCGGTCTTTATTTTAATCGCTTGAATGCAAATAAAGCATTAGAATCAGATTCAACTATTACTTATGTCACTGGAAATTATGATAGCCGAGCTTCAACAGAAGATTTGAAAATCAAAAGTCCATACAATACATATACTCATAATGGTTTGCCACCAGGACCAATTAGTAATCCAAGCTTGATAGCAATTACAGCAGTTTTAAATCCAACAGAAAGCGATTATATGTTTTTTATCACAGATAAATCTGGCAAAGCAATTTTTAGTGTAACTGGCGAGGAGCATGTTGAAAATGTTGAAGAGCATTTGAATAATTAGAAATTAGAAATGAGAAATGAGAAATGAGAATAGGTGTTCACATATCCCAGGCTCTCATTTCACATCTCTAAAAAAAATAAAACCCTAGCAATAGGGTATTTTTAATGAGCTTGATTTTGATTTTCTTGTCTAGAATGATAAATTTCTAGACGATAAATTGGAATATTTTGAGAATTTTGAAAACAAATTTTTACATATATTCCTCTAATCTCAAAAACTTCAATACGTACGCCACAAACTTCAAAGTATTGTCCTGCAAAAAGTACGACTTGTCCTCTCAAAGCGATTTCGTATGCATTATTTACTGTAATTCCATTTTTCGTATGTTCAACATTGAAATAAACAGTAGATTTTGTTATCTTTTCTACTGTTAATTTATTATCATCTCCGATCATCACTGATTCGCCAGATTTTCTAGTTAGAAAGAGCATCTCTCTCCCTCCTGCGTGGTTGTGAGAGCAAAAAAATAATAACTGAAAATTAAAATTTTGTCAAATAAAAAACCCTAATTAATAGGGTATAGTTCTTAAGGTACTTTTTTCATGCATTTGATCATATATTTCTTGGCGAAGAATTTGAATTGTAACTGGTGCTTCAAAACAGATTCTGACAGAATTCTTGTTAACTTGCATGATCGTTACTCTGACTCCAGATACAATAAAATATTTTTGCGCAGAATGCTCAAAATTGCCTTGGACAGCTAAAGTTTTGCTGTTTGATTTTGTTGTACCATTCGCGCCATCTAAATATTCCGTAATTTTGAAAGTTGCAGTCCTTCGCGATGTTCTGATTAAGGTAATTTTGCATGAGTCATCGATCCTTACAGACTCGTACAAGTTCCTTTCTAGAAACAGCATTTTTTTCTCCTCCTTTGCTTGACTGAACAACTGGAATCTTATCAGAAAACGATATTTTGTCAAATAAAAAACCCTAATGAATAGGGTAATGAAAGATCAATCTGTATATTTATTTGTCTGGAAAATCTTGGATGCAGGACTTATGTTGTTCTGTCAAATATTTGTTATCTGCATGCCATTGGATATTCAGAGTTACAAAAGCAGACACCAAGAATACAAACGATATTCCAAAGAAAAATGCAAGAGTGCGTCGTTTTCGATTCAAGTCTAGAATAAGGATTAGAAAAGAAATTCCGCTAACAAAGAACAAAATTCCAAGAACAAAAAGAAATATTGGCAAGAAAGCATACAAAAGTGCGGCATACATTGTATCCATTTCCTCCTCCTTTGTCCTCCGTGAGCAACGTTAAAGAATACATTTTCTTGATAATATTGTCAATATTTTTCTTTCCTCTTGACAATATAATATTTTTTGCTAAACTATAATTACTTACAAATAAATATTCCAGAGACAGTAAGTTTCAGCACAAGCTGAGTAATTCTTGCCGAGGAAAAAACGAGTAACTAGTCATAAGTAACTAGTAATTAGTTTATCATCCTACGGCAAAGTAGGATTTTTTAATAAATAAAAAGTTGAATTTTCGCAGCGCCTGCATCAACGCACATCAGCGTAGATCAGCGTTAGAATCTGCGTTTAATCAGCTTCTACGAATATATGGCAAAGACAAGAATTGAAAAAGAAAAGATGGTTAAGGAAACATCTGATAAATTAAATAAAGCAAAATCATTAGTTTTTGCTAATTTTACAGGATTGAAAGTTAACGAAGTTCAAGAATTAAAAAAAGAAGCAAAAAAGCAAGATGTTGAATTCTCAGTTGTTAAAAATTCTTTATTCAAATTAGCAATGAAGAATTCGGATCTTAAAGATGTCAAGATGGAAGAATTCAAAGGCCCTAGAGCAGTTGCATTTGGTTATTCTGATGAAGTTGCGGGAGCAAAAATATTGCACACTTTTGCAAAGAAGCACAAAGTAATGCAATTATTAGGCGGTATTTTAGGCAAAGCTTTGTTATCAACTAAAGAAGTTACAAATCTAGCCAAGCTTCCTTCAAAAGAAGAAATGCTTGCCAAAACTGTTGGCACTATCAAAGCTCCTATCACTTCATTTGTTAATGTTATGGCAGGAAATTTAAGAGGCTTGATCAATGTATTAAACGCAGTAAAGGACAAGAAACCTACTAAATAATTAATTTATATAATAACTAATTTGTTAACAAGCTAATCATTAATTAAGTTCTAATTACTGATAACTGTTAACTAATAACTAATTTTATGGCAGAAGAAGTAAAGAAAGCTGAAGAAGCTAAAGAAGAGAAAAAAGAAGTAGTAGTTCCAGAAAAATTCAAAGCCTTAGTAGAAGGAATTGAAAAAATGTCAGTATTGGAACTATCTGAATTGGTAAAAGTTTTGGAAGAAAAATTCGGCGTATCAGCAGCTGCTCCTATGGCTATGGCTATGCCAGGTGCTGCAGGTGCAGATGCAGGTGAAGCTGAAGAAAAAACAGAATTCAATATTGAATTGAAAGCTGTTGGTGATCAAAAGATCCAAGTTATCAAAGCTGTAAAAGAAATTACAGGCAAAGGTCTAAAAGAAGCTAAAGATATGGTAGACAAAGCTCCAGTTGTAGTAAAAGAAAAAGTTGCAAAAGCTGAAGCAGAAGAATTGAAAAAGAAATTAGAAGCTGCAGGTGCAACAGTTGAATTGAAGTAATCGCGAATTTACACAAATTCATCACGAATTTCACGAATACTAAAAACCGAGACATAAATGCCTCGGTTTTTGTTTATGTAATTAATTTAATTTTTTATTTTGTTCAATTTTATTGAGCTCTTGTGTAAAAATTTGCTTTATAAGACCAGCTCCAGTCGTCTCTGCATATTGACGTGAAATTTCACCAGTTGAATATTGCTTTAACAAAGATCTCATGCCATGTGCCAAAGATTCGACCATTTTTTCTTGTTCAGGATCAAGTTCTACTTTTTCTATGCCCGTCTCATCATAAAAATTTTCTCTCGCCATAAATTTTATTAATTATTAATATCCAAATATCTATTTCATCTCAAACATCAACACTTTATTATTACTCAACACGTATCCCTTATTTTTACTTTCATCAATAAATATATCTTTAGCATTTTTGAAATCAGTATTTGCATATTGCTTCAAAACATTTCCATTTTTATCTAAGACGGCCAATCTTTCGTTAGCTGGATCTAAGACATACAAATTATTATAATCTAATAATGTAAATATTTTACTTCCAGAAGCAAAAGATTTATCTAAATTTTTAATTGAAAAATCTTCTTTCTTTCCAGACAAAAAGCTGACAATCTCACCATTATCTTTCAAGACATAAATACTGCCATCAATTGCAAATGAATTAGCATCTTTAATTCCATTATCAACTCCATCTAACCAAGCCTCTCCTTTATTATAGCCATCAATTGTTCTTTGATGCTTCCAGATTTGATCATTAGTATTATCCAAAACATATAATGCATCAAAATAATTTGCAAAAGCAGTAATTTTTTCTTTTGAATCTAATTCAAAATCAACTTTATAAATATTATTATCATCTAATACAAATTCAGAAACAGAATTTGAATCAGTCAAAAACTCAATATAATCTTTAAATAAATTTATTGCGCCATATTTTAAATTGCCAACGCCATTTGATTCATTAGATGCTTTATCTAAAGATTTTTTGTTTTCGTTAACTAAAAATACTTCTGATTTATTTTCATCATAAGAATACAATTTTCCGCCAAGTCCTAAAATTCCTTTAGCATTAAAATCAGCTGGCAAAGAAATTGAATCTAAATTTTCTATTCTTGTAACATTATTAATTTTATCAAGATCTGTTGTTACTCCTTTCAACAAATCTTCAGCATCTTTTTGAAATTTTTTATCTTTTTTGGCATCAATCAAAATAGTCGTTGCTTCAAGAAGAAAACCTTTTGCTTTTTCTTTATCGCCATAGATTAATGAATCAGAAGCTTTCTTTTTCAAATCTTGAGCTTGGACAATTGAATTTTCATCAACTTTTTTTGTTACAGCAACGTCTTTGTTTTCTGGACCTTTGGAATGGAAAAACATAAAAAATCCAAAAATAAAACCTATGCCAACAACACTGCCTAAAATTATTTTTGATTTATTTGGTAAGCCAGCAACGAATGAAAATGCATCAGCAAAGACACCTTTTATTTTATCTAATCCTAATTTTGGTAATTTATTTTCTGATGGCTGTATTCTTGGAGATAGATATGATCGAGTTGAAATCGCTTTTCTGCTTGTTATTCTTCTTTCTGGAACTTTAGATTTTGGTTTTAACGACTTTATAGAACCAGCAACTTTTTCGAAAACAGGCAAGGCATTATCTTTGAATCTCAAAATATTATCTTTTGCTAATTCAATATATTTATTGAATCCTGAAGATTGTTTTTCTCTTTTTCTTGGCAATGTTTTTAAAATGTCGTCATCAGTATCAATATCTAAAGCCGATCTTTTTTGTTTTGCTTCATGATAATTATAAACTTTGTAATCTTCATTTGCTGGACGAACTGGTGGCACTGATTTTTTTTCATCAATTGAACCAACTTCATTTTTATTGGCTCGCTCATTAATTAAATCTTCAATTGTCTGTTTCTTCGTTCTAGGTTTTTTCAAGAAATCAAATTCTTCTTCATAAGCTTCTTTTTCATCTTTTAATTCCAAAACAACAGCTGATAAAGCCGAATTATCGAAATTTTGCAGTAAATTTTTGAAATTAGAAATTGCATCTTTAGCAGAGAATTGCGATAAAGTTCTTTTAACTTTTTCACTCGAAAAATATTTCAAAAAATTCGGAGAAACCATTAATAATTTATCATTAATCTGCATATCTCCAGAAACAACATTAATAAAAGTTTTCATCGGATTTGATTGAGAAGAGCTTGGACCAGTAGTAATATCAATGACTTCATTTTGCCGATATAAAAATATTTTTGTTGATCCAGTATAGGCGATATGTATCTTATTAAAACTTAAAGCTGCAATTCCAACATGCAATTTATCAATCCATTCTACATAGCCTTCAGCTGCTAATGTTGATAATGCCTGATTTAATTTGCTCAAAGCTGATTCAAAATGCCCAAGCATTTGTGTCTTATTTTCTGATGTTTTGAATCTAAAATATTCCTGTTTAATGCATTCAGAAATAATCTCTGACATCTTTGAAGCAAAATCAGTATTCATATCAACATCAACAACAACTGCTAATTTTCCTAATTCATTCATTTTTCTATTTGGCGCATCAAAAACAAAAGACTTGCTAAATGTCTCATTAGTTGAAATATCATGAACTGTTAAATTTTCGTATTTTATTAACATAATACAAATTTGCGAATTTATGCAAATCTACAAATATGCGAATCGAAGTATTCGTATATTCGTATCATTTGCATTATTCGTAAATTCGTATTATATTCTTTTCTAATTTATTATAACTAGACTTTAAAATATTAGCAAGACGCGGAAATATCTTTGCTTGTTGACATTTTATACTGTAAATGATAACATTTTATAAAGTTAATTAACAGCCATGAAAAACGTTCTTGAAAAACTTTTCGGCTCAAAAACAAGAGTAAAAATCTTAAGCTTATTTGTCAAAAATCAAAACAGCAGTTTTTATGTGCGTGAAATTACCAGAAAATTGCAAGAACGAATTAATTCAATCAGAAGAGAATTAGAAAATTTAACAAATGTCGGACTTTTAAAAACATTTGATAAAGATCAAAAAAAGTTTTATAAACTGAATAAAGAAAGTATTATTATCGAAGAATTAAGTTCATTAATCTTAAAAGCAAATATTGTTCCAAAAGAAAAAGTTGCTGATGAAATTAAAAAAATTAAAAGCATTGATTTTGCTGCATTATCTGGAATTTTTACAAGATCAGATAGCAGAGTTGATATTTTAATAATTGGAGATAATGTTGAAAAAAATAAATTAGTAAAAATTATTAATGAATTAGAAAAACAGCAAGGACAGGAATTGAATTATACAGTCATGAGCAAAAAAGAATTTGATTACCGCAAAAAAATTGATGATCGATTTTTAAATAGTATTCTAGACAAAAAGCACAAAGTTCTAGTCGACAAATTACAGGATGAAAAGAATAAGAAAAAAGAGCAAGAATTTGGAATGAAATTATTTCGCTAAAATTTAATTATTTTTTTAACTAGTTAAATTATAACTGTCGTAATGGCAGTTTTTTAATCCATTAGAAATTGGAAATTAGATATTAGAAATTAGTAAATTTAATATTAAATTTCTAATTTCTAATATCATCGTTGTTGATAACTTTTCATTACCATTATCGTGGCTTATTTAAGCAAAAAAATAAGAAGAATTTTTCATTCAAATCCTTGACGTAGTATATGAATGGAGTATAATAAACTTGAAATGGAACAAAATGGGACAAAATGGGAGATTTTCAAGATGATATTTTTTATTTAATTTATCCTGATGTTCATTGGCGAATACCAACATTCAATTGATGATCGAGGTCGCTTAGCGATTCCTTCTAAATTTCGTTCCAAAATTAAAAAAGGAGCAGTTGTTACTCGCGGTTTAGACAATTGTCTTTTCCTTTATACAAAAGAAGAATGGGAAAAGTTAGCAAACAAATTAGCTAGCCTTCCAATCAGCCAAGCAAATACCAGAGCATTTTCAAGATTGATGTTGGCTGGAGCAATGGATGTTGATTTAGATAGTCATGGGAGAATAATTATACCTCAATATTTAAGAACATTCTCATCTATCACAAAAAAAGTTATTATCGCTGGATTATATAATCGTTTGGAAATTTGGGATGAAGAAAAATGGACGATATACAAAACAAATACTGAAAAAAATAGCAGTGAAATCGCTGAAAAAATAGGTGAGTTAGGAGTTTAACGAGAATTACGAATCATGAATAATGAATCATGATTTGAATAACGAAGCATGAATTATGAATATCGTCATTAATCATTATTCAAAATTCGTAATTCAAATCATAATTCTTAATTCATAATTCATGATTCATGCAAAGTATCTATCACGTACCTGTCCTTTCAGAAGAAATAATAAAAATCTTTAACCCGCAAAAAAACCAAAATTATATCGATGGAACATTAGGAGATGGCGGACACACAGAAATGTTATTAGAAAAAATAGGTCCTAATGGAAAAGTAATGGCATTTGATTTAGATGGTGATGCAATTATAAGAGCTTCAAAAAGACTAGAAAAATATAAAGACAGAATTATTTTCATCAACAAAAATTTTAAAGAAATAGAAAAAATAGTAAAAGAAAATAAGTTCACAGATATTGCAGGAATTTTATTTGATCTCGGTCTTTCAACTTATCAACTTCAAAGTTCTCGCGGATTTTCATTTCAGACCGAAGGAAAGCTCGATATGAAATTCGATGAATCAACAAGAAAACACAGATCAGCATTTCAAATTGTCAATGAAGCGAAACCAGAAGAATTAAGACACATCTTTAGAAAATATGGAGAAATTCAAAATTATTGGAAATTAACAGATACAATAATTAAAAAAAGAACATTAGGCAAAATAAAAACTAGCCAAGAATTAGCTGAAACTGTAAAATATCTTGCTCCAGAAAGATTTAGAAATAGATATTTAGCTCAAGTTTTTCAAGCAATCAGAATTGCAGTAAATAATGAATTAGAAAATATTACCAATGCCTTAAAGGATTCAATAAAAATAATTGAACCAAAAGGAAAAATTGCAGTTATCTCGTATCATTCTCTAGAAGACAGAATAGTTAAACAATTTTTTCAGACGGAAAGCAAAGGCTGCATTTGTCCGCCAGAAATTCCGATTTGCCAATGCCTACATATCGCATCCTTGAAAATATTAACAAAAAAACCAATTATTCCAACCGAAATAGAAATCAAAAACAATTCAAAAGCGAGATCAGCAAAATTAAGAATCGCTGAAAAAATATAAAAACATAAAAAAATAAACAAAAATAAAATGTCAAAGTATTTAACAATCAACAAAAATTTAAATTCTAAAAATCGTAACAAAACCGTTAAAAACAAATTATCAGCTGGTCCTGTTACTTTAACAATAGTTACAGTTGTCCTATTTTGTGCTTTAGGACTTTTGTTTCTTGCTCAAGTTTTTCAATCTCAGACCAAAAGCTATGAAGTTTTAGAACTAAAACAAAAAGCTGAAGAATTAAAACAAGATAATAAAGATTTAGAAATTAAATCAGCTGAACTTCGATCAATGGATCACATCAAACAATCAGCAAAACAATTAAATCTAGTAGATACAAAAGATATCGTTTATATAAATAAAATCGGCAATTCTGTCGTTGTTATGAATAGATAAAATTAAAAATTAAATATTATCCAACAAAAAAACTCTACTAATATTGCATTTACAAAGGCCGAATCTAGTGACTAACTAGATTTTATATCTAGTGACTAACTAAATATAAAGCTTCTATCCAAATTAATGGATAACCAATTTACATGTTTACGAGACAAGTAAATATGGTAATATAAATGACTAATGGCCATTCACAATAATAGTAGAGCAATTATCATCTTAACAAATTTTTAAGTCTCTATCAAAAGACTAATTTTAAGCACACTTTGTGGATAATTATGAAAAAACAAAGAAACAATCCAATTTTTGATCGTCTAAATTTTTTATTTGTCATAATTATAATAGCTGTCATCGCTATTGTTTTTAAGTTATTTAATCTGCAAGTAGTCAAACATGGCTATTATGAAGCTTTAGCTTCTGGACAGCATAGTTTATTTGAAGAACTAGTACCTGAAAGAGGCGAGATTTATGTTGAAGACAAATTCTCTAAAAAACTTTATCCATTGGCTATTAACAAAAAAATGAATTTAGTATATGCTGTTCCAAAGGATATTGAAGATAAAAATGCAACCAGTATTTTATTATCACCTCTACTTTCAATGTCTAGAAACGATATTTACGATTTAATTTCTGATGAGTCAAAACTATATGTTCCAATAAAGCATAAAGTTGAAAGCGACACAGTAGAACAAATTAAAAATCTAAATCTGACTGGCATCAGCCATCAAACAGAGGATTGGCGATATTATCCTGACAAAGTTTTAGGCTCGCATATTTTAGGTTTTGTTGGCTTTGTCAATGATCAAAAAAAAGGACAATATGGTGTTGAAGGTTTTTATGACAATACACTTTCAGGCAAAAATGGCTTTCTGCAAAGTGAAAAAAATACTTTAGGAGAAATGATTTCTGGCAACTCAAAAAATTTAGTTCAAGGAGCAGAAGATGGCAGTGACATTGTCTTAACAATTGATCGTTTAATTCAAGACAAAGTAGAAACAGTTGTGAAGGATGCAGTTGAAAAAAATGGCGCTGAAAGCGGTTCAGCAATTGTTTTAGATCCGCAAACAGGAGCAATAATTGCCATGGCAGGCTATCCAAATTTTGACCCGAATAGTTATTCTGAAGTTGAAAACGTTAATGATTTCAGCAATTCAAGTATCTACGAACTTTATGAACCTGGATCTGCCTTCAAGCCATTAATTGTTTCTATGGCTCTTGATCAAAGTTTAATTACTCCAGAAACAAAATTTAATGATAACGGTAAAATAGAGATTGGCGAATACACTATCCAAAATTTTGATAAAAAAGCTAACGGCGAATTAACTATTACTCAAATTCTAGAAAAATCAAATAATATTGGCATGGTGCAAATTGCAAGAACCTTGGGCAGAGACAAAATGTATGATTACCTAATTAATTATGGCTTTGATGAAAATACTGGCATCGATTTGGATACAGAAGCTGGTGCAAATGTTAAAAAACCAAATGAATGGTCTGAAATGGATTTTGCTACAATGAGTTTTGGACAAGGAATTGCAACAACTCCATTAAGGTTAATAAATGCAATCGCTTGTGTTGCAAATGGAGGAAGATTATTGAAACCATATATTGTCAAAAAAATTATTAGACCAGACGGATCAGAGGAGACAACAAAACCAAAAGCAGTCCGTCAAGTGATCAAACCTGAAACAGCAGAGACACTATCAGCAATGATGGTTTCAGTAATGGAAAATGGTTTTGGACAGCCAGCAAGAGTTGCAGGTTATAAGCTTGCCGGAAAAACAGGCACAGCTCAAGTTCCAAGCGCTGATGGAAAAGGTTATGATCCAAACAAAAAAATCACCACTTTTGTCGGTTTTGGTCCAATCGAATATCCTCGTTTTGCGATCTTAGTAAAATTAAATAATCCTGGTGGAGATGTGTGGGCGGAATCTGTTACTGGTCCAGCATTCAAATCAATTGCGCAAGAATTATTAAAATATTATCAAATAGCACCGAGTAGCTAAATTCCAAATTACAAATCCCAAATTCCAAACAAAAAACAAATTACAAGCCACAAATATATTCTTGTAATTTGGAATTTGAGATTTGTTTGGAATTTGGTGCTTGTAATTTAATTATCTCATGAAAAATTTACTTCAAAAAATTTTAAAAAGTATTTCAAAATCTATTCTCAAAAAACATAATCCAATCATCATCGGTGTTACCGGCAGTGTCGGAAAAACTGGAACAGTTGAGGCTATTTATCATGTCTTAAAAAATAAATTTTCTGTCAGAAAAACAATTGGCAATTATAATAATGAAATTGGTTTGCCTTTAACAATTATCGGCGAAAAAACAGCTAATCGTTCAATTTTATGTTGGTTAAATATTTTCAATAAAGGCATAAAACAAATTTACTCAAAAGATTATCCAAAAATTTTGGTTCTTGAAATGGGAGTAGATAAACCAAATGACATGGATTATCTGTTAAATTTAGCAACTCCAAATATTTCTGTAATAACTGCAATTGGCAAAAAACCAGTTCATGTTGAATTTTTCAAAAGTCCAAAAGAATTAGTTTCAGAAAAAACAAAAATAATTACTAATTTGAAATCAACAGAAACAGCAATTTTAAATTATGATGACATTGCAGTTCGCTTATCAGCCAAGCAAACAAAAGCAAAAACAATCACTTTCGGTTTTACAAAAGGATCAGAATTGCAAGCAGATAATTTAACACTTAATGCCGATTTTTCGCAAGGACAAAGTTTGCAAGGCTATAGTTTCAAAATGCGCTATCAAGGCAAAGAAGTTCCAGTCAGATTAAAAAATATTTTTAGCAAAACTCAAATTTACGCAGTACTAGCAGCAGCTGCATGTGCAATTTCAATGAAATTTAATTTAATTGAAATTTCAGAAGCGCTATACGATTATCAATCTCCAAAAGGAAGAATGAATTTAATTCCTGGAATTAAAGGAACATATTTAATTGATGACTCATATAATGCCTCGCCAGAAGCAACATTATCAGCTCTAAATGTTTTAAAAGAAATAAAAACATCTGGCCGAAAAATTGCCTGTTTAGCTGACATGTTAGAATTAGGAACTATGACAATAGAAGCCCACAAAGATGTCGGTAAATCAGCATCTCAATCAGCAGATTTTATCGTTGCAGTTGGCAAGGCTTCAGAATATATTGCATCAGAAGCAATTAAATTTGGTTTTCCAAAAGACAAAGTTTTTACATTTCAAAATTCAGAAGAAGCCGGACTTTTCGTCCAAAATAAAATTTTAAAACCTGGCGATATTGTTCTCATCAAAGGCTCACAAAGCATGAGAATGGAAAAAATAACCAAAGAATTAATGGCAGAGCCAGAAAAAGCGCCAGAATTGTTAGTTAGACAAAGTACTGAATGGTTGAAAAAATAAGTACAGTAGGGAACAAAAATTTTTGTTCCCTATTTTTAAGAATTATGCACAATAAAGTATAGTTTGTTTTTAAAACAAAAAAGTTGTATACTTAAATAAACAACGAACTAATGGCGAGTTATAAAATAATTTGCAATAAGTTTTGATTTATAAAAACAAAATGGATAATTTTAATATAATCAAAAAAGTACGAGGGGGGGGGCTTAATGGAAAAGTAAAAATTTTTGGTATTTCAAAATACAAGATTCTTTTGAGTCTTTTTTTTATAGCAATTTTTTCTGTATTGTTTCTTTCATTATCAGTTGCGCAAGCGGCATATAGAGACGTGATTGAAGCTGATTCTCCTATTTATTATTGGCCGATGGATGAAGCGGCTGGAGCAACAAGTTTGTCCGCAGTAGTTGGTGGCACGGCAATTAATCTTACTGGCGCGACTGCTGGAGAAAATGGACAAGTAGATGGAACAGCAGTTTCTTTTAATGGTACATCTAATTTTGGACAAACTGCATCAAGTATTAACCTAACTTCTTATAGTAAGGTTTTAGTTGAGACATTAGTTTATTTTGATAATTATGATGCATCAGGAGGATTAATGGTATGGGAACTTGGTTCAAGCATAGCAACACAAACAACAGGTTTTTATTTTTCATCTAAGAATGGAAATTCACCTAATGATAAGTTTGCACCTGCCGTCAAAGGTAATGTAGGTTACAATTATGCACAGTATGCACAGGCATCACTACAAACATGGCATCATATAGTTGCTGTGTTTGATAAAAGTGTTGCTACGGATGAAGTGAATTTATATGTGGACGGGATATTACAAACAGCTGAGTCAAGACCATTAAATCTTGATAATACAAATAATTTTGGAAATTCAGTTTTATATTTAATGAGTCGCGCAGGAACATCATTATTTAATGGTGGTAAAATGCAGCATCTAGCAATTTATACTAATTTAAGTGATACAAAAATTTTTGATCATGCTCAAGCTTCTGGAGTTTTACATTTTTCAGGTGGTACTGTGTCGGAATCTTCTCATACTGCAAACTCGGCAACATTGTTATGGACACATTCATTGTATGGTACAGATCCTATAACGGAACAATTGCAACGAAGTTTGCATGGATTAGATACTTGGTCAGATGTTAGTGGAGCTACTTTAAGTCCGGCGACTGATTCCGGATTAAGTTCTGATACAAGTTATGATTATAGAGTTGTATATACAGATGCAACATCGGCAACTGTTTATTCCAATATTGTTACTGTTACGACTAATAAAATTTATCCACCGTATATAGCTAATTCAGATAAAGTAATTGTTGGTCCTTATGATACAGCGCAATCCGGTTCACCTGCAAATTTTGGAGTTACTGGAGGACATACAAACATGGAGCTTTTGATGAAAGCGCATAAATATAGAATGCGTCAGGATGGTATTGTTAACAGAGTTCGTCTATATACTGTAAATAAGACAAATCTTACTGGATTTTATATAAGGATTTGGCGAAAAAATGGATCAACATATGATTTAGTTGGTACTAGTAATAATATTGTGGATAGTTTAGTTGCCGGAGATTTTGCTACTGTTGATCTTTCTTCTCCCATCATCGGAGTTTTGGAGGGTGATTATATTGGCATGCGAATTGAATCAAATGGTATCCAAAATTTTTATGCTTATAGTCCTGGAAGTGCAGCCACTTATTACATGTTTGATACTGCTATTTCATCAACTAGCATGGATTGGGAAAGTAAGACTACTGCTAGCGGGGTAATGCCAGTAGAAATTTATATGCAGGCACCGCAAGTGGCATTTATTGGTGATTCAATTATATCTGGGCATTATACAAATTATAGTTTTCTTCATACTACTGAGACAACAAATATTCCTTCAACGCTAGAACGACAATTTAGTAATTTGACGGGCTATACTTATCAAAATATGGGTATTGGTGCTCAAACTTCTACACAAATAGCTGCTCGCTTTACTCAAGATATGATAAATTTACATCCGCGAGTCGCTGTTATTGAAGCTGGAGTAAATGATTTTGGTTCTTATGATCCTGCTACATCTAAGGCAACACTTTTGGCAAATTGGACAAGTATGCTTGATGCCGCACAAGCGAGTGATAGTATTACAACGATTTTAGTTGTGAAGATTCTTCCTTGGTCAAATGGCACAAATTCTCAAATGCAGATTAGGGATGATTGGAATTCTGCGATTGCAACTTTGGCTGCTGGTTATTCAAAGGCTATTGTTGTAGATACAAGTAGTTATGTAGGTCAATTTAGGCCTGGAGGAGATGTCGGAAATTTATGGGATATACAAGCCGCTTATGATCAAGATGGTGTTCATTTTACTCAAGCAGGAAATGGTCAGATTGCGCAAGCATTAGCGGGTGTATTAGATAGTACTGCTCCAGCTACAACTGCAACTCCTACTGGCGGAATTTACAATATTTCAAAAACTGTAACTTTATCTTGTGATGATGTTAGTGGTCAAGGATGTAATAAAACATATTATACAACTGACGGAACGGATCCAACGACTAATTCATCTGAATATGTTTCTCCTTTAGACATTTTTTCTAACACAATTCTAAAGTTTTTTTCTGTCGATGTTGTTGATAACCAAGAATCAATTAAAACAGAAAACTATGTTATAGATACTATTGCTCCAGTTACAATTGCTTCTCCTGCTAGTGGAACTTATACATCGACTCAAACTGTTACTTTAACAGCAGTTGATAGTAATACAGGAGTTAGCAAAACATATTACACAACCGATAGCACAGAACCAACCACATCATCTTTAGTCTATTTATCACCAATTGAAATTAATCAGACAACAACTCTCAAATTCTTTTCAGTCGATAATGCTGGAAATATTGAAAACATTAAAACAGAAAATTACATAATTATTACATCAATTCCTTTTATCGAAAGAATCAATCTTGAAGATGCAGTCTTAAATCAAACCTATCAAAGTCAACAAAATAATGCTGATCTTCTTTTCTATCTTCTTCCTAAACAAAAATCAATCAAAGATCTATATATTAAATTAATCAGAAACAAGAAGAAGCATCTTAACGGTTTTACAAAAAAGAACAGTTATCCAGGATACTTAAAGCTATTATCAAATATCGGCACAGTCAAAAAAGCTTATCAAAAAAATGTTAACAAGCATATTAATTTTAGAATTTCAGTCAGATATTCAAAAACAAAATTAAACAAGACGAATATCAAAGAAAAAAATCTAAGATTATTCATTAAAGACAGAGACAATATCTGGCGAGGACCATATCGAATATACCAAAACAAAATAACGCATACACTAAAATTTAAAATCAGAAATTATTTAGTTAAGCCTCCAAAGAATCCAATTCCAAATCCGTTAGACATTAAAACAAAGAACCGACCATTTGCTCCATCATTTTACTTCAGAACATTAAAAAAGATTAAGTTTGTCATTGCAGAAAAGAATGCCTTATCTAATTTAACTAATTTAGAAACATCGGATAGCCAAGATTTCTTCTTTGAGTAGAGAAATATATTAACAAAGCCTCGGATTTTCCCGAGGTTTTTTGTTAAATACGCAAACAATTCAACAATTTAACAATTGAACAATGTTAAGTTCTAAAAACATAATATTTATGTAAAAGATATTAACAATGTCAGTTGTGTAAAAAGCACAAATATTATATAATAAAACAAACAACAAAATTAAAACATGAAAAATTTGATTAAGAATTGGATAGTCATCCCAACAATTTTTGTTATAATTGCCGTTCTTATTTTTGGCAATAATTTTTATAATGCTCAAAAAACAGATGCCGAAGTTTTGACTTGGACTCAAGTTGCAAATAACGTTGGTTCAACTGCAACTGCTTCAATTCTAAGTTCTAACGGAAAAATATATGCCGGCACTTATGATGGCTCTGGAACTATTGGCACAAGATTATTTTCAAGCTCTAACGGAACAGATTGGACTCAAGTTAACAGTGACGGTTTCGGTGTTGTGGCAAACAGGAGTACGTATTCATTAATCGAATTTGATGGTGCAATTTTTGCTGGTGTCAGCAATGCTGCTGGAGGACTTATCTATCGTTGCGATTTAACTACTGATTGTGATCAAGCTGTTAATTGGGCTGCTGCAACTGATCCAGGACTTTCAAATGTCAACAATATTGAAATTAGTTCTTTAGTTGAATATGATGGTTATATTTTTGCTGGAACTCGAAATCTTGTTACTGGTGCCGAAGTTTGGAGTTGTCAATCAATTGTTTCAGACTGTAATATCCAAGCTAATTGGTCAAGAGTTGATGGAGCTAGCGGTTTTGGTGATGCTAATAATGTATCCGCAGCAAGTATGGCAACATTCAACAATGCTTTGTACGTTGGAACAGGACGCGTTCCTGGCAGTCCGACAAGTGAGGTGTGGTATTGTACTAGTTGTAAAGGCGTCGACTGGAATGTTTCGAATAATAATGGTTTTGGAGATAATAATCAAACAGTTCAATCTTTAGTAGTTTATGATAATCAGCTTTATGCTGGCACAGAAAAATCTGGTGGAATACAGAGTGCAGAACTTTGGAGAACTTCAGATGGTACTAATCCTGCAAATTGGGCGCAAGTTGGCGCTGACGGTTTTGGTGCAACTGCTGTAAGTAGAACATTTCAATCGATGCTAGTTAATCGTGATGCACTCTATGTAGGAACTGGACGTGACGATGCCGGCACTAGAATTTGGATGTCAATTGATGGGGCAACTTTTGAACAGATTAATGAATCAGGTTTTGGCAATGCAAACATTAATTCTACATACGGACTAATTGCTTTAAATAATTATCTTTATTCTGCTAATGGCAATATTGCTGGAGGGAGTGTTGTTGGTTCAGTTTACCGAACTTCATTAAATCCAGCTATTACCGCAGGTAGTGTAACTGCCTCTCAAGTAACTGATGGCACAGGTAGAGTAAATATTTCTTTTACACTTAGCGATCCTGATTATAATAATTCACGCGCCAAAGTTGAATATTCTTTAGACAATGGCGCTACCTGGCCTGGAAAAGCAACTCTTTCAACGACTGACGCTGATACAACTGCAACATTTGGCGATCCAAAAATTGATAATAGTACAGCTTATCAAGTTGGTACTGCTGCAGGATATATTACAACATCTTCAGGAGCTAATACTGTTAATGTTGTTTGGAATTCAAAGCTTGATGCGCCTGGAGCCAATACAAATAATGCAATGATTCGTGTCACTCCAAATGACCTGCTTTATGATGGAACAGCTGTCTCTTCTGCAAGTTTTAGCCTTGACAATGTCGCACCTGTGATAAGCAATGTGACGGTTAGTCCAACTTGTGGCAAAAGAAATACTGATCTTAGTATTACAGTCAGTATTGATGGAACTCAATCTGAAAATCCATCTGTCACTGTTGACGGAAATTCCGCTACAACAAACAATGCTCAAGCTGGTGCAGAATCAATTCGATATTCTTATCGTGTTTTAGGAACTGAAACTCAAGGCTCAGATCCAGTCGTTGCAAATGCAAGAGACTCTGCTGGCAATACCAGCACAAAATCAACAACAGTGACATTAGATTTTAATGCGCCAGTAATTACTGCAAATCCTGATGGTGGCGCATTCAATAGTCTAATAAATGTAACTCTTACTGCAAATGAACAAGTAGGAAAAATTAGATATACAACAAATGGTGATGATCCAACTGTAAATGGAACAACTTACCGAGGCGCTATTCCAATCGATAGTAATACAACTTTAAAATTTTATGCCTTTGATACTTGCGGAAATACCTCTGATGTCAAAACAGAAATTTATGTTTTTGATTTTGTAGCTCCACACACATCAGCCAACCCTCCTGGTGGAATATATGAAAATCCTCAAGCAGTAGAATTGACTTCAGACAAGCCAGCCACAATTTATTTTACAACTGATGGCACTGAGCCGACAGAAAACTCAAATGTTTATAATGGTCGAATACTTATTAGCGAGAATACTACTTTGAAATTTTTTGGCATTGATGAAGCAGGAAATAGAGAGGCAACTGTTAATACAGAAGTTTACGTTATCTCATCAACAAGCCCATTTATTTCTCTTACCAAAACTTACAGCATCTCAGCAATTTCAGCCGGCACATCAGGCAGCGGAAGCTCAATGCTAAAAAAAGCAACATCAGTTGTCAGTAATTTTAATGTCAAATCAAAATTTAGTTTAATCCTCTTTATCGTAATCGCATTTTGGCTTATTGTTTCATCAATTTATTTCATCTTTACTTTCTTTAAGAATAGAGCCAGAATATCAAAAACTTTCAGCTATCTATTTAAAAAACAAAAAGTATTTTGTGGAACTGTCACAATAATTATTGCCTTTTGTTTAATTATTGAATTATTTATAGGTTACGGCACAAGAGCAGCTTCTGTTTCTCGAGGAGATTTTATAAATTATCGCATTGATTATATTAATCAAGGTGCAAAGTCGACAGCTGATTTAAGAATCGTCGATTCAATTTCATCTTCTACTACATATATTACAGGTTCAATTAATGTTAATGGTGTCGGACGTTCTGATTCTAGAGATAATGATAATGCTGATTATAACGAAACAAATCCTGGTGCAGTTACTGTTGATATTGGCGTTGTTGATCCAAATAATTCAGGATTTATTGAATTTCAAGTTCAAGTTAATAGCGATGTTCCATTTGGAACAGTTATTTCAAATAAAGGAATTGGCAGCTACAACCCAGGAGCAATATTTACGGAAAGCAATATTGTTTCTAATACTGTTTCAAGTGCTGCATTTGGCGGACCAATTATTGTTAAAAAAGAAGAAAAAAAACCAGTTGTTCAACCTAAAGAAGAAGAAAAAAATATAGAAAAAGAAATAGAAAAAGTTGTCGGTGAAAAATTTGTTGATAATGTTATTAAAATTTTCGATGATGTTCTTAATTTTCTCAAAAATAAGGATATTCAACAAATAATAAATAATTACGTTGCTCCAATAATAACCGCATTAACAGCCTTGGGAATATTGGCAGCAATCCCATTTATCAATTCATTGCTTCCATATCTTGCTTATCTTTTACAATATCTTACTCATCCAGTTCTATTTTTTGGCAAAAGAAAAAGATGGGGAATTGTTTTCGATTCATTAAGTAAACAGCCTCTTGATTTAGCTATTGTCCGTTTGTTTAACAAAAATACCAAAAAATTGCTCGCAACTAGAATTACTGATGTTCATGGCCGTTATTTATTTATCGTTGATCCAGGAGATTATTATATTACAGTTGCCAAGCCTTATTATATATTTCCATCAAAATTAACAACTGAAAAAACAGAAAATACTTATATTGGTGAAACAATTTCAGTTCAATCAAATAATAACCAAAAAGAAAAAGGCGTTATTGCTTTTGACATTCCTCTAGACCCACAAGAAGGTTACATGCAAAATCCAGTCAATCCATCAAAAGTAATTGCAACTCCGATAAAGACACTTAGCGATTTACAAACATTGCCAAAAGAAGTTATTAAAAATGCTGATAACCAATTATTAAAAGTAAGGCGACAATATAAATTCAATCAATTTGTTGCAATCGTTGGTCCAATTATCGGATTATTTTGCTTAATCATCAGCCCATCAATTTTGACAGCAGTATTATTTGTTTTGGATATAATATTATTCTTTGTCTTCAGGAGATTGGCAGTTAAGCGCATGAATTCATGGGGCAAAACAATTGATCAATCCAAGCACAAAGCTTTGCCAAAAACAATTGTCAGACTTTTTGACAATAAATACGGCAGAATGTTGCTAGCTGATATTTCCAAAGGCGATGGCCGTTATGGCTTCCTAGCTGGCAAAGACAAATATGTTCTAACATCTCAAAAATCTGGTTATGAATTGCCACAAAATAAAATTGAAGTTCAAGGTGGAAAAGAAGGAGTTATTAGCCAAAATCTAGAATTAAAGAAAGTTATTAAAACTTTTTAATACATATGACAAACCCTCCGCAAATCGAACAAGAGCCTCAAATTGATCTTGAAGAAGAAAAAATGGATATTACAAATGATCTACGTCAAGAATTAGATGAACATCGCGAAGTTTCGTATGAAAATTATGGTGAAAAAAAGATCGTTAGCGTAAAAATAGGAGACAAAGTTTATAAATTTTATCCTGATAATCAGGAAGATGCTGATTGGGTTATGGTTACTGAGGATAAAGATGGAAAATATCTTGACTCCATTGGAATCAATAAAAAATCTGATGTTGAATATCTGGAAAAAATTTTCGAACAAGATATTCCCGATAGTTTACGTCAAGCTATAGATGATCATCGCGAAATTTCTTACGAAAATTATGGTGAAAAAAAAGTTATCAAAATACAGCAAGGAGATAAGACCTATAAATTTTTTCCTGACAACCAAGAACATGCAGATTGGGCAATGGTTACTGAAGATGAAGATGGTAAATATCTTGATTCTATTGGCATTAGCGAAAAATCTGATGTTGAATATCTAGAAAAAATTTTCGAACAAGATATTCCAGATGGTTTGCGTCAAGCTTTAGATGAACATCGCGAAGTTTCGTATGAAAATTATGGTGAAAAAAAGATCGTTAGCGTAAAAATAGGAAACAAAGTTTATAAATTTTATCCTGATAATCAGGAAGATGCTGATTGGGTTATGGTTACTGAGGATAAAGATGGAAAATATCTTGACTCTATTGGAATAAAGGAAGAATCTGATGTTGAATATCTAGAAAAACTTTTTGAAACACCAACAAAAGAAGAACAAATTGAAGAAGTAAAAAGAGAATTATAAGAAGTAATTTATAATTTTAAATAATAGGCTGATTTTTCAGCCTATTTAAATTAGATTGACTTTTATGTCAATTCTGATATTTTTAATTTAAGCAAATTTTATATTTTTAGGTTTTTAGGTTATTAAGTTTAACATGCCGCATTCGTCAAGTGGCTAGGACGTATGATTCTCATTCATACAGTCAAAATTTTCCCAGAAAATTTTGACGGGTTCGATTCCCATTATATTCTATTTATAATAATAAAATATTTCATGCCCCTATCGTCTAGTGGTTAGGACGCTTGGTTCTCAACCAAGGAACACCGGTTCGATTCCGGTTAGGGGTATTTTTTATGCAAGCATTTTTGTTTTAAATTTAAAATTATGTTAAACTAAATATAATTTAGTATAAAAAACTGTGAAAAACAAAACCAACAAAAAACCATTATATTGCACAATTTTTCCAGAGTGCTACAAAAATAATCTCAAGCTTTGGGAATGTCCGAGTTTTCTATTTCTAGTTACAGGCGTCATAACTATCATTGTTATGATCGCAACTTATATTTTGACCAATATTTATACGTCTCCAGAGTTTGTCGTTTTTAGTGTTATCGCAATTACGATCATTCTTATAATTGCTGGTTATTTAATTACTCAAGGAGTTGGCAGAATTACGGAAGCAAAATTAACTGCAGAACGTGAAAAAAAGAAAACTGAATCAATAGTTATGAATCTTTCCGATGGATTATTGATGCTTGATAATGCTTACAATATTATTTTATTAAATCCTTGCGCAGAAAAATATTTAGGAATTGATAAAAAACAAATTATTGGTTTAAAAACTTTTGGAAAAGAAATTAATAAATTTCCAAATCTTAAAAAAATCATTAACAAAATTCCAGGAAGTCCAACTGATTTAAAAACAATTGAAGAAAATATTTTAATAGAATCGCCTGAAAAAAGATACTTAAGGATAACAACTTCTCCTGTTTACGATAATCGTCGTACTTTTATTGGTTTCGTAAAAGTCCTGCATGATTTCACCAAAGAAAAAGAAATCGAAAACATGAAAACTGAATTTGTTTCTTTGGCTTCTCATCAGCTTAGAAGTCCTTTGTCTAGTTTGCGATGGTTATTAGAAATTTTATTACGTGGAAGGATTGGCGCTTTATCAGAAGAGCAAACAAAAGTTTTAACCCAAATGAACGAATCAAATGACAGAATGATCAAAACTGTTCAAGATCTTTTGAATGTCTCAAGAATCGAAGAAGGAAGAACTGGTTTAGAGCTTTCATTAACAGACTTTAATCAGATCGTTGACAATGCAATTAAGGATGTAAATGCGCAAGCTCAAAAAAAACAAATTAAAATAAATTTTGAAAAACAAGATATTAAAAAAGCAATGTTAGATCCAGAAAAGATTAAAATTGTTGTTCAGAATTTAATTGATAATGCTGTAAAATATACAAAAGAAAAAGGCGAGATTAAAATTAATTCAGAGCTGAAAGATAATAAAATATTTTTTTCAGTCAAAGATAATGGCATCGGAATCCCAGAAGTAGAGCAAGAAAAAATCTTTACGAAATTCCATAGAAGTAAAAATGCCAAATTACTATCTGTTCATGGGACGGGTCTAGGATTATATATCGCTAAAAAAATAGTTGAGACTCACAAAGGAAAAATTTGGTTTGCATCCAAACAAGATCAAGGAACGACATTCTACATTGAGTTGCCGACAAATATAAGTTAAAGCAATTATTGTATATAGTAATTTTACGTATAACAATTTAGCAGTTTAACAATTTAACAATATAGCTATGCCAACAAAAATATTGATTGTCGAAGATGAAACAGCTCTTTTATATGCTCTAAAAGCTGAATTATCACAAAACGATTTTGAAGTTATAGAAGCAATAGATGGTGAAAAAGGACTTCAAGCTTTGGAAAAACAAATTCCAGATATTATTATTTTAGATTTGCTTTTACCAGGAATTGACGGTTTTGAAGTTTTGCAAAGGATAAAAAGCAAGCCTGAAATGAAAAATATTCCTGTAATAATTCTTACGAATTTAGGTGATAAAGAAAGTGTTGAGAAGGGCAAGAAATTAGGTGCTGATGATTATTTAATTAAAACTGATTACTCTTTGGAAGAAGTTATTAATAAATTAAAATCTTTGGTAAATAAAACAAAAAAATGAGAATAAAAATAATTTTTGTTCTAATAATTTTAGCGCTTGCAACTAATTTTACTTGTTTTGCCAGGACTTCTGATCAGCAATCAAACGAATCTTTTACTGAAGAAATTGATAATAAAATAAAACAAGAAATTTCGGATCAAAAAAAACAAAATGAACAGCAAGTTTCAGATATCAAAAACTTTTTACCTGCTTTAGATGGCATTATTATCGATACAATCGAAAAAAATGGAATGACTATTGTTGAAATAAATTCCAATATTTTAACACAAGAAAATAATCAACCAATTTTTTATGTTAAAGAATATATAAAAGATCCTTTTCTTTTTTTGGCATCAGAACCAAATACTTTTGAATATAAAAATAAGTTTTATAAATTTACTGATACTCCAATCTTTCGCTTTAAATTAAGAAGCGCTCCAAGTGGAAAAATAGATTTGTCTTATGATTCATCTAAGATTAAAATCAAAAGCGAACAGAATTATGTTATTACAGATTTGAATTTAAGAATTCAAGATGGCGCTTTTTCTGCAATAAAACAAGATAATGATTACCCAATTAATTTTTTCGCTGATACATTATTCAAAAAGGCAATCAATGGTTATAAAGATTATCAAATCAAAAGTGCAGATCTTTCTTTGAATAATAATATTTTAGAATACAAAGTTTCATTAAATATTTCCGGAAAAATATTATGGATGTTTGATACAACTTTTGATTTAATAGCAACAATGAATGCTAATAATGGAAAAATATCAGTTGAAAAGCCATGGTGGGAGACTTTCGTGTTCTAGATTATCGAAACATTTAAACACTTTAACAAAAAAACAAGGAGCTGGTTGCAGAATCCTTTCTGCAACCACATCATCACTGTTGACATGGTTTCAGAGAGGACTCTGAAACCAGCGAATTGCACTATAATTTGGATTTTTTTAAATTTCTATATTTTTAGTTTTTTACATACATGCCAGAAAGAGAACAATTAACTCAAAAAGATATTCAAGGCCCAGAAAAAGAAACATCAGAGCCAGGTCTTGAAATTGCAAGAACACCTGAATCAGAAACAGTTGTAGATTTAGCTAATGAACTGCACGAAGCAATACAAAATGATTCGCCAATTACTTATGGAAAAGTTGAAGACTTTAGAGAAGCTTTGGACCAATTAAAATTTAATATTGGCGGAGAAATGATGACAGCCGAAGAAGCAAGAAAGATTCCTGATTTAAAATTGAATATGGAAATTTGGAAAAGGATAAAAGTCGGTGATTATTCGACTTCGACTATTACTCAAATGACTTATGTAAGTCTAGAGGTAGCAGATATTCTTAAAAACGTAGGAACTGTGCGTTTGCTAAACGTAAAATATTTTCCTAGCTCAATATTGAGAAAATTATGTGAACGAAAAGGTTATCTTACGCTTGGAATTGAAGAAATTTCTGATCAAGATGCAGAAATTATTAGTAATCATCAAGGAGAGCTATTTCTTGATAATATAACTCGATTGTCAGTTAAGCAAGCTGAATTTTTAAGTCAGCATCGAGGACAGCTTTCATTGGCTGGTCTTGAATCATTACCAGATCAAGCAGCAATATATTTCATTGATTTTAAGCATTTTCTTAATGTACAAAGTAGAATTACAACGCAAATTGGTAGATTAAGAAAAAGGAGTAGAAAGAAATAATTATATTTATATTTTTAGTTTTTTACACAAATGCCAGAAAGAGAACCACTAACTCAACAAGATATTCAAGGTCCTGAAAAAGAATCAGAAAAGATAGGTCTTGAAATTGCAAGAACACCTGAATCAGAAACAGTTAAAGATTTAGCCAATGAATTTCACGAAGCAATACAAAATGATTCGCCAATTACTTATGGAAAAGTTGAAGACTTTAGAGAAGCTTTAGGAAAATTGAAATTTAATATTGGTGGAGAAATGATGACAGCCGAAGAAGTTAAAAAGATTCCTGATTTAAAAATGAATATGGAAATTTGGGAAGAAATTAGACGCCGAGATTATAGAAGAGTAAGGGAGCTCACTTTCATAATTCCCGATATCTATCATATTATTAGTCAAACTGGTAGAGTTTTTTCTTTAGAAAAAATTGATTCGTTGCCTGATGAAATTGCATTATTATTTTTAGATTTTTCTTTCCAAGTAAAGATTTCAGATAACTTCAAAAAACATTTGACTGAATTGTATATAAAAAGAAGCAATAAATCTTAAATTAAATATTTATCCACATAAAAACCTTGACAGGTTTTTTTTTATTGCTAGAATATAATTAGCACTAAAGATAAGAGAGTGCTAGTGCTCTCGAAACTAGAGTGCTAATAACCCTGTCATCCTGAACCGTAGTGAAGGATCCCGAAAATGAACGCTCATTCATGGGATTCTTCGGCTTCGGCCTCAGAATGACAGATAAAAAAATGAATTCAAGACAGAAAACAATTTTAAACGCAATTATCAAAGAATATATCCAAACAGCCGAACCAGTTGGCTCAAAAGTTTTAGTTGAAAAATATCATTTTGATTTATCTTCTGCCACACTTCGAAATGAAATGAAAGAATTAGAAGATATGGGATTTTTGACTCAACCTCATACTTCAGCAGGCAGAACTCCAACAGACAAAGGCTATCGATTTTTTGTGGATAGTTTAATGGGTGAAAAAGAATTAACTTTAAATGAGCAAAGACAATTACAAACAGAATTAATCAAGACCAAAGCAAAATATAATAGATTAGCCAAATCAACTGCAAGATTGTTATCCAGATTATCTGACAATTTAGTTATTTCTGGTGTTCTAGATTCTCAAGACATTTGGGAAGCTGGCATGCCAAAATTATTAAAACAGCCAGAATTCAAAAATCCAGATGAAGTTTATGATGTTGCTGAAGCACTTGATTTATTAGATGAAAATGTTGAAACTCTATGCGACAAAGCAAAATCAAAATGCATTAAAGTCTATATCGGCAAAGAAAATCCACTTCATATCAATAATTGTTCAATGATAGTTTCACAGATCAAATATCCGTCAGGTGAAAAAGGATTCATCGCCATTATCGGTCCAAAAAGAATGCATTATGATAAAAATATATCGTTGTTAGAACACATAACCAAGTTTTTAGGATCAGGTCTATTAATAATTCTATTTTTACCTTTAATTACGAGAATCTAGAATTTTGAATCTAGAATCTGGAATTGAATTTAGAATATTGAATAAAAAATTCTGCATTCTAAATTCTGTATTCATTCAAGATTCTAGATTCCAGATTCAAGATTCATAATTTAAAAACTATGTTTAAAAAGAAAAACGAGAATAAAGAAATCGAAGAATTAAAAAAGAAGAGTGACGAGTATCTCAACGGCTGGAAGCGCGCTCAAGCCGATTATCAAAACTTAAGAAAGCAAACAGCCAAAGATCAAGTTGATTTTGTAAAGTTCGCAAATGAAAATGTTATCTTAGAAATTATTCCAGTCTTAGATAATTTTCAGTCAGCCTATAATGCAGTACCAAAAGATTTAGAAAATAACCCATGGGTACAAGGTATCAAATTCATTAAGAAACAATTAGAAGATGTTCTGGCAAAAAATGGCGTTAAGCAAATTGAATGTCTTAATAAAGAATTTGATCCAAAATGTCATGAAGCAGTGAATTACAAAGAAGAAAAAGATAAAGAAAAGAAAGAAAAATTAGTCGTTTGCAAAGAAATATTTAAAGGCTACGAGCTTAACGGCAAAATAATTAGACCAGCAAAAGTAGAAGTAAAATAAATTAACTAGAATCAAGAATCAAGAATTATGAATTAAGAAAAAAGATCTTTATTCATAATTCATTATTCATAATTCATCTATCTCAATTCTTTTCAAGTTTTATTCAAGCAATAAACCTGAAAAGAAAAAGAGAACAAATCTATGTCTAAGATATTAGGTATTGATCTAGGAACAACAAATTCCTGCATGGCCATCATCGAAGGTGGCGAGCCAAAAGTTTTAGAAAACAAAGATGGAAATCGAACAACTCCATCAGTTGTTGCAATAAAACAAGATGGTGAAAGAATCGTCGGACAGCTAGCAAAAAGACAAGCTGTTACAAATTCTGAAAATACAGTTTATTCAGTTAAGCGTCTTATTGGTCGTAAATATGATTCTGAAGAAGTTCAAAAAGATGTTAGAGTTTTGCCTTACAAAGTTACTCAATCAGGTTTAGGTGTTAAAGTTACAATGCATGGCAAAGAATATACTCCTCAAGAAATTTCAGCAATGGTTTTGCAAAAATTAAAAAAAGACGCTGAAGAAAAATTAGGCGAAGAAATCAAAGAAGCAATTATTACAGTTCCTGCATATTTTGATGATGCTCAAAGACAAGCAACAAAAGATGCTGGAAAAATTGCTGGTCTTGAAGTCAAAAGAATTATCAATGAACCAACAGCTGCTGCATTAGCTTATGGTTTCAACAAGAAAAAAAATGAAAAAATTGCAGTTTACGATTTAGGCGGTGGTACATTTGATATTTCAATTCTTGAAGTAGGCAATGACACAGTTGAAGTAAAATCAACAAATGGTGATACTCATTTAGGTGGTGATGATTTTGATCAAAAAATTATTGACTTCTTAGTTAGCGAATTCAAAAAAGAACAAGGTATTGATTTATCAACTGATAAGATGGCAATCCAGAGATTAAAAGAATCAGCTGAAAAAGCAAAGCACGAATTATCAAGCGCTTTAGAAACTGAAGTTAATCAGCCATTTATTACTACTGATAGCACTGGTCCAAAACACTTAAATATTAAAATAACTCGTGCTAAACTAGAAGAGTTAGTTGGCGATTTGGTAGAAAAAACAATTGAGCCATGTAAAAAAGCTTTGGCAGATGCAAAGTTAAGCATCTCAGATATCAATGAAGTTGTCATGGTTGGTGGACAAACAAGAATGCCAATGGTACAGAAAAAAGTTGAAGAATTTTTCGGCAAGAAACCGCACATGGGTGTAAATCCAGATGAAGTTGTTGCAGTTGGTGCAGCTGTAGAAGCAGGTGTTTTGCAAGGTGATGTTAAAGACATTTTGTTATTAGATGTTACTCCATTAACATTAGGTCTAGAAACATTAGGTGGAATTAGAACTGCTTTGATCAATCGAAATACAACAGTTCCAACATCAAAAGCTCAAGTTTTCTCAACTGCAGCTGACAATCAGCCACAAGTTGAAATCAATGTTTTGCAAGGTGAAAGAGAAATGGCAAATGATAACAAATCTTTAGGCAGATTTATCTTAGACGGCATTCCACCAGCACCAAGAGGAATTCCTCAAATTGAAGTTACTTTTGATATTGATGCTAATGGCATTTTGAATGTCAAAGCAAAAGACAAAGCAACTGGCAAAGAACAAAAGATTACAATCACTGCTTCTTCAGGTTTGTCAGATGAAGAAGTTGAGAGAATGAAAAAAGATGCTGAATCTCATGCTGAAGAAGACAAAAAGATTAAAGAAAAAATTGAAATCAAGAATAATGCAGAAACTTTAATTTATACTGCTGAAAAAACTTTAAGAGACGCAAAAGGCAAAGTTGATGAAAAAACTACAAAGTTAATTACAGAAAAAGTTGAAGCTTTGAAAAAAGTCAAAGATACAGCAGAGGCTACAGTTGTTAAAAAAGCAACAGAAGAATTATCAGCTGAACTACAAAAGGTTGGTCAGAAAATGTACCAAGACGCTCAAGCAGCACAAGCTAAAGCACAACAAGCTTCTCAAGCTCAAGGACAACAAGCTCAAAGTGCACCACATGCTGATCCAAAAGGACCAAATACAGTAAAAGGTGAATACAAAGAAGTACCTAAAAAATAATTAAGATTTTGTCGTGGTTCGTAGCGACAGGGCACTGCCCTGTCGCTACGTGTTAAATTTGTTTACAAAAAAAATGCCCAAAGATTATTACGACATTCTAGGCGTTACTAAAGAATCTTCAGGAGATGAAATTAAAAAAGCTTTTTATAAAAAAGCTCATCAATATCATCCTGACAAAAAAGGCGGAGACGCTGAAAAATTTAAGGAAGCCAACGAAGCTTACCAAGTTTTGTCTGACCAAGAAAAAAAATCTCAATATGATCAATATGGACAAACCTTTGAACAAGCTCAAAGCCAAGGCGGATCTTATGGCGGTAATCCTTTTGGCGGATTTAATTCTCAAGGCTTTAATGTGAATTTTGAAGACATTGATCTTGGTGATATTTTTTCATCATTTTTTGGCGGTAAAAGAAAATCAAAAGGCAATAGAAATGCTGTTGCTGGCAATGATATTAATATTGATTTAAATATTAATTTTGAAGATCCAGCAAATAATATTGAAAAAGAAATTGAATTATATAAAAAGATACAATGTGATAAATGCCATGGACAAGGGAATGAGCCAGGTACAAAAATTAATACTTGCCAAACATGCCATGGCAGCGGTCAAGTTACGCAAGCTCGCCAAACAATGTTTGGTATGTTTCAACAAGCAACAGTATGTCCAGCATGTAATGGCCAAGGGCAAACATTTGAACAAAATTGTTCAAAATGCAAAGGCAAAGGACAAGTTCAAGGTTATGAAAAAATATCCATCAACATTCCAGCTGGCATCAAAGATGGACAGACAATGGAATTAGGCGGAAAAGGTGAAGAAGGTCAAAAAAATGGTCCTGCTGGAAATCTTTATGTTACAATTCATGTTGCAAAACATAAATATTTCAAAAGAAAAGATGATAATTTAATTTATGCATTGCCTTTGAGTTTTACGCAAGCAGCTCTCGGTTCCGAAATAGAAATCCCAACTCTTGATGGCAAAATAGCATTAAAAATTCCAGCTGGTGTTCAAACTGGAAAAATATTTGTCATTGATGGCAAAGGCTTTCCGAATTTAAACGGACAAGGTGCAGGTGATTTGTTAATTCCAGTTAAAGTTATTACTCCAACAAAGCTTAACAAAAAAGAAAGAGAATTATTATTAGAATTAGCAAATACAAATGGACAAACAGTAAAAATCAAAAAGCATAATTTTCTTCACGATCTATTCGAATAACTTGTAGTAAGTAGAAAGTAGAATGTAGCAAGACGATCTTTCTACTTTCTACATACTACTTGCTACTTCGTGATTTATCCACTTCCCATTTTACATAATTTGATATTACTGTTATACTAAAACTAATCAAAAAAAATAATTAAAACAAAAACATATGCCTACTGGATTAACTTCTGCGGTAAACTGGAGTTTGCCGTCTTGGGATTTATTTATAATAATCTTTTTTGTCCTTGCCATTCTTGTTTATGGAATGTCTTTAGGACGAGAAAGAGTTTTAGCTGTTTTAGTCAGCGTCTATATTTCTCTGGCCATCACAACTAATCTGCCATTTATCAATGAAAAAATGTCGCAGAAATTTGGCTTAGGTCCAGTTTTCGTCTTACAAATTTTATCATTCTTTGGTTGTATAGCTGGCATATTCTTTTTGCTATCAAGAGTTGGCGCACTTTCTGGTTTTGTCGGTAAGCCAAGTATTCCAGTCATTGCTTTATTTAGCGTCTTGCAAGTTGGTTTGATAATTAGTTGTGTCTTGTCATTCTTGCCACCAACAGCATTGGCATATTTATCTTCAATGGTTAGGTTTGCTTTTGCTTCAGACATCGGACGTTTCTTGTGGATTTTAGCTCCAATGGGTGCACTATATTTGATCCGTCAGAAAGAACCAACCACTCCAGAAGCAGAACAGAAAAAATAGTCTTGCAGTTTGTTTATTTTTATGTTAATTTTCCATAAAGCAAACCTTGCTTTTTTGTTTCGTTAAATTTTATTTAAAATAATACTTTTAACTTTAGACTTTTTAACTTTTAACTTCGCGTGGGTCCGTAGCTCAATGGTAGAGCTGTAGCCTTTTAAGCTATAGATAAGAGTTCGATTCTCTTCGGACCCAAAATTTGGAGCTTCAGAACGTGGGAGCGTTAGAGCGTCAGAAAGTTCTGCGGAAAAATATAATTTATATCAATAAACTGCATTCATAGCAGTTTTTTATTTTTAGAAAGTCCGACGTTCTGACGCTCCCACGCTCCCACGCTCCCACGCTCCCACGCTCCCACGCTCCGAAGCTCCAATCCCGTTGACATTAAAAATCATTCATTATATATTATCTAGTAAATTCGCACTCTAAAAAAGGAGAAGAGGGAAATGCCAAATCAGCAAGATCGAGTTGAAGCCTTGCAAAGATTGATTCAGCAAAATCAAGTTAATTTTTTTGATGCATTAGCAAATCATCCAGAAAGGCAACAAGCAGCTGTCCAACATCTTTTGCAAGCGCATCGAGAATCACTTGAAGAAACAGCAACAGAACAATTTTCGGATGTTCCAGAACAAGCCAGAAGACAAGCTCTTGATCAACACATGCAAAATCTGCAAAGACAAATGACATCTTGTTTGGTTGGATTTGCTGGAAATCAATTAGCCTTGTCGCCATTAGTCCATATTGATGATTATCGTCAAACATTATGCTACAAGGTTTGTAAATATTTAGAATCATTGGGTTATAAACTTAGGATTGAAAATTCAAGCAATTTCAGGCATGCTTGCATTTGTTCAACAAACAGAGATACCTTAATCGATATATACAAACCGTTGAATGTCAAGGAAATGTCGTGGCTAGGAAAATTATTTTTCTTTTTTACTCCAGATGTAGACGAGGAAGACCTAAATGAAAAGTTGTGTAGTTTAATGATTACTCATGGAACTATGGAATTTGAAGTTAATGATGGAAATTCTTATAATGAAGTTTTACAACTCGCCAACAACATTGCCCATCTTTTCCAAGTCGAAATCACTGTACAATTGTAATCTCCATTTTCGGAGATTTTTTTTATTTCAGAAAATTAGAATATCAGAAAGTCCGACCGTTCCGACGTTCTGACGCTCCCACGCTCCGACGCTCTCAAGCTCCCACGTTCCCACGTTCCCAAATAAAAAATCCTGTCAAGATAACAGGATCAAAAAAGTGCGACTAAAAGAGCTGGATAGATTCTCCATGTAGAATGGCATCCAAGACATTAATCTGATGCGGTTCCAGCCAAAAACACGTAATAATATTTTGCTCGCGAACAACAAAAATCAAATCATCAAATCTATAATATCTAACATCATTCTCTAGCCTTGGGTTGCCTGAAGTTTCTTGCTTCAGATACAATTCCGCCATGCCAGAAATTTCAACGGTTTCATCAGAATAAAATAGTCCGATAACCATGAGCGCAACAGTAGAAAGACATAGAATTCCATTCTCTGCATAAAAGCGATCAAAAGCTTTCAAAGCTTCATGGTATTTCTTATCAGCAAACATTCTTGAAAAATAATTCTCTTGAGCCGATATTTTGATCTTCAAGGAAGCTGAAACAATATGATCAGGAGACTTAAAAAAATCGTAGTAACTAAGATCAGGAATTTTTAGTCTTCTTTCAACAAAGCGCTCAATACAATGAACGCTTACTGTTAGGGTATTCACTTTGCTTGGGGAGCACATTTTCTTGCCCTCCTCTGCTGTTTCTTGTCTAGGGAACAATAAAATATAATATAACTTTTTAATTAAAAAGTCAAGCTGTTTACTAAAAAAATATTTTATGATATTATCAAATAAAGAAGAGTATTCGCATAATTCGCATATTTGCAACATTTGCATTATTCGTATATTCGTATTATATTTTTAAAATAAAACAAAAAAAATATGAAAGATTTCTTTCCAAAAGCGTTCCGTATTTTCATGGTAGCCGTCATTTTAGTTGGTGGTGCATTATGGTTAGATTATGAAGCAAAAAAAGACACCAAGGAGCAATCAGCTCTGGGCAGTATCATTAAAGCTTATAAAAATTTTACGCAAGCTGATAAAAAAGTTGCAAAGAAAAAAAAGAAGAAAAAGAGCACTAAGACAAATACTGAAAAAACTTCAACAAATACAGCAAATCCTGAGCCTGAAAAAACAACAACCAAGAAAAAGACTGAAAAAACAACGCAAACTACAGAGAATGCCACAACGCAAGATACTGTAACAGCCCCAAAAGATACAGGAGGCTATATCGATGATTCAATCAAAGAAAAAGCTAGACAAGAAGCTTTGAATGCAGCTAAAGAAATTTATAATCAAACTTCCACTCAACAATAAAATGTGAATTAAGAATAACGAATTATGAATTATGATAATTTATTATATTTCTCATTTTTTGTTCTTAATTCTTAATTCTTAATTCTCTATGTTGATAAAATTTAATAAGCAATTTTCGCAAAACGCATTAACATTAATGCGCAAAATTGGATACCAACCTTGGCGCGATCCAAGATCAAAAACCAGTAGTTTTATCAGACATCCTGGAGCTTCATATTATCCTCGTTTTCATGCATATCCAAAATACGATCAAGATAATAATTTTATGATTGACCTCCATTTTGATTGGCGCAGACCAATGCACAAAATTGGCATCAAATCTACAGAAGGCGAAGAAAGCGAAGTTGTCCAGCAAGAAGTTGACAGAATCAAAAGCATATTAGACAAAATATAAATTAATTAGATTTTTAAACAGCAATAACGCTGTTTTTTTATGCTTAATTGTTCAATTGTTCCATTGCTAAATTGTTAACGTCAAAAGACACTTAACAATAGAGCAATTTAACAATTTAGCTTGAAACACTTGACACCACCAAATATAAGTGCTAAATTAATATGAATAGCAAAACTTATTGACAATTCTGTAAATTTATGCTATACTTAAATAACAATTAATTAACTTCATTAATATAGTTGATTTGACTATATTAAGCCAAAATTATGACTAAGATTAACGAATTTAACCCAACTAAAGACATTCTAGAAATGCTTGATGGTTTGAAAAAAAGAACCAAAAGTATTTTAATCAAAAGATTTGGTTTGGGAGAAGATTATAAAATGACATTGGAAAGCATTGGTTCTACTTACAAAATCACTCGTGAAAGAGTCAGACAAATTGAATCAGTAGCTTTAGCAGAATTGAAAAAATCTCCTAAAATTGCCGGATTAAACAAATATGAAGCAATGTTAGAAGATTTACTCAATGAACATGGCAAAATCATGGAGCATAATTTTTTGATGTCAGAATTCAGAAAAAAATACAATTTAGATCCAATTCATAATAATGCTATTGAATTTGTTTTAAAGGTTTCTTCAAAATTTAATTCAATCAAAGAAAACGAAGAAATCAAAAAAACATGGTCACTAGTTGATGCTAATTTAGATTATTCTAAAAAAGTTATTAATTCATTTGTCTTAAATCTAGAAGGCAAAGGCAAACCAGTTTTGGAAAATAATTTATCAAATGGTTTTGAATTAGAAATCAAAGATAGCAAAACATTAGTTTCATATTTATCATTAAGCAAGAAAATCTTAAAAAATCCATTCAATGAATGGGGTTTGTCAAAATGGAGAGAAATTGTTCCAAAAGGCGTCAAAGACAAAGCTTATATTGTATTAGAAAAATTCAATAAACCAGCTCACTTTACAAAAATTACTGAGCTTATTAATTCTGCAAAATTTGATACAAAAACAGCTATTCCTCAAACAGTTCATAATGAATTAATTAAAGATCAAAGATTCGTTTTAGTCGGCAGAGGTATGTATGCTTTGAAAAAATGGGGTTTTCAACAAGGAACAGTTGCTGAAATTATTGAAAAAGTAATTATTGAATCTGGTAAAACTTTATCTAAAGAAAATATTATCAATAAAGTGCTAGAACAAAGATTTGTAAAAAAGAACACAATCGTTTTAGCTTTACAAAACAAACAAAGATTCCAAAGAGTTAACGGTTTATACTGCTTGGCAGGAAATAAATAATAGTATAAAATATAATTATTAAGTTGTTTATTGTTTATAGCTAAACAATATAAATTTAGTTAATCAATTTTTAAAATAAAAAAATAAAATGAATGGATTACCGCCAATTGATTTTTTTGGCCAACTGCGTGATTTTTTCAGCACGTTTGGTTTTGTTTTTGTCCATGCCTGGTGGGCGATTATTTTAGGTTTAATTTTCTTAGCCTATTACGCTTTTTATCGCATTCAAAATAATAAATTCTTAGCTGGCGTTGAATATGTTTTGCTTACTGTATCTGTTCCAGCTGATAGCGAAAAAAGTCCAAAATCAATGGAACAAGTTTTGGCAGGATTCCATGGCATTTATTCTCCTCCAAACTGGTCTGAATTTTGGATCTTGGGAGAACAACAAGCCCAAGTTAGCTTAGAATTGGTCGGTATCAATGGCCAAGTCAGATTTATTATCAGAACACCTGTCAAACTTCGTGATGCTGTTGAAGCTCATATTTATGCTCATTATCCAGATGCTGAGATTTTTGAAATTGAGGATTACGTTGATGCAATTCCAGACAAATGGCCAAATGAACAATACGAACTTTTTGGCACTGATTTTAAATTAATGATGCCAGATTCATATCCTATCAGAACATATATGCAATTTGCTGAAGAATTTGATAAAGGATTCATTGATCCAATTTCTGCTTACACTGAAGTTATGGGAAAATTAAACGAAGGCGAACAGATCTGGCTTCAGATAACAATTAGGCCAGTTGATGATGCTTGGAAAAAAGAAGGCGAGAATATTGCCGCAAAACTTATTGGAAAAAAAGTTGATATTCCTGAAGACTTTTTCAAAAAAACAGTCGTTAAAGGCTGGCACAATGTTTTAAGCGCTACTGATGCTATTTTGCAAGTTCCAGCAGCTGAATTAAAAGAACAAAAAAGAGAAGTTGAATCTTTAATGCAATATCTATCTCCAGGCGAGCAAGATGTTGTGACTGCTATTCAAAGAAATATCGCCAAAGTTGGTTTTGAAACAAAATTTCGTTATATTTATGTTGCCAAAAAAGATGTATATCAAAAAGGTCGCGGAGTTGTTGCTATTTTAGGCGCTTTAAAACTTTTGCATACTCAAAATCTCAATTGGTTTTGGTTAGATAAACACACAAAGACTAAGCTTGATTATTGGAAATTTAGAATTCCTAAAAGACAAAAGAAAATTGTTAGATATTATAAAGAGCGCGATATGGATGCCGGAATTCCGCCATGCATATTGAGCATTGAAGAGTTAGCTACTTTATTTCACTTTCCTTATGTTTCTGTTGAATCTCCTTCTGTTATCAGCGCATCAGCTAGCAAAGCTGAAGCTCCAAGTAATCTGCCTGTTGGAAGGCAATAGAAATTTAATTGTTAATCATTATTTTTATGGCTAATAGCGATATTTCGAATTTTGCAACTACCAATTACCGCAATAAAAAAGTAGTTTTCGGTATAAAAAGAGATGACAGAAGAAGGCACATGTATGTTATTGGAAAAACAGGTATGGGCAAAACAAACCTTATGGAAAATATGGCGATTTCTGATATTCATGCCGGAAATGGACTTTGTGTTGTTGATCCTCATGGTGAATTCGCTGAAAAAATGCTCGATTTTGTTCCTGCAAATCGTATTAATGATGTTATTTATTTTAATCCTGGAGACATGGATTTCCCAATTGCATTTAACGTGATGGAAAATGTTAATCCTGCATACAAACATTTGATCTCTTCAGGACTTATCGGTGTTTTCAAAAAAATCTGGGCAGATTCTTGGGGCCCTCGTCTTGAATATGTTTTAAGAAATTCTATTCTAGCTTTGCTTGACTATCCAGGTTCAACAATGTTAGGCATTATGAGAATCTTAGTTGACAAAGAGTATCGTAAAAAAGTTATTGAAAAAATTCAAGATCCAGTTGTCAAACAATTCTGGGTTGAAGAATATTCAAAATATCCTGACAAATTTCAAGCAGAAGCAATCGCTCCTATTCAAAACAAAGTTGGACAATTCTTATCCATTTCTTTAATTAGAAATATTGTTGGCCAATCAAAATCAACAATAGATATGCGTGAAGTAATGGATAACAAAAAAATTCTAATTCTTAATTTAGCAAAAGGCCGAGTTGGTGAAGATGCCTCAGCCTTATTTGGTGCAGTTATTATTACTAAGATTCAATTAGCTGCAATGTCGCGCGTTGATATTCCAGAAGAGGAAAGAGCAGACTTTTATCTCTATGTCGATGAGTTTCAAAATTTCGCAACTGAATCTTTTGCTGATATTCTGTCAGAAGCTAGAAAGTACCATCTTAATTTAATTATTGGCCATCAATACATTGGTCAGCTAGAAACTGGCGGTTCTACAAAAGTCCGAGATGCTGTTTTTGGCAATGTCGGAACAATCGCTTGTTTCAGAGTTGGAGCAGCTGATGCAGAATTCTTAGTCAGCGAATTTGAGCCAATATTTACAGAAATTGATTTAGTTAATTTAACCAAATATAATATTTATTTGAAATTGATGATTGATGGTATTGCTTCTCAAGCTTTTAGCGCTACAACTCTTCCTCCTTCCAAAAAAATCGAGGGACATAAAGAAAAAATCATCAAAGTTTCTCGCGAACGTTATGCGCAACAAAGAGAAATTGTCGAAGATAGAATTTCAAAATGGTCAGAAACAATTGTCAGAGATGAAGCAACAATGCCACAAGCCAGATATTTTCCAAAGAAAAGAACTGAAAGTTCAGAGCAACAACAAATACATCAGCCATTTAAAAAAGCATTTAGCGAAATTTTGAAGGGTAAATTACAGGTAGAAGAAAAAAAACCGCAAGAAAAACCGCAAGAAAAACCAAGAGAAACATTAAAGCCAGGACAAGTAATCAAAATGGATTAATATATATTTTTAGCCAGGAAATTTCCTGGCTTTTTGTATTTACAAAAAATCAAAAAAAATATATAATATCGCGTATGCAAAAACATGTCATTTGCGCCATGTCTGGCGGAGTAGATAGCAGTGTCGCAGCTGCTTTACTTAAAAAACAAGGTTATAAAGTAACCGGTGTTTTTATGCGCTTTTGGCATGAAAAGAATAATAAAACTTGCGCAACGAATAGATGCTGTTCTCAAGACTCATTTGATTCTGCAAGACTCGTTTGCCAGAAATTAGGTATTAAATTATATTCTTTAAATTGCGAAAAAGAATTCAAAAAATATGTTGTTGATTATTTTTTAGATTCTTTCAAAAAAGGTTTAACACCAAATCCATGCATTGCTTGCAATAAATATATAAAATTCGGATTTTTTTTTAGAAAACTTCTCGAGTTTGACGCTGATTATCTTGCTACAGGACATTATGTTAAAGTCAAAAGTCAAAAGTCAAAAATTAAAAGTAACAATTCAAAAGTAAAAAATAAATTAAAAATTAAAAATAACTATCTGCTACTTACTGCTAAAGATAAAAACAAAGATCAATCATATTTTTTGTATAATTTAAATCAAAAAAAGTTAGCCAAGATTTTATTTCCAATCGGAAATTACTTAAAGCCTGAAGTTAGAAAATTAGCCAAAAAATTTAATTTGCCAACAGCCGAGAAAAAAGAATCACAAGAAATTTGTTTTATTAAAGAAAAAAATTATCATGATTTTTTAAAAAGAAACTTAAAAAAAATTAAGCCTGGAAAAATTAAAACAGTTAGCGGGCAAACAATAGGCGAACATCAAGGCTTATGTTTTTATACTTTAGGTCAGCGAAAGGGAATAGGATTGGGTTTAGAAAAAACTTTTTATGTCGCCAAACTCGATTTTAAGCACAATATTTTAGTTGTCACAGATAATCCAAAAGACAAGCTATTATTTAGTAAAAATATTAAATTAAAAAATTTAAATTTAATAGGGGAAAGACCGTCTCTCCCCTATTCTTGTCAAATAAAAATTCGATCACATGCCTCGCCTGTTTTAGGAAAAATAATTAAAATAAATAAAAATGAAGCCCATATTTCCCTATCTTCTCCTGCACGTGCAGTTATGCCTGGACAATCAGCAGTAATTTATAATAAAGAGGTTTTAATTGGAGGAGGCGTTATTGCAAAAACAGAGTAGCTATTGTAAAATAGTAATTAGTAACTAGTAATTTGTTAATTCGTTTCTAGTTACTAATTACGAATTACTAATTACAACATATGTCCGATTTTTCCGATCCAAAACGTCAATTGCAATCAAAAATAGACGATCTTCACGATGACATTGACGAGCGAGAAAAAGAGCTTAAAGAAATTGATTTGCAATTAAAAGATTTATCAAGAAGAAAAGAACTTTTAGAAGCCGAACTAGAAGAACTTTATGCTACGGAAAAAAGATTGCAACAAGAAATCAGCCGGCCGGAATAAAAAAAATCACAAATCCCAAATTCCAAACAAAATCCAAATTACAAAGTCGACGATTTGTTGTTTGTGGTTTGTAATTTGTTTGCGATTTGGAATTTGTAATTTTAATTTCACGTATGACATCTCAAGACCTAATCAACAAATACCTAGCTTTTTTCAAAAGCAAAGGCCATCAAATCATACCAGGCGCATCGCTGATTCCAGAACATGATCCATCTGTTTTATTTACAACTGCTGGAATGCATCCATTAGTTCCTTTTTTGTTAGGCGAAAAACATCCGCAAGGAAAAAGATTAACAGATCTTCAGAGATGTTTAAGAACTGTTGATATTGATAATGTCGGTGACAACTGGCACTCAACTTTTTTTGAAATGCTTGGAAATTGGTCTTTGGGCGATTATTTTAAAGAAGACGCAATCAAGTTTGCCTACGAATTTTTAACAAGCAAAGAATACTTAAATATTTATCCTGGTAAATTATCAGTTACAGTTTTTGCTGGCGATAATGATGCGAAAAAAGACGAAGAAGCGATAAAAACTTGGCAAAATTTAGGCATTCCAAATGATAGAATTTATCCGCTTCCAAAAGAAGATAATTGGTGGGGACCAGCAGGTGAAGTTGGTCCATGCGGACCTGATACCGAAATTTTTTATGATACAGACAAAGAAAAATGTTGTGATGATTGCAAGCCAGGCTGTGGTTGTGGAAAATATGTTGAAATCTGGAACTTAGTTTTTATGAGCTATAACAAAACAAAAGATGGAAAATTCTTGCCATTAGCCCAAAAAAATATTGATACTGGCATGGGTGTTGATAGAACTTTAGCTGTACTTCATACTTTTGATAATTCTTATCAAACAGAATTATTCAAGCCAGTTATGGATTTATTGGAAGATAAATTATCTGGCCATTCTCAAGATTTTAACAATGTTACAAAAGACCCAATTAAATCAAAAAGAATAATTGCTGATCATATTAGAGCTTCTGTATTTTTATTGATGGATGGAGTTACTCCTTCAAATCTTGATCAAGGCTATATTTTGCGCCGATTAATTAGACGCGCAGTCCGTCATGCCAAATTATTAGAAATTAAAAAAGAAGAAAAAGTAAATCAGCAAATTGCTAATTTATTTATAAATATTTATAAAGCCAGATACCCAAAATTATTAGAGCAAAAAGATTTTATTATAAAAGAATTGCAAGATGAAGAAGATAGATTTGAAATTTCTTTAGCAAAAGGTTTAAAAGTTTTTGAAAAAATAACGTCATGTAGAGACGATGCACCGCATCGTCTCCGAGACAAAAAGATTAGAGGTCTTGATGCATTTCATCTTTATGACACTTATGGCTTTCCAATTGAAATGACCAAAGAATTAGCCAAGGAAAAAGGATTTAGTGTCGACGAAAAAGAATTCGGTTTAGAATTTGTAAAACATCAAGCATTATCAAGAAAAGGTGCAGAGAAAAAATTTAAAGGAGGCCTAGCTGACCATTCAGAAATAACAACAAGACTCCACACTGCAACTCATCTCTTGCATCAAGCATTACGCCAAGTGTTAGGCGAACAAGTTCAACAAAAAGGCAGTAACATTAATCCAGAACGTTTGCGCTTTGATTTTAATTATGATCAGAAAATGACGCCTGAACAATTGCAACAAGTTGAAAAAATAGTTAATGATCAAATTAAAAAAGGTTTAGAAATTAAAATGGAAGAAATGTCTGTTGACGAAGCAAAGTCAAAAGGCGCAATTGGTTTATTTACAGAAAAATACGGTGATAAAGTAAAAGTTTATTCTATAGGCGATTTTTCCAAAGAAATCTGTGGCGGTCCTCATGCAAAAAACACAAAAGAACTACATCATTTTAAAATAAAAAAAGAAGAATCAAGTTCTGCTGGAGTTAGAAGAATCAAAGCAATTTTAGATTAAAAAAAGACTTGCTGAACAAGTCTCAAAGAACTTTTTTGTGAAGCTCAAAAACCTTTATACATGGTACAGACACTGGAGAACGTGACAATATAGCAAGACGAGAAAAACTAAAAATTTCACTCAAGAGATGATCATAAACATCACCGCTAGCAGGAATTTCTTGACGGATTTGTTCGGGGCTGCTATTTTCAACATACGAAATTTCCGTGCAGGAAAAACCATGTGAATTCGCGAACCAGTTCAAAAGCATTTCTGCATCAGCGAGAATTCCTACTCGCAACTCAAAACGAGAAGACTGTCTGTCAGGCCAATTAACCTGTTGTCGATCTTTATCCGTTAAAGTTAATGCAGCAACAGAACAATTAATCGCAGATTTTACGTAAGGTAGAATAGTAATAATTACGAAGTCACCGTCTTGTAACTGCCTCATCTCCTCCCTCCTTTTCTAGGGTGCGAGAATATTATCACTCAAATAAGAATAGAATATCAATGATAAATTGTCAATTCAATAACAATTATGATAATTGAAAAACTTCAAGAAAAAAATATTAAAGAATTTTGCGACTTGGCACAAAGAATAATTTTAGATTTGTCATATTATTCAGACATTGCAAAGAAAAATTATGCAAAAAGTTTTGAAGTTAAAGAGATACAAAATAAAATAAAAAACGAAAATAAATTATTTTTGAGTGCTAAAAATAATAACAAAATAGTTGGTTTTATGTACGGATTTTTTGATAATACCGGACTTTTTTGGATTGAATGGATTGGAATTAATGAAGAAAATAGACGCAAAGGAATTGGCAATGAGATTCTAAAATTTTTGATAAATTACTTAAAAGAATCAAAAAAAGTACACAAAATTGTTTGTGATATTAGAACTTCAAATTTGCCTTCACAAAAATTTTTTGCAAAAAATAAATTTAATAAAATTGCACTTCTAAAAAATTTTTGGCACAAAGAAGATTTTGAAATTTGGGAATTAACATTATAATAAAAAAATATGTCAATTGATAGTGAGCCAACAGCTCCAAATCCAGAGCAAGAAGGATTAGCTCAACTGATCCGAATAATATTTTAAGAACAATCAAAGATGGTGCCAGAAGTCCTCTATATTGGTCAAGACATGTTGCAGAAGCGATGTACGAAAAAGTAGCTGAAATTATATTAGAATAAATATTTAACATAAAAAATAAAACGTGTTATAATATTTTTGTTAAATAAAAATTTATATAAAACAAATGAAAAAATTATTATGTCTTAGTGCGTTGATTTTTTGTCTTACCGCGTTTTTAGGTTTTAACCAAGCAAAAGCTTATACTTTTGACAACAGCGTGCAAGGGAAAGTTTTTTGGACAAGCATAACTTCGGGTGGTTCAGATAGCTATGGTAGAGCATTAGCATTAGACAGAGAACATTATCCACATATCTGTACCTACTCATCTGAATCAGGTACTCAATACCTTAGGCATTCTTATTGGAATGGAACAACATGGATAGTTGATACAGTTGATAGCTCCGCAACAGCAGATTTTGGAAAATATTGTTCTATTGCTGTCAATCAAAATACGGATGTTACACAAATAAGCTATTATTCTGGCACAGCTGGACATGTGCGTTATGCTACTAACGTTTCAGGTAGCTGGGTTGCAACAAATGTTGATACAACTGCTGATGATACTGGACTATATACTGCTATAGCTTTAGATACATTTGGCGATGCGCATATTTTGTATAGAAATGTCACAGATACTGATTTAATGCATGCTACGAATGCAGGTGGCTCATGGACGACCGAAAAATTACCAAATGCAGGGGATAATATTGGTTTTTATAATGCTATTACCATAGATTCATCAAACAAAATTGATATTGCTTACAGAGATAATACAGATAGCAAAGCTTATTATAATAACAAATCATACGGTGGAAATTGGAGTAATCCAGCCACAGAAGTAGGTTCAGCATCTGCTTCAGCAATTTCTATTTCAAAATCTTCAGACAATATCGTCAGAATTTTCTATGTTGCAGGAGGAGAAACGCTAGAAATGGCATCTCAAAATGGCGCGTCTTGGGATATAACAAATTTAGTTCTAAAATCAAGTACATCTGGCCTAGCAAACTCCTCTGGAATCTATGACAGCGCAACAGGGGCACATGCAGTCACGGTAGATGGCGTCGAATCCTTTACATATTATGTCAACTATCTTAGTCAATCTGGTATCGACGTGCTTAGTAATACAGCCGTTAATTCAACTGCAATTGACTTTTACAATGACAATGCATTTATAACATATGTGGGACAAACCTTTGTCCTCCTCGACTCCGTCAACCCCGACGTTTCAAGTTTTCAAGCCCTCCGCACAGGTTTGTCAGTTGCATACACTTTCACAACTCCTGACTATGCAGAAATGGGTGGCTCAAAATATTTTTGCATTGACGAGACAAATACTTGCGATCCAGCAACAGGTACTGCAATTTCATCTGCTTCAACTTCAGGGACATATACTTTATCAGGCAATTCAGCAAATACTTTTTACATCAGAATTAGTGATTGGGCTCAGAATCTAAGCGTCATTCCATACAATACAGATTCAACAGCTCCAGTTACAACAGCATCATTAGCTAATGGAACTTTCAATGATACCAAGACTACAACATTAACAGCAACAGATTCTCAATCAGGAGTTTCAGCTACTTATTACACTTTAGATGGCACTGATCCAACAACATCTTCAGCAGTTTATTCAGGTACAATTACAATTTCAACATCAAAAACTCTAAAATATTTTTCTGTGGATAATGTTGGAAATGCAGAAGCAGTAAAAACAAATACTTACACCATTACGCGTTTAATCAAACAAGACAAAAAATTAAAAATTTCCAGTACTAAACAAGGCTTTACATATACTGGAGTCGGATTAAATTTATATTTTACAAGCTTACCAGCAAAAGTTACCAAGAATAACAAGTATTGGTTAAAATGGCATAAATATAATAGTTATCCAACTAATTGGGCAAATGCCAGCAATAAGACTTTAAAAAGATACTGGAAGTTAAATGATAATACTTCTAAATTGAAAACCAAATTCAAAATGAAAATTGCTTTCAAATACACAAGTAAATTATTAAAAGCTCTAAAAAAGAAAAATCCAGGCATTAAGAAAAAAGATCTTCGATTACAATATTTTGATTCAACAACAAACAGCTGGAAAAACATCGCCAATGCTTGGCCGAAAGCAAAGATACTTGCCAAAACCAAAAAGAATATGATTACAGTCAAATATTTCAACAAGTTTCCTAAAAAAGAATTCTTATTTGCGATTGGATTGTAAATTTAAAGTAAGTTTTTTCACTTGTTAAAATATGTTATAATAGAACCATAGATATTATTTTATATGACATAATTTTTGAGTCTGGTGATTCGTCGATTCGCATATTCGTAGATTAGCATTAATTTGCTTCTAAGGGCGCAAATTAATTTCGTATATTTGTATTATATTTTATGGGATTTCTAGATAAATTCTTTCCACAAGAAAAACAAAATGGTAATTATGCATTAGCTTTAGATATTGGCACCGATCTTGTCAAAGCTTTGATATTTGAAATAAAACCTGAAGAGCAAAGAGGTTATGTTATTGGTGTTGGCCGTCAAAAACAAAAACTTAGCGACATCCATGCTGGAGCAGTTACTGATATTCAAGGCGTTGTCAGATCAGCAGAAAAAGCAATTGAAACAGCAGAAAAAATGGCAGATGTAAAACCAGACCAAGTTATTCTTGGTATTGCTGGTGAATTAGTAAAAGGCATTACAACTAATGTCCATTATGAAAGAAAAAAACCAAAAGTAAAAATTGATTTTCCAGAATTAAAAAATATTTTGCAAAAAGTTCAGTGGCAAGCTTTCAACAAAGTCCGCAAACAACTTTCTTGGGAAACAGGCTTAGATGAAATAGACGTAAAATTAATTAATGCAGCAATAGTTGATGTCCGAATTGATGGTTATAGAATTGCCAATCCAATTGGTTTTCAAGGCAAGGATGTCAGTATTTCAATTTTTAATGCCTATGCTCCATTAGTGCATTTAGGAGCTCTAGAATCAATCTCAACAGATTTGGAAATGGATTTGTTATCAATAGCAGCAGAGCCATATGCAGTTGCTTCTTGCCAAGATCTTGAAGATTCAAAAGAATTTTCGGCAATCTTTATCGATATTGGTGGTGGAACAACTGATGTCGCAGTTGTCAAAAATGGCGTTTTAGAGGGCACAAAAATGTTTGGTCTAGGCGGAAGAGCTTTTACAAAAAGATTAGCCAATGAATTAAAAGTAAATTTTTCTGAAGCAGAAGAAACTAAACTAAAATATTCCAAGAATTTATTAAAACAAGATCTAGTAAAGCAAGTCAAAAAAGCTTTAGATTCAGATTGCCAAGTTTGGCTATCTGGCGTTGAATTAGCTTTATCAGAATTTGATAATATCGATCATTTACCATCAGAAATTTTATTATGCGGTGGTGGTAGCGCATTACTTGGTATTAAATCCGCTTTACAAAGTGAAGACTGGATCAAAAATCTGCCATTTACCAAAAAACCAAAAATAAATTTTCTAAAACCTGCTGATGTTACAAGTATTGTTGATAAAACTGGCTTATTAAAAAGCCAACAAGATGTGACCCCAATGGCTTTAGCAAATTTAGCCTTAGATTTAGCTGGAGAAGAAGAGCCTTTGCAAGGAATTTTACGCAAAGTTGTAAATATGATGCACACCTAAAAACATTTAACTATTAACACTTAACATTTAACGATTTTTAAAAAATGTTAATTGTTAAAAGTTAATTGTTAACTGTCTATGCGCCATATCTATCTCGAAGAAGATGATGAAATAATTTCCGTAATTGATAAAATAAAAAACGTTCAAGATAGCAACGTTGAGTTAGTATTCCCAAATAAATCACCTTTGATTAGAAGTATTGTTAACTTAAAAATATTAAAACGCCAATCAGACATTTTGAAGAAAAATATTATTGTTGTTTCAACAGACGAGATTGGCCAAGTTCTAGCAAAGAAAGCAAATCTACAAATCAAATCCAAAGTAGATGATAGCCAAGATGAAGACCAAGAATCACAAGTTTCTGATGTTCCTAAAAATGGTCCTGTTTTTAAATCATACAAAGAAGAAGAATTATTAAAGAATATTAAAAAATTAAAAAATCAAGAAACTCCAGAAGTAAACAAGCCAGATTATAAAGAAATATCTAAAGATTCAAAAAGAAAACAAATTGAACTTTTGAAAAAAAAGTTTTCAACAAATCAAAAACCAAAATTTGTTTTGTTGCCGTCAAAAATATCAAAAATAATTTTAGGTTTTTTTGGCGTTTGTTTAGTTATCGGCATTATTGCAATTATCTTTATCTTGCCAAAAGCCCAAATTATCTATTCACCAAAAACAGAACCTTTTACTCATACCTTAGAAGCAACATTAGTTCAAGGACTTAGCGAACCAAATATTGCCGACAAACAAATTTCTTATGAACTTGCAACAATTGAAAAAAGTAGTGACGAAGCAAATTTTAATGCAAGCGGAGAAAAAGATATTGGTGCAAAAGCAAAAGGACAAATTACAATTTACAATAAATATTCTTCAGAGCCACAACCATTAATCGCAACAACAAGATTCATGGGAAATAATGGCAAAATTTATCGCTTAGCTAACGATATAAATGTTCCAGGCGCCAAAATCGATGAAGGAAAGACTATAGCCGGAAGTATTGATGCTACAATTGAAGCTGATGCTTTTGGCAGTGAATATAATTTAGAAGCAGGTGCTTTTGCAATTCCTGGTCTAAGCTTAGATAAACAGCAAGCTATCTATGCAGAAACAGTTTCCGCAATAACTGGAGGAGAATCAAAAAAAGTTACTGTCATAACTTCCGATGATTTGAAAAAAGCAAAAGATGATTTACTTGCAAAAGTTAGTCAAAAAATAGCAGAAGAATACAAAACCAAGATCCCAAATGACAAGATAATTATTGATGGTGCAATTAAAAATGAAATTCTTGATTCGAAAACATCTGGTGAAGAAAATAAAGAAATGAAAGATTTCAAGATGTCTGTATCTGTAAAAAGTACTATTCCTTATGTTTCAAAAAATGATTTGCAAAAAATAGTTTTTGCTGATGCCAATAGTTTCTTGCCAGAAAATAAACAATTGCTTGATGAAAATTTAGACAATGGAATAAATTACGAAAGTATTTCACAAGAAGAAAATAAAATAAATGTCAAAATTTCTTTGAACAAAAAAATGTACACAAAGATTGATGAGCTAGAAGTAAAAAATAATATCGTTGGCAAAAAATCGCAAGAAGCAATAGACTATATCATGACCAATCCTTATGTTTATAAAGCTGAAGTTAATTTGTGGCCATTCTGGGTAAAGAGAGTTCCGCGCATCAAAAGTAAGATCAATATAAGCGAAAAAGAGCTTGACTAAGCTAAAATAAAAAAAGTCCCAAAAAGTCATTGACATTAATAAAATTACGATATATAATTAACCTAAATTAGTGCAGCACTAACTTAGTTCTGACGGTTTCAAAAATACTGTCTAGCTGCTGAGGTTTTTGTTTGTAATCGTTAGATTTAAATTAGTGCTGCATCATATCTTTTATGTCTAAAAATTCGCAGCGCAAAGAGATTATTGAAATGACTGGTAAAGTTGTAGAGACGTTACCAAATGCCAATTTCAAAATTAAACTTGAAAATGGCCATGAGATTTGGGGCTATGCTTCAGGCAAAATGAAAATCAATTTGATTAAACTTTTGCCAGGAGATAAAGTATTGATTGAATTGAGCCCATACGATTTATCAAAAGGTAGAATTACTAGAAGACTGTAATTGACGGACAATTAACTTTTAACTATTAACACTTAACTTTATGTTAACTGTTAGTTGTTAACTGCTAAAAAAATCAATCATGAAAGTAAGAGCATCAGTAAAAAGAATTTGTAATAAATGTAAACCTGTTCACAGAAAAGGCAGAATTTATATTATTTGTGAAAATCCAAAACATAAACAACGCCAGGGCTAACTTTTGATTTTGACGTTTTATTTTAGACTTTAGACTTTTAACTAATAAAATATGGCTAGAATCGCTAGTATCACAATTCCATCAGAAAAAAGAATAGATGTCGCTTTGACATATATTTATGGTATTGGCTTGAATCTTAGTAAAAAGGTTTTAAAGACAGCTAATATTGCTTGGAATAAGAAAACTAAGGAATTAACGACTGACGAAATCAATACATTAAAGAATCTTATTGAAAAAAGACACAAGGTTGAAGGTGATTTGCGTCGTGAAAAAATGCTTAATGTTAAAAGATTAAAAGAAATAAACTGCTATCGCGGCACTAGACATGCTAGAAATCTTCCTGTTCGCGGTCAAAGAACAAAGACCAATTCTAGAACAGTAAGAGGTAATGTAAGAAGAACAGCTGGTAGTGGCAAGCGCGCTTCAGCAGAAAAGACTTAAAAAATTTATGGCTAACACATTTACTAAAAAAAGTGCAAAGAAGAAAGTAGTCCGCAAAATTAGCAAGGGTCGTGCTTATATTGCATCAACTTATAACAATACCCATGTTTCTTTAACAGACTTAAATGGAAATGTTATTTCTTGGAGCAATGCTGGAAAATTAGGCTTTAAGGGCGCAAAAAGATCTACTCCTTATGCTGCAACTGAAATTGTTAAAGATGCTATTACTAAAGCAAAACCAACAGGCATTAGCGAGATTGATGTATTTGTTCGAGGTATTGGTGGCGGACGTGAAGCAGCAATCAGAGCTTTATATTCAAATGGTTTAAATATCGTCTCTATCAAGGATATTACTCCAATTCCACATAATGGTTGCAGACCTCCAAAAGTAAGACGCGTTTAACAGTTGAATTTAATCTTAAATTAAATAAAAGAGATTAGAAAAACTTTCTCAATATCCAATTTCTAATTTCCAATTTCTAAATCTATTATGCTATACAAGAAATGCAAAAAATGCCGACGTTATGGTGAAAAACTTTTTTTGAAAGGTGATCGTTGTTATACGCCAAAATGCGCAATAACAAGAAGAAACTATGCTCCTGGAATTCATGGTGATACTGGAAAGCCAAAGAAAATGTCTGAATTTGGTACTCAACTTTTTGAAAAGCAAAAAGCTAAAAAGATTTATGGACTTCGTGAAAAACAATTCAAAGGTTATTATCAAAAAGCTAGCAAGCAAAGAGGTGTTACTGGTGAAAAAATTGCTCAATTACTAGAAACAAGATTAGATAATATCGTTTTTAGATTAGGTTTCGCAAAGTCTAGGAATTTAAGCCGTCAGATTGTTAATCATGGACATGTTTTAGTTAATGAAAAGCCAGTTGATATTGCTTCTCATCAACTAAAAATTAATGATGTTGTCAAGATTAAGAACAAATCAAAAGCTAATAAATATTTTGTTAATATTCCAAAATCGATTGTAAAAGATTCTATTCCTCGCTGGTTAGACGTAAATCCAAAAGAATATTCTGGAAAAGTTATCGCAATGCCAAGTCTTGCTGATATGGATCATTCAATTGGCATGAAGCAAATTATCGAATCATATTCAAAATAATTAATACATTTTTTTTATTTTTCTGCGTCTTCTGCGTTCGATTCTGCGTAAGTCTGCGTTCATATTTGAACCGCAGAAAAAGCAGAATATAACGCAGAAAGCGCAGAATATATTTATAAGCATTTAATTATAATTTTTATGGAGGAAATTATCATACCATCAAAGATTGCTGCCCTAAAAGAAGAAGATAATGAATCTACTATTGTTATTGAGCCATGTTTTCCTGGATACGGTCTTACTTTAGGCAACGCATTAAGAAGAATTTTACTTTCTTCTCTTAAAGGTGCTGCAATTACTGCTATTAAGATTAAAGGTGTTGATCATGAATTTACAGCTATTGAACATATCAAAGAGAGCGTTATTGATATTATTTTGAATGTAAAGAAAATTAGAGTTAAATCATTCTCAACTGAGCCTGTTAGAGTAAAATTATCACACAAAGGCGTAGGCGAAATTACTGCAAAAGAAATCAAAGCTACTAGCGATATTGAAGTTATCAACAAAGATCAAAAAATTGCCGAAGCTACAAGCAAAGATGCTAATTTTGAAATGGAATTTGTTATTGAACAAGGAATGGGTTATTTACCAGTTGAACAAAGAAATGGCAAAGATCTAGAAATCGGCATGATCGCAGTTGATGCTATTTTTTCTCCAGTTATTGCTGTTGGCTACAAAGTTGAAAGTACTCGTGTTGGACAAAGAACAGACTTTGACAAACTTATCTTAAATGTAAAAACAGATGGTTCAATTTCTCCTTTAGACGCAATTGCAAAATCAGCAAAAATTTTAGTTGACCAATTCTCAATATTAGCTGGTAAGGAAATGATTGAAAAGAAAATCAAAGAAGGTAAAGAAGAAAAAGAACAGCCAGCAGAAGAAAAAGAAGAAGCAACTACAGAAGCAGGAGAAAAATTAGTTTCCGAATTAAAATTATCAACAAGAACATATAATTCATTAGATAAAGCAAAAATCAGAAAAGTTAAGGATTTGATCAAAAAATCAGAAAAAGATTTATTAGAATTAGAAGGCTTTGGCGAAACAGCTTTGAAAGAAATCAAAAAAGAATTAAAGAAATTAGATTTAGATTTAAAAGCGTAATATTTTATTTTTAATTTTAGATTTTAGACTTTTAATTAACAAAGATGCGACATCTTAAGAATACTAAAAAATTAGGACGTGATAGAGCACAACGAAAAGCTTTGAAAAAAATGTTAGCTTCATCTTTAATTTTGCATGGCAAAATTCAAACAACAGAAGCAAAAGCATCTTTTGTCAGACCTTATATCGAAAAGATAATTACTGCTTGCAGAGAAAAAAGTTTAATTTCGAAAAGAGCATTAAATCAAGATTTAAATAGCAAAGCAGCCATCAAATTCAGCAAAGATTTAGCAATAAAATTCGCTGGCAAAAAAGGCGGTTACACAAGAATCACAAAGTTGTTCACTCGCAAAGGCGATAATGCTAAAATGGTATTACTAGAATTAATTCAATAACAGTTTATTAGTGAAATATTAGTGTATTATATGAAAACATTTATTCCAGAATCAAAAAATATTAAGAGAGAAAAACATATTCTTGATGCTTCAAAAGAATCATTGGGAAGATTAGCAACAAAAGCTGCTACTTTTTTAATGGGCAAACACAAAGTTGATTATACTGCTCATTTAGATATGGGAGATTTTGTAACTGTTATTAATTCCAGTGAAGTTATTTTGACTGGCAACAAAATGGAAGATAAAAAATATCATCATTCATCTTGGTATTTAGGAAATTTAAGAACATTTTCTGCACAAGAAAAATATAATAAGAATCCTAATTTTTTGATTAAGAACGCAGTCAAAGGCATGTTGCCAAAAAATAGGCTTCAAAATGCTAGATTAAAAAGATTAACATTATTCACAAATGACGGAAAATAAGAAACCAGAGACAATTAAAGAAGTTGCTAAAGAAGTTATTCAAGAAAAACAAGCCGGCGATTTAGCTGGAAAATATTATTATGGAACAGGCAGAAGAAAAAGAGCTATTGCCCAAGTCAGATTATATCGCGGTAATGGAAAATTTACTGTAAATAAAAAAGAATTAAAAGTATATTTCAAAAATGCAGATTTAAGAGATATTATTTTAGAGCCATATAAATCAGTTGGTCAAGAAGGAAAATTTGATACAACGGTTAAGGTTTTAGGTGGTGGATCAAAAGGCCAAGCTGAAGCAGTTAGATTAGGAATTTCAAGAGCCTTAGTTGTCAAAAATCAGACTTACAAAGTTCCTCTAAAAAAATCAGGATTCTTAACAAGAGATCCAAGAGAAACAGAAAGAAAGAAGCCAGGTTTAAAGAAAGCAAGACGCGCTCCACAATGGGCAAAGAGATAAAAAAATATTTGGCCGCGGGATTTATTCTCGCGGTTTTTTTATTTTCTCTTGAAAAGAAAAAGAACAATAGTATACTTATATTAGCTCTTTGCAGGAGGAAAACGATGAAGCCAAGTAAAGGATTCAACGCTCCATCAATGTGTAGAACTTATCTACGCGAAGATCAGAATCAACATAAAAATGAAGATGACTTGAAACAGAGATTGTATAACAGTATTAGGAAAATCTTGGGCATCAATATTTCTGACCAAGAATTAATGCAAAGCATGAAAAAACTGTCTGCAAGATCGCAACGAGAAAATATGATTCGTCATGTTCGACCGGCACATCAAGAATCTTTAAGACGTATTCAAGATCTAGACCTTATCAAAGAAACGTACCGCAATCTCAACACTGAACTCACAGACGAGCAAGCAAGTATAGTTAGAGACGAATTATTAGATAAGTTTTTACCTGGTTGGTTAGATGACCGTTTTGATTCGTTGGGTTTTTTCTGGGCAATGGATTTGTTGCCAGCATGGTATTCTACAAAAGAACGAATGGCAAAAGTTTTAGATATCGATCTTTCAAGGTATCCACCACTTGAATCAGCCTAGGCTGATTTTTTTTATACTTGTCAGCCGAAGTGTCAAAATATTTTTTTAAGATAAAGAATTTCAACAGTAAAAGAAAGAATTCGTAAAACAAGTCCAAACAAAAACGAAGGCTGACAAAAAAACTGCATTTCAGCAGTTAGTAATCTGTGTATCTGTGTCGCATCTGTTAAATATCTGTATAAAATCTGTGGCTAGAATAAACTATCGTCTTCCGAAATTCTAGCTTCGAATAAAGTTTTATCAGGATTTAAAAATATTAAATTTTCGCCTTTCAAGCCAATTGCAAAATTTGAAACATTAAAATTATTAAATGTGTACGAATTTTTAGTGCTTCTTTCATCTAATTCAATCACATTTAATTTGTCATCAATATTATATAAAACATGCTCAAAATCTGAATACCAAATCGCTTTATCAATTCTTGTCTGAGATCTGGCAATCAAATTTGCATTATTTACTTTATATTCATTATGAATCAACGGAATTTCAGATGAACGATTTACTAATTCATAAAACCACATCTCAACATCATTATAATATAATAATTTGTTTTCTTCTTCGCTCCAAACAAAATCTCTTGGGTTATCAAAAATTTTTGTTGCTGAAAATTCATTGCTGCCTTTTTTTTGTTTTGTTAGATACAAGACATTATTTTCTAGCTTAAATGCAACTGCATTTTTTAATCCTACTTTAATTTCCGATGTTTTTAAATTATCAGGATTTTCTACAAACAAATTATCAGCTCCTAAATTATTTTCATTTGATCTTTTGATGACATATTTCTCATTTTCAAATTTTTCCAAAAATACATAATCATTTCCAATTGCATAATCAAATACAGAAGTTGAAGCAACAGATGGTATTGAAGACGAATCAGCATTAAAGCTATATAAATTATCATTATAAATCCAATAAATTAAGCTATCATTTTGCATTGACCATTTTGGATTTAAAATATCAAAACCAAAAACATTATTTAAATTTATGACTTTTTCCGAATTAGCAATCATATAATTCTTTATTGCTGATGCTTCATTCCAAGTAAAAAAAGTATATCTGCCATTTAGCGATACTTGTAAATCAGAAAATTCTGCATTTTCATATTTTGAGCTCTCTTCTTTTTTTGGAAAAATTTTTGTTAATTTTGATGAATCTAAATCGTATTCAAAAATGCCTTTTTTGTCTTGTTGATTGCTTGACAAAAATATTTTTTTCTCGTCAGGCAAATACTTAAAATTATCAAATGTTTGTTCTTTAGATAAAGATTTTAAGCTTGGATTTTCATAAAATAATCTAACATGACTTGCCCAATTTACTTTGCCACTTTTCACAGGTAATGTTTTCTTCCAAGAAAAAAAGTTTTGTTTTTCAATTCTTATTTTATAATTTTTCGGAGTCAGTGAAGAAGCTTTGAATGGAGTGCCATTATCAACAAATTTATTATTTAAAAAGACATTAACACTTTCTGGTTGCGATTCAATAACTAGCATTCCAACTTTTGTAATCTCAAATTTTTTAAAATCAAAACGAAAGCCCATAGAATAGAAAACCAAAAATGGTGCGAGTGTAATAAAAATGCCAATAGCTAAAGATAATAAAATTTGTCGATGCAATTTTCTCATATAATATATTAATTAAAAAATAACAATTTTTAATCATTTTGTCAAAACCAATCTTGACAGTTAAAATTGAGTTTGATAAAATATGCTTTGATTCGACCCAACGAGGAGGGAGAAATGGCCTCACATGACACTTCCAGTGATGTGAAATTGGCACGAAAAATACTTGAAGAGTTTGATCCAGCAGAACTTCCTGAAGTTTCGCCTGATCAGCTGCCTGACTTGCCAGAAGACAATCCGCCTCCTCCTAACCCTTTAGACCCGCTTGATGAAGGTAGAAGAAGCCCAATCAGATCAAAATTTCATGTCTATGGAGTTAACGAACTATTTTGAGTAATTTCTTTTCTGAAATTATCGTAATTGTTCTAGTTTCCTCAAGAAAGGAGAAGAAAGAAATGCCAAAAGATTGGAATAGTATTGTTGGAAAGCCAAATCTAACTTCAAGAATTCCGGGACAGCCTACTGATATTGAGTTAGCGCAATGGAAAAAGGAACTTGCACAGCCATTGACTCTGTTAATCATATTTGATGAAGATGAGCTTACAGAATGGAACAAATCCCATCAGATTCCAGATTTGATTGCAGGTTAATACATTTTTTGCACTTTTTACTACTGTGATTTTCACAGTTTTTTTATGTTGTATTTTCGCTATTTTTGTAATATACTTAAATAAATTCTAGTTACTTATTACTAGTTACTAATTACTTTTGTTTTATGTCCAAATTCATAATTACAGGCCCAAATAAATTATCCGGCGAAATAAAAGTTGCAGGTGCAAAAAACAATGCCTTAAAAGTCATTGCTGCTACAGTTTTGACAGATCAAGAAGTGATCTTAAAAAACATTCCAGATATTGAAGATGTTCATGTTATGTTTGAAATTTTAAAAGATCTTGGTGGTAATGTAGAAAAAATTAACGATCATGAATACAAAGTCCAAACTAAAGAAATTAAAAAAACAGAATTAAACAAAAATCTAGTTGCAAAATTACGCGCTTCAATAATGTTTTTAGCTCCATTACTAACTAGAGTTAACGAAGTAAAATTTCCATTTCCAGGTGGTGATATCATTGGTAAAAGACCAATTGATATTTATTTAGATGGCTTAGATCAGTTTGGCGTTGAAATAAAATTTGAACGAGATTATTATCATCTGAAAAGAACTAATGAAAAACTAAAAGCAACAAAATTTGTTTTTCCAATTATTTCTCATACTGTTACAGAAAGTTTAATTATGTCAGGAGTGTTGGCAGAAGGCAAAACAGTTCTAATTAACACAGCTTGTGAGCCAGAAATTGTCAGTTTGGCAGAATTTTTGAATTCTTTAGGAGCAAAAATTACCGGTGCTGGTACTCCAAATATTGAAATTGAAGGAGTCCCAAGTCTTAGCGGCGGAGAATTTACAGCAATTCCAGATCGTATTGAAACTGGAACTTTTGCAATTTTGGGAGCATTGACTGGTGGCGATTTAAAAATTACAAATTGCGAACCGTCACATCTTGAAGTTTTCTGGAAAGTACTAAAACATATTGGTGTTAATTTTGAAATTGGCAAAGACTTTGTTAAGATAAATCCTTCAGAAGATCTTAATGTATGCAAAGGTTTAAATGCTTGTGAAGTTAGAACTCATGAATATCCAGGTTTCGCTACAGACTTGCAAGCTCCAGCAACAATTCTTTTAACTCAAGCCAAAGGTTTAAGCATGGTTCATGAAACAATTTATGAAGGCAGATTATTCTATACTGATTCACTTAACAAAATGGGTGCCAATATTATTATGTGCGATCCGCATCGAATTGTTGTCCAAGGTCCAACAAAACTTTATGGCGCAAAACTAGAAAGTCCGGATATTAGAGCTGGTATTGCTTTAGTTATTGCAGCTTTAATTGCAGAAGGCAAATCAGAAATTGATAATATTTACCAAATTGATCGGGGATATGAAAAGATTGAGGAGAGGTTAAGAAATTTAGGAGCAAATATTCAAAGAGTCTAATTTCTAATTTTCAATTTCTAATTTCTATTAAATGTCTAATAATCTAATTTTTAAACCTTCATGTCGTCGTCGATGTTTAGAAATTAATTATTAAAAATTTAATAGAAATTTAGAATTAGAAATTGAAAATTTTCACGTTATGTTTATAAAAAAAATCGGCATTGATTTAGGTACAGCAAACTCAGTTGTTTATCTTCCAAAAAAAGGTATTGTTTTGAATGAGCCATCAGTTGTTGCAGTTTCAATAGATGATAATTCAATTCTTGCAGTTGGTAATGAAGCAAAACAAATGCTTGGTCGAACACCAGACACAATTGTTGCTTCTCGTCCAATGAAAGATGGAGTTATCGCAGATTATCGTGTTACTGAAGCAATGCTCAAATATTTTATTAACAAATCAATTGGCAATGTCAGACTTTTTCGTCCAGAAGTTATGGTTGCAGTTCCAGCTGGTATTACTTCAACAGAGAGAAGAGCTGTAGTTGATGCTACAATGAATGCTGGTGCAAAAGCTGCATATATCATCAAAGAGCCAATCGCTGCTGCTATCGGTGCTGGAATTCCAATCGCTCAATCTTGTGGAAATATGATTATTGATATTGGCGGCGGAACAACTGAGGTTGCTGTTATTTCTTTAGGTGGCATTGTTGCTGTGAATTCAGTTCGTGTTGCTGGAAACAAATTAGATATGGCTATTGCAAATTATATCCGCAAAAAACATGGTTTAGTTATCGGTGACAGAACAGCTGAAGAAATCAAAATTAAAATTGGTACAGCTTTACCAGTTGAAAAAGAAGATTCAATAGAAATCCGAGGCCGTGATATGGTTCGAGGTCTTCCAAAAAATATTATTGTTACTTCAAATGAAACAACTGAAGCAATTCAAGACGAACTTCGTGAAATTGTTCAAGCTGCCAAAGCAGTTTTGCAAGAAACTCCTCCAGAATTATCAGCAGATGTCATGGATAAAGGCATGATTTTATCAGGTGGTGGAGGATTGTTAAGAAATTTAGATCAACTTTTAGCCAAGGCAACAGGTGTTCCATGTTATGTTGCCGAAGATCCGCTTTTATGTGTTGTTAAAGGAACAGCAGCTGCTTTAGAGAATCTTGATTCGTATAAGAGAAGCGTTTTAGCTTCTAAAAGGTAAAATCCTAAGCACTAATATCTAAATTCTAAACCTGCCTACCGGCAGGCAGGCAAACTCAAAATACAAATGTTCAAATTTAATCTTATTCTGAATAATAAAAAAACCGCAAACACAAGTTTAACGGTTAAACAGAGAGCAATTATTTTAAAGAAATGGTAATTCTCGGCAGAACATCTTGGCTGATATCGAGTTCAATGTTTAATAATTGATTATTTTCATAAACGAATCTACCAAGCGCTTCTAAAAGGGTGTCACCAAAAACTTCGATGTGATGCTTGCCCTTTAAACAAACATTGACTTTTTCTTTACCACTTGCGGGTTCCACTTTTCTCGTAACGATCAGTTTTGCCATTTTCTTCCTCCTCCTTTTTCCGGACCAGAATAATATAGTATAATAAAACCGATTACAAAAAACAATAGTTTTTAGATTTTATATTTTGATCATTTAGATTTGTTTAGTATTTAGAATTTAGGATTTAGAATTTTAGCCATGATAATAGGCATAGACGCTTCAAGAGCAAACAAACAAGTCAAAACCGGGACAGAATGGTATTCATATAACCTTATTTTAGAATTAGCAAAATTAGATAAAAATAATCAATATAATTTATATTCTCCTGATAAATTAAAAGGCGAGTTAGCAAAATTACCGCAAAATTTCAAGGAACAAGTTTTATCTTGGCCACCAAAATATCTTTGGACAATGGTTAGGCTTTCTTATGAAATGAAAAAAAATCCGCCAGATATTTTATTTGTTCCAGCTCACATTATTCCTTTAGCCTCGCCAAAAAAAACAGTAACTACAATTTGCGATATTGGTTTTAAATCTCATCCTGAATTATATTCTAATAAAGAAATCAAATATCATAATTTTGGTTTAGAGCAAGCTATCAAAAAAGCAGCATTGATTCTAACTATTTCTGAATTTACAAAACAAGAAATGATTAAATTCTGCAATATTGATCCAAGTAGAATTAAAGTAATTTATTTAGGCTTCAGCCAAAATGATTACAAAAAAATTGATGATCAAAACGCAATTCAAAATATCAAAGATAAATATAAATTACCAGAAAATTATTTATTTTACACTGGCAGATTAAATTTGAAAAAGAACATCTTAAATTTAGTAAAAGCTTTTAAAAATATAATTGCAGATCCAAAATTTAAGGATTACAAATTAGTTTTAGCTGGCGTACCTGAGAATGGTTATGATTTAATAGAAGAAGAAATTAATAAAAATAATTTACGCGATAAAATTATTGAACTTGGCTGGACAAAGGAAGAAGATTTGCCATATCTGATGAATGGTGCAAAATTATTTGTTTTTCCATCAAATTATGAAGGCTTTGGTATTCCGCCGTTAGAAGCAATGGCTTGCGGAACATTAGTTGTTTCTTCAAATGCCGCATCTTTGCCAGAAGTTACTGGCGAGGCAGCCATATTATTTGATCCAAAAAATGTTGATGAAATGACTGAAAAAATTAAATTGGGCTTAAGCGATGAAAATTTAAGATATAATTTAATAGAAAAAGGTTTTCAGCAAATCAAAAAATTCTCTTGGGAAAAATGCGCTAGAGAAACATTAGATATTTTGAAAAAAGTATAAAAAATGTTAATAACTTTTTTCGTATCTATGCTATATTAAATACAAAGTTATCACATAAAACAAAATAAATGAAAAAACATTTTCTTGGGAGTATTATTTTTGCATTTCTATTTTTTGTTTTCAGCTTTTTTTTAAACAATCAAGCGTTTGCCAGAACGAGCTCAACTTGGAGCGCAGTTGGTACTTCCGGAATGAACGCCTCAGTTGATGCCTTAGCAGTTTATAATAATGAATTGTATGCTGGTGGATCTTTCACAACAGCTGATGGGATCACAACAAATTGTATTGCAAAATGGAATGGCACGAGCTGGAGCAAAGTTGGTTCTACTGGCTTTACAGATGGAGACGTATATAGTTTAGCAGTTTATAATAATGAGTTATACGCTGGCGGATCTTTTGGCACAATAGATGGAATTTCCGCGTTTGCTATTGCAAAATGGAATGGAACAGCCTGGAGTAAGGTAGGTACTATTGGCATGAATGGTGCAGTCAATGCATTAGTCGTATATAATGACAAATTATATGCCGGAGGTGATTTTACAACAGCTGATGCAGCTCCAGTTTTTTATATCTCTGCATGGAATGGTACTGTCTGGAGTGCAGTTGGTTCTTCGGGAATGGACAATGATATTAAATCATTAGCTACTTTTAATAATGAGTTATACGCCGGAGGAGCATTTACTACTGCAGATACAAACACTGTTAATCACATTGCTGTTTGGAGTGGTACTACTTGGAGCGCGGTCGGTTCTTCAGGAATGGACGGTAATGTCAATGCTTTAGCCGTTTTTAATAATCAATTATATGCTGGAGGAGCATTTACTACTGCAGATGCAAATACCGTTAATCGTATTGCAGTATTAAATGGGGCAACTTGGAATGGGGTTGGCTCCTCAGGAATGGATGCGCAAATTAATACTTTTGCTGTTTACGATAATAATTTATATGTTGGAGGACAATTCACTACAGTAGATTCAACAGCAATCAATTATATTGCTAAATGGAATGGAACTTCTTGGAGTGCTGTTGGTTCAGGCACAAATGGCAAAGTTTCAGCTTTAGAAGTTTACAACGATGCATTATATGCAGGAGGATCTTTTACAGTTGCTGGCGGAATTACTGCGAATAGAATTGCCTCTTGGTTTATCGACTATATTGCTCCAACAACAACAGCCTCACCAGCTGGCGGTACATATGAAACAGATCAAACAGTAACATTAACCGCAACTGATGCAGATTCAACAATTTCAGCAACATATTACACTACTGACGGAACTACTCCAACAACTTCATCAACAGTTTACACTTCGCCAATTACAATTTCTCAAGATACAACTCTTAAATTCTTTTCAGTCGACAGTCTAGGAAATTCAGAAGAAGTAAAAACAGAAACATATATTATCGATCGTACAATTATCGCTGAAAGACATCTTAAAAAAGGAAAAAAAATCTATCTCTATTCAGGTTTGAATAGCAAGCAAATCGAAGGCAAGTCATTAATTATCAATTTTACTAAATTACCAAACAAATTAACAAAGAATCATAACTATTGGATTCAATTTGTTAGACATTCTGCTTATCCAGGAAGTCTAGAGCTTGGCTCTCATTTATCATTAAAAAAGTATTGGACATTTAAGACAAATTTAAATAAATACAAAGCAAAAAATTCAGATCAGAAATTCAAATTTAAAATTGCCTACAAATATACAAAAAAAGAATTAAAAGCATTAAAAAAGATAAATCCAGCAATCACTCAAAAAGAGCTTAGACTGAAATATCGCGTTAAAGCTGGTTTGAACTGGTATCCAATTAGCAATAATTGGAAAAATGCAAAAATAAAACATAATACCTCAAAAAAGAAATTTATAGTAAAATATTTCAAGAAATTTGCAAAAAGTACATATTATTTTGCGATTATTAAAAAGTAAAAAAATTTAATAAATGCATAGAAACGGGTTAAGCCCGTTTTTATTTGCTCTTTTAACGTTAGTAAATTTATGTTAAATTATATATGAGTTATGAAAATAATCGGAAATGAAAGAATTCAGGAGGCCATCAAAAAAAGTGTTCAAAACCACCAATTTTTTCATGCCTACCTATTTAGCGGACCTGCCAATCTTGGCAAAAAAACATTAGCTTTAGAATTCGCCAATCTCCTGAAATGCTCAAAGAATGATATTCATATTCTAGAGAAAAATACCGCAATCAAAATTGATGAAGTCCGCGATTTACAGCACAAATTATTATTATCATCGCAATCAGAATTTAAAATAATGATAATTGATGATGCAGCTAATATTACCAATCAAGCAGCAAGCGCTTTATTGAAAACTCTAGAGGAGCCATCAAGAAATACAGTTTTAATTTTGGTTACATCCAACAAATCAAAAGTTTTGCCAACCATTATTTCTCGTTGCATTAATTATGAATTTAATCTAGTCAGTAAAGAAAAAATAAATCTTTTGCTGAATAATCACAATTTGTCGGAGCAAGAAAAAAACCAGATCTTGCAATTTGCACAAGGCCGTCCTGGAATTGCTCTTGCATTAGCGAATAATAAAAATGGAATTCTTGCCAGACAAAAATTTATTTCTAGTTTTTCAAATTTATTAAATTCAGATATTAACTCAAAATTTATTTTTGTCGAAAAAATTTACAAAGAATCAAAAGAAAATTTTAATAAAATAATTAATCTCTGGACTTCATTTTTTCGCGATTGTTTATTATTAAAATCAAATAATCCAAATCTAATTTTAAATCAGTCTAATTTAAATGAGCTTAAGCAATTTTCAGAAAATAATGAAAAAATAAAAATAATTAATTTAATAAAATATCTTACAGAAATAAATAATGCTCCTAACATTAATGAAAAACTAGCATTAGAAAATTTCTTTTTGAAGATATAAAATACTTTATAACTTTAAGAACTTTATAAACTTTATAACTACCAAATAAATATGCCAACAAAAAAAATATCAATTCTAATATTTCTACTGGCATCAGTGATGTTAACAGGTTCAGCTTGCAATAAACCAAAAGATTTGTTTATTTACAAGACAGTTGATTCCGGCAAGAATTGGGAACAAAAAGCTGTATCAGAAAATAAAAAGTCATTAGCAACATTTAGTGTACTTTGCATTGCCATTGATAAAAATAATCCAAACAATATTGTCATTGGAACTCTAGGCAACGGAATTATGAAGAGTCAAAATGCTGGCGATACTTGGCAACAAACTTCTTTGAAGCAAGGAACGATTAATGCAGTTGCAATTAATCCAAAAGATAGTAATGTTATTTACGCTGGAGGAAGTATCGGAACATTAGGAAAAATGTACAAGAGTACAGATGCTGGAGCAAATTTCAACGAAATATATTCTGAAACTCACGCAAAAATTGACGTTATGAGTATTCTAGTTGATCATTTTAATCCAAAAATAATTTATGCAGGTTTGACTAATGGCGGATTTCTAAAAAGCTCTGATTCCGGCAACAGCTGGCTTGCAACTAACTGGTTTTCAGGCCCAGTTGCGACAATGGAAATGAGTCCAAAAGATTCTCGCAAAATTTATGTTGCAATCAAGGGCAGATTCGCTTATGTAACAAAAGATGGTGGAAAAACTTGGAAAGATTTGAAAGATAGTTTAGTCGATTTTCGCGGTGCTAATTTAATTACTGCAATTCAATTTGATCCAAGAGATGATCGTATCATTTATCTAGGATCGCACTATGGCGTTACAAAATCTATAGATGACGGAAAAAAATGGATTGATACAGGATTATTATTAGATCCAGGAAAATTTACAAATGTGGCAATGGCAGTTAGTCCAAAAAGCCCAGAAATAATTTATGTCGGAGTTGATACTACAATTCATAAATCAGTTGACGGAGGAAAAAATTGGAATGTAAAAAAAATTACAAATAATGTAATAACTAGTTTAGTAATCGATCCAAAAAATACGCAAAATGTTTATACTGGCATAATGGCAGTAAAACAATAGATAACTAAATTTTATAAAATAATTCAAAAAATATGCCTAATCAAATTATCAATCAAGCAAAGAAAAATATGGATGAATCTCTAGATTTTATGCAAAATGAATTAAGGAAATTCAAAACTGGCCGTGCTCAATCTGCATTGGTTGAAGATATTCTAGTCGAATATTATGGAACCAAGACTCCATTAAAACAAATTGCGACAATTAGTGTTCCTGAGCCAGCAATGATCTCAATTTCTCCATTTGATAAAAATTCAATTAAATCTATCGAAAAAGCAATTTCAGAATCAAAGCTTAATTTAACTACTAGCAGTGATGGTCAAATCATCAGAATAAAAATTCCTCCATTGACAGAAGAGAGAAGACAAGAATTGGCTCAAGTTTTGAATCAAAAAGTCGAAGAAGTAAAAGTCTCAATCAGAAGCACTCGCGAAGAAACAATGAAAAAGCTTAAAGATATGGAATCTGCAAAACAAATCAGTGAAGATGAAAAATTTAAGACTAAAGAAGATTTAGATAAATTAGTTGATGAATACAATAAGAAAATTGAAGATATCAGAAAGAAAAAAGAAGAAGAAATCCTGACTGTCTAGAAAATTATAAATTCTAAATACTAAACTCTAAACAAATTCAAAAGCCAAATTTTCAAAATTAAAAAGAATCGGTTTTGAGCATTTAAAATTTTGAATTTTGGGCTTGTTTAGGATTTAGAATTTAGGATTTAGAATTTTATTTAATTTTTTTAAAAAAATATATGATAACTTTAATAACCTTTATAATAATTTTAGGTCTGTTGATCTTTGTTCACGAGCTCGGTCATTTTGTTGCTGCAAAAAAAGCAGGAATTAAAGTTGATGAATTCGGTTTCGGCTATCCACCAAGAATTATTGGCACTTACAAAGATCCTAAAACAAAAAAGTTTGTTTTGGTCTTACCCAAAAGAGGCAAAGGAAAAAAGCAATTAGCAGCTGTTGCAGGTCAAGAATCAGAAGAAAATTTTCCAGCAACAGTATATTCATTAAACTGGTTGCCATTGGGCGGTTTTTGTAAAATGAAAGGCGAGAATGGCGATGGCAAATCAGATCCAGATAGTTTTTCAGCAAAAAAAGCTTGGCAAAGAATTATTGTTTTAATCGCTGGCGTTGCTATGAATTTTGTCTTAGCGGCATTAGTATTAATGATTGGCTTCAAAGTTGGCTTGCCAACAGCAATAGATTCTCAAAACAAAAGTTATGCCAAAGATCAAAAAGTACAGATCATGTCAATCTCCACAGATTCACCAGCTGAAAAAGTTGGCTTAAAAATTGGCGATCAAGTTGTATCAATAAATAATAAAAAATTAGAGAACGTTACTCAAGTTCAAAAAGCAATTGATAAAAATAAAGGCAAGGAAATTGATTTAAAAATTAAAAGATATAATGAAAATTTAGATATAAAAATAGAGCCTAGAAAAAATCCGCCAGAAAATCAAGGCGCTTTGGGTGTCGGTTTAGTTGAGACTGGTATCGTTTCCTATCCATGGCTTACATCAATTTGGAAAGGCATAACAGCAACATTTAGTTTAACTATTGCTTTGATAGTTGGTTTTTACGATATTATTAAAAATCTTTTTGTTGGCAATAAAATTGGCGCTGATGTTGCCGGTCCAATTGGAATTGCTGTTATGACTGGCCAAGTTACAAAAATGGGATTTAGTTATGTTTTGCAATTTGTTGCATTATTATCAATTAATTTAGCGATTATCAATGCCTTGCCAATTCCTGCAATTGATGGCGGAAGAATATTATTTATTATCATAGAAAAAATCCGCCGCAAACCAATTTCTATGAAAGTGGAAAATATAATTCATACTACAGGCTTTGCTTTATTGATTTTATTAATGGTTGTTGTTACTTTCAGAGATGTATTTAAATTCAAAGATATCTTTATAAATTTATGGAATAAAATTTTTTAATTTTTAATTATGTTACAATCACAACTTTTTACCAAAACTAAACAAACTGCGCCAAAAGATGAAATTTCATTGAACGCAAAACTTCTAATTCAAGCAGGTTTTATAAATAAAGAAATGGCTGGAGTTTATGATCTTTTGCCTTTAGGTTTAAAGGTTGTAAACAAAATTAGAAAAATTGTTAATGAAGAAATGGAAAAAATAGATTCTGAAGAAATAAGCATGTCTAGTTTACAGAATAAAGAAATTTGGAAAAAAACTGGAAGATGGGATGATAAAGCTGTTGATGTTTGGTTTAAATCAAAATTTAAAAATGATACAGAAGTTGGTTTTGGTTGGTCTCATGAAGAGCCAATTATTGAAATGATGAAATCTTTTGTCGCTAGCTATAAAGATTTGCCAAGATATGTTCATCAATTTCAAAATAAAATGAGAAATGAAGTTAGAGCAAAAAGCGGTATTATTAGATGCCGAGAATTTTTAATGAAAGATATGTATGCCTTTGCAGCATCCGAAGAAGATAATATGGCTTTCTATAAAAAAACTACTGATGCTTATTTAAAAGTGTTTGATAGAGTTGGACTTGGCGATATCACATATGTTACATCAGCTTCTGGCGGAGTTTTTACTGATAAATTCAGTCATGAATTTCAAACTATTTGCGATTCTGGTGAAGATATTATTTATGTAAATAAAGATAAAAAAATTGCTGTTAATGAAGAAATATTTAATGAAGAAACTGTTAAGAAAATGGGAATGGAAATGAAAGATTTTGAACAAAAAAAAGCAGCTGAAGTTGGCAATATCTTCAATTTTGGCACAGGCAAGTGCGAGCAAATGGGTTTATATTTTATAGATAAAGATGGTACAAAAAAACCAGTTCATTTAAGTTCTTATGGTATAGGTATTACGAGATTAATGGGCGTATTGGTAGAAGTTTTTGCAGACAATAGAGGAATCATTTGGCCAAAACAAGTCGCACCATTTCAAATTCATTTATTATGTTTACAGCAAGATAATCAAGAAGTTTCAAATAAAGCAAAAGAAATTTATGATTCTTTACTGAAAAACAATTATGACGTATTATATGATGATAGGAAAGAATCAGCAGGATACAAATTAAAAGATTCAGATTTGCTTGGCATGCCATTGCGAATTGTCATTAGTCAAAAAACATTAGAAAAGAATTCAGTAGAGATAAAAGAACGTCAAGAGCAAAATTCCAAGTTAATTGAAATAGACGAGATTTTCAGTAACATTTAATTTAATTAAAAGAAAACAGAAAACAGAAAACAGTCAACGAGAACTGTTTCCTATTTTCTATTTTCTATAATATTTTTATGTCCATAGTTAATAATATTTTAGGACGCTTTTCCAAAGATATCGGAATTGATTTAGGAACAGCAAATACTTTGGTTTACGTTAAAGACAAAGGCATTGTTATCAACGAGCCTTCTGTTGTTGCAATCAACAAAAGAACAAATCAAGTATTAGCAATCGGTAATGAAGCCAAAAAAATGGTTGGAAAAACTCCAGCTCATATTGTTGCAACTAGACCTCTCGTTGATGGCGTTGTCTCTGATTTTGAAGTCACAGAACAAATGCTTCGTTATTTTATTGAAAAAGTCCATCAAGAAGGTTTCACAATCTTTCCGCGTCCTCGTGTTGTCATTGGCATTCCATCTGGAGTTACTGAAGTTGAAAGAAGGGCAGTAGAAGATGCCTCAATTAGCGCTGGAGCTAGGCAAGCATTTTTGATCGAAGAACCTATGGCTGCAGCAATTGGCGCGCGCCTTCCAGTTCAAGATGCATCTGGAAATATGATTGTTGATATTGGCGGAGGTACTACCGAAGTTGCTGTAATTTCTTTAGGCGGATTAGTAACTGCAAAATCATTGAGAATTGCCGGCGATGAATTAAATCAAAATATTATTGAATACGCTCGCTCTGAATTTAATTTGCTTCTAGGTGAAAAAACAGCAGAAGATATTAAGATCGCCATTGGTTCAGCTTCAAAATTAGACGAACCGCTTGAAACAACAATGCGCGGCCGCGATTTAGTTACTGGCTTGCCAAAAGAAGTTGTTATTAATGATGAACAAGTTCGTGAAGCTTTAATGCGTTCAGTGAGAACAATTGTTAATAATATAAAAACTACAGTTGAAGAAACACCTCCAGAATTAGTCGCTGACATTATGAAAAGAGGAATAGTTTTGGCTGGCGGTGGATCTCTACTTCGTGGCTTAGACAAAGTTTTAGCCGAGCAAACTCAAATGCCTGTTCATATTGCTGATGATCCATTGACATGTGTTGTTCGTGGTTGTGGTATCGTTCTAGAGGATATTGATTCCTTAAAAGACGTTTTGATACCAACACAATACGAAAAACCACCAAGAATATTTTAAAGGCTTAATAGATGATTAATAAACAAGAATCGTCAACAACTTTATTTATAGTTAGCGGAGCGATAATTGTATTATTGATTATTCTTCATGTCTTTAAGATTTTGAGTCCAATTGAAAATATAGTTATTAGAATTTTTTCGCCAATTCAAAGGTATGTTTATCTTTCTGGCAATCGATTTTCTGGCAGTATAAAATTTTTTACTTCAATTAAAGATTTGAGCAAAGAAAATAAAGTTTTAATTGAAAAAGTAAATAAATTGACTTTTGAAAATTCAGAATTAGTTAGATTACAAAGTGAAAACAAAGATTTGCGTGCCCAATTAGGATTATTGAAAAAAGAAGAATTTAAATTAGTTGCAGCAAATGTTATTGGACAAGATCCAAATAATTTAATTCAATTTATTAACATTGATAAAGGAAGCAGTGATGGCATAAAAGAAAATCAGCCAGTTATCATTGCAAACAATTTTTTAATTGGCAAAGTATCTGAAGTTCAGAGCCATTCTGCAAAAGTCGTTTTAATTACAGATGCCAGAAGTAAAATAAATGCGCAGATTCAAGGTGCTGACGCTAATGGTATTGTCAATGGTGAACATAATTTAGGTTTGGCAATGGAAATGATTCCGCAAGACAAGATTATCCAGCGTGGAGATAAAGTCGTTACTTCTGGAGTCGGCGGTGACATGCCTGTCGGTTTATATATTGGCGAAGTCGAGGAGGTCAAGACAACAGACAATGAATTATTTCAGTCAGCCAGAATTAAAACTCAAGCTGATTTTAAAACCCTCAAAGTCATTTTTGTTATTCTAGAATAAAATTAATAAATTTCTCGTAACTCTTTATACACGATTCCGCGTGTAATCAGTTATATCCGTTTTTTCGATAAATATCAAGAAGCAAGTTGATTTGTAAGTCAAAAAAAATTTTGTAATCAAGTTTATGCGTATCGCAATTTCCATAATTAGTTTAATAATCCTATCTTTTTTGCAAATTTCTTTTCTGCCAAATTTTGTCATTTTAGGTTCAGTACCAAATTTAATTTTAATAGTTGCAATAAGCTGGTGTATTGTCGGAAATTTTAAGGAAGCAATTTTTTGGGGAATTGCAGGTGGAATTATTCTTGATCTTTTTTCTCCGTTTTATTTTGGAATTATTTCTTTGAGCAATATAGCAATAATTGCAGCTATTTATTTTATTGTTAAAAACATTATTAATAGCGATGATCGAGTCTCTGTTGCTGCAATTTGTGCGATTGCCACATTATTATACAATTTCTTTTTGATATTTTTTATATTAATTGCAAATTTAGTTAAATTAGATAATTTAATTCAGCCATTAAGTTTTCAATTTTTGCTTTCAATTTTTGTCCAGATAATTTTTAATACGATTTTAATTTCTCTGGTTTACAATTATATTAAATCTATCCAAGAAATTGAAAGCTATTACGAACAAAGACGACAAATAAAAGCATAAATTAACAATTAACAATTCTAAAGTTAAATGTTAACTGTTAAAAGTTAATTGTTCACATGCGCGACCCATTTCAAATTAAAAATTCATTAAATTTTGATAGTCGGGCAACAAACTCCGATTATGGATCAGATTGGGATGTTGATCCTTTTTTTTCTTCAAAAAGCTCGCGTCCTGATATCAAAAAACCTTTTTATAAGCATCAAAAAATTAGATGGCTTTATTTTGTTGTACTTGGAGTTTTTATTGTCCTAATTAGTCGAACATTTTTTTTGCAAATTGTTCAAGGAAATTCCTTAAAAGCAGCAGCAGAGGAAAATAGATACAGAATAAATATTACTCGAGCGCCAAGAGGAGTAATTTATGATTCTAAAAAACAAATGCTCGTGAAAAATGTGCCAAGTTTTGATGCAACAATAATTCCAGCAGATTTGCCCTTAGAAAAAAATACGGATACAGGCGAAAGAGAATGTAAAGAAAAATGTCAAAAAGTTTATTCTTTATTAAAAGACATTTTAAAAATATCAAATGATGATTTCAATGAAGCATTAAAAAAAATTGATTATACTTCTTATGAAGTATTATTAGTTAAAGAAAATGTTTCTCGCGATGAAACTTTAATAATAAATTCCAGAGATGCAGAATTGCCAGGAGTCATCATTGAAAAAAATCCAATTCGCGATTATCAATTTTCAAGCACTTTTGCTCATCTCATGGGTTACATTGGAAAAATAACTTCCGAAGAATTGGATCAAAAGCAGAATGCTCCAAAAAAATATTTATTGAACGATTATATCGGAAAACAAGGATTAGAATTATCATACGAAGAAACATTAAAAGGTATTAATGGACAGCAACAAGTTGAAGTTGATTCTACCGGCCGAGTTAAAAAAATTGTTAAACAAGAAGAGCCTCAAGCTGGCAATGATCTTGTTTTAAGTATTGATAAAGATTTTCAAATCCAATTAGAAAAATCTTTAAAATCAGGAGCAGAAGTTACTGGCTCAAAAAAAGCAGCTGCAGTTGCTATGAATCCTCAAAATGGAGAAATATTGGGTTATGTGTCTTTGCCGACATTTGATAATAATTTATTTGCTAAAGGAATTTCTGAAAAAGATTATCGCCAAATTGCTAACGATGAAAATAAACCTTTGCTTGATAGAATAATTGATGGCGTTTATCCGCCAGCTTCAACGATTAAACCAGTTGTTGCATCAGCAGCTTTAACAGAAGGCTTAATTAATGAAAATACAACAGTTGAAGACAAAGGTTCAATTACAGTTAGAAATAAATATAATTCTGATATTATCTATAATTTCGTCGGTTGGAATCCGCAAGGTTTAGGTCCAGTTAATATTTATAGTGCAATTGCGGAATCTTCAGATATCTATTTTTATTATGTTGGTGGCGGTTTTGAGGAATTTCAGGGACTTGGAGAAAAAAAACTCGAAGAATATTACAAAAAATTTGGCCTAGGCGCTCAAACTGGCATTGACTTGCCAAATGAAGCAGAAGGTTTAATTCCAACACCATCTTGGAAAGAAAAAGCAAAAAATGAAGTTTGGTATTTAGGCGACACTTATCATATGGCAATCGGACAAGGTGATGTGCTTGCAACTCCATTGCAAGTTGCAAATTGGACTGCAATTGTTGCTAATGGCGGTACATTTTACAAACCTCATCTTGTTAAAAAGATAATTGATAATAAGCAGAATATGATTAGCGAGGTAGAATCAAGAATTGTTAGAGAAAATTTCATTCCAAAGGGCCATATTGAAACTGTAAGGCGTGCCATGAAACAAACAGTCGAAGATGGTTCAGCAAAGATGTTGCAAGGATTAAAAGTTTCATCTGCAGGTAAAACAGGAACTGCAGAACATAGTGGAAGTGATAAAAACCACGCATGGTTTACTGTTTTCGCTCCTTATGAAAATCCAGAAATAGTTTTGACAGTTTTGGTTGAGGAAGGTATAGGCGGTGAATCTGCAGCAGTACCTATTGCCAAAGAAGTACTTCAGTGGTATTTTAATAACAAGACTAATAGTAACTAGAAATTAGTAACTAGTAATTCGGGTCGTTTTCGAGTTACTAATTACTAGTTACTTGTTACCGAATTTATGCTAATCAACGGAACACAATCTGCTCGAAAAATCCTTTCCAATATTCAAAGAAAGGTTACTATTTTGAAACAGCAAGGCCGACATTTAAAAATGGCTGTTGTTTTAGTTGGCGAAGATAAAGCTTCTTTGAGTTTTATTAGAAAAAAAGAAGAATCCTGCAAAAAAATCGGCATTAATTTTGAATTATTTAAATTTCAAGCCGATATTGATACTTTAAGTCTTGCTCAAAAAATTAAAATTATTCAAGAAGATCCGAGATTATCAGCTTTAGTCATTCAGCTTCCATTGCCTCCAAAAATCAATACTCGCCAAGTTTTAGAGATGATCGATCCAAGACTTGATGTCGATTGTTTGACTTCACATAATTTAGGAAAATTAGCTGCTGGTATTTACAAAATTTTACCTCCGACTCCAGCTGCGATTCTACATCTCATTAAAGAATATAATATTAATTTATTAAGAAAACATATTGTAATAGTTGGAAAAGGCGAGTTAGTAGGAAAGCCATTAGGAATTTTGCTTACTCAGGACCAAAATACTTTAACAATTTGCACAAAATTTACTAGAAACTTAGGAAATTATACAAGACAAGCTGATGTCATAATTACAGCTGTTGGAAAGCCGAATTTAATCACTGGCGATATGGTCAAAGACAATGTTATAATTTTAGATGCTGGCACAAGCTATAAAGGCAAAAAACTTTACGGCGATGTCAATTTCAAACAAGTTTCAGAAAAAGCAAAAATGATTACTCCAGTACCTGGTGGAATTGGACCAGTCACTGTTGCAAAATTATTAGAGAATATTTTAATATTAGCTAATTTATAGTATTAAAAAATCCTAAGCACTAATTTCTAAATACAAAACAAATCCAAATTTCCAAATTACCAAATTTTTAAAACGCGAATAAAGTTTTGGGTTTAATCTTTTGTATTTTGAATTTGTTTAGAGTTTAGGATTTAGAATTTAGGATTTTTTCTCTGTGGATAATTAAGTTTGACAATAATTCAAGCTTAGAGTATATTAGTAGCATTATCATCATACATAATCATACATAATCATACATATATGACACCATTTTACATTACAAAAGAAGGTCTAGAAGATTTGAAAAAACAATTAATAACATTAAAAAGCTCAAAAAGAAAAGAAGTTGCAGCTCGTCTTAAACGTGCTTTAGAACAAGGCGATTTATCTGAAAATGCAGAATATCAAGATGCCAAAGACGAACAAGCTTGGACAGAAGGAAAGATTGCAGAGCTTGATTCCAAAATTAAAAATGCTCAAATTATTTCTAAAGACAGAAATGGCAATATTTCTATTGGTTCACAAATCAAGATAAAAAATGGCGGTCGCGCTTTAGAATACACAATTGTTGGTTCACAAGAAGCCAATCCAGCAGAAGGTAAGATTTCCAATGAATCACCAATCGGCATGGCATTTTTAGGCCACAAAAAAGGTGAGCGTGTTAAAGTTCAGACACCTGATGGATTTATCGAATATAAAATTTTGCAGGTTAGCTAGGACGTATTTAAACACTAAAACAACGAAACACAGAAACAATCGCCATTAAAACTGGCGATTTTTTATAGCCAAAATCAACAAAACTTGATAAAATAAACATATTATAACTTTAAATAATTTGTCATTCTGAGCGAAGCGAAGAATCCCATTATTACTATCTATTCACGGGATCCCTCACAGCGGTTCGGGATGACTTGTAAAATATGCAAAGTGAACTTCGCCAAAATAGAATCAAAAAATTAGAAGAAATCAAAGCTTTAAACATTGATCCATATCCAGCATATGCAGAAAGAACAAATACATGTCAGGAAATCATTAACGATTTTGACAAGTTTAAAGACCAAAAAAATATTATAGTTGGTCGTATTTTTTTATTTCGTCCATTTGGCAAAGCAACATTTGCCCAAATTGGCGATGAGACAGGAAGAATCCAAGTTTATTTTAAAGAAGAAAATTTAAAAAAGAATTATGATTTAGTCAGAAAATTAGATATTGGCGATTTTATTCAAGCCACTGGCACATTATTTTTAACTAAAACAAAAGAAAAAACTGTCCAAGTCAGCAATGTAAAATTATTAACAAAATCAATTCTGCCTCTTCCGGAAAAATTTCATGGCTTGAAAAATGAAGAAGAGCGCTATCGCAAAAGATATTTAGATTTAATTTCGAATAAAAAAACTTTTGATTTATTCAAAAAAAGAACTCAATTCGTAAATTCAATTCGAAGCTTTATGCAAGAATCAGGTTTTATGGAAGTTGAAACTCCGACATTAGAGCATATTCCAGGCGGTGCAGACGCAACTCCATTCGTTACTCATCATAATGCATTAGACATCGATTTGTATTTACGCATTTCACTTGAGCTTCACTTAAAAAGATTAATTGTCGGCGGCTATGAAAAGATTTTTGAAATTGGCAAAGTTTTTCGTAATGAAGGAATTTCGCCTCAACATTTACAAGAATTCACAATGATGGAATATTATTGGGCTTATGCAACTTGGAAGGATCTAATTGGTTTTACTGAAAATTTTTACACCAAAATTATTAATGACACTTTTGGAACATTAAAAATAAAATACAAAGATCAAATTTTGGATTTTACAACTCCATGGAAACAATATGATTACATAGAATTAATAAAAGACAAAACTGGTATTGATTTAAACAAAGCAAATACTTTTGAAAAACTGATCGAAGAAATTAGAGCCAAAAAAATAGAAGTTGAAAATGTAATTGGCTATGGCAGATTAGTTGATAATCTTTACAAAAAAACAGTTAGACCAAGTTTAATTCAGCCATGCTTTTTAATTAATCAGCCTGTTGCAATTTCTCCATTAGCCAAAAAGAATGAAAATAATCAAAATACAACACAGCGTTTGCAAGTTTTAATTGCAGGCAGTGAATTAGGTAACGGTTTTTCAGAATTAAACGATCCATTAGATCAAAGACAAAGATTCGAGCAACAAGCAAAATTACGTAAAGAAGGGGACACAGAAGCGCAAATGATGGATGAAGATTTTGTTGAAGCTTTGGAATATGGCATGCCTCCAACTGCTGGTTTTGGTGTTGGCATTGATCGTTTATTAGCCATTCTTACAAATTCAGAAAATATTAGAGATGTAATTTTCTTTCCACTAATGCGTCCCGAAAAAAATAATTTAGAAGCAAAGTCCAAGCCTTCAAAATATTCAGAAGTTGAAGAAGTGAAATCAATGGATTCAGTTATTGACCGCAAAACAGCTTGGGAGTTATTAAAGCAAAATGTTAAAACAGAAAATTTAATTAAGCATTGTTTGGCATCAGAGGCAATCATGAAAGCTTTAGCCAAAAAATTAAATAAACCAGAACAAGCTTGGGGAATTACTGGTCTTGTTCATGATTTAGATTTTGATTATACAAAAGAAAAGCCAGAAAAACATGCTTTGATGACAGCCGATATTTTAAATGAATATGAGGTACCAGAAGATATGATTGATGCAATTAAATCGCATAATTATGAAAATACCGGCATCACCAAAAAAACAGATTTAGATTTTGCTTTGTCGGCATCAGAACAGCTTAGCGGTTTAATTGTTTCTGCCACTCTAGTCTTGCCAGACAAAAAATTGCAATCATTAAAACCAGAATCAGTTCTGAAAAAAATGAAAGAAAAATCTTTTGCTAGAAATATCAGCAGAGAAGATATTCAAGATGTAGAAAAATTAGGAATTAATTTAGATGAATTTGTTGCTTTAGCTATCAAGTCAATGCAAGAAATCAATAATGATTTAGGATTATAATTTTTTAAAACCAAAACATAATGCCAAATCCAGAACAACCACAACCAATTCAAGAAAATTTAGCTGATGTTAAAGAGCCTCAACAAAATAATGTTGAAGGTCTTGAAGTTGCTCATGGGGAAGAATTAGAAAATGTTGTTGATGCAGCAAATGCCTTAGCAGGAAAAATTGAACGAGATGAAAAAGTTACAAAAGGAGAAGTTTATGATTTGCGAGAAGCTTTGGGACAAGTTAAATTTGATATTGGTGGAGAAATGATGACAATAGAACAGATTAAGCAAATTCCAGATCTGAAAACAAATCTTCCAATATTTCAAGAAATTCAAGCCGGGAATCTTAAGAGAGTGACAATGCTTTCGTTCTTACCTAAAAATATTGCAGAATCATTGAGCCACCATCATGGTGATCTTTATCTTATCGGTCTTTCTTCCTTATCTGATGAAGCTGCAGAATCATTGAGCCATCATCAAGGCGATCTTGATCTAAGAAATCTTTCTTCTTTATCTGACGCATCCGCAGAATCATTAAGTCATCATAACGGTGTTCTTAGTCTCTCTTTCCTTTCTTCTTTGTCTGATAGAGCTGCAGAATCATTGAGCCATCATCAGGGAAATTTAATTACTTCACCAAAAATTCAAGAACAAATCGATAAATTTAAAACCAAAAAATAAATGCCAAATCCAGAACAACCAATGCAAGAAAAAATAGCTGATGTTAAAGAACCTCAACAAAAAGTTGAAGGTCTTGAAATTGCGAAAACAGAAGAATTAAAAAAAGTAGTTGCTGCAGCAAATGTTTTAGCAGAAAAAATTGAAAGAAATGAAAATGTCACAGCCGGAGATGTTTTAGATTTAAAAGAGGCTTTGGGACAAGTTAAATTTGATTTCTACGGAGATCCATTAACATCAGAAGAAATAAAAAAGATTCCGAATTTACAAAAAAATATCGAAGTTTATAAAGGGATTAAGGCGAAAAAATTTTTGACTGGAGATTTATCTATACTTACTTATCTACCAGTAAAAATTGCAGAAACTATTAAGCGAGATTTTAAAAGCTCAATGCTATTTCTAAATGGCCTCACTTCTTTATCTGAAGAAGCTGCTAACAATCTCAAGGATTGGTTGAATGAATCAAATTTCAGGACTCTTAGTATTACTGGAATTACTTCATTATCGCCTAAAGTAATTCAAATTCTTGCTCAATTTAAAAGAGAGCCTGCTGTTTCTGAAGAAATTGGCAATCAAATTGATAAATATAGACGACAATCTTATTTATGAAAAAAATACTCATCTTCGGCACATTTGATCTCTTGCATCCAGGCCATCTTGATTTTTTAAAAATAAATATTTATAAAAGATGCTACAGAAATTTAAATTTAAAACCAAAAAATAAATGCCACATCCAGAACAACCAATGCAAGAAAATTTAGCCGACATTAAAGAGCCTCAACAACAAAAAGCTGAAGGTCTTGAAATTGCAAAAACTCCAGAATCAGAAAGAGTTATTGAATCTGCAAATAATTTAGCTGGAAAAATTGAACGAGATGAAAAAGTTACAGCTGGAGAAGTTTACGATTTAAGAGAAACTTTGGGACAAATGAAATTTGATTTTTATGGCAATAATCTGACAATCAAAGAAATTAGGCAAGATCCAAATATTCAAAAAAATATTGGAATATGGCAAGAAATAGAAAGTGGAAATTGGAGAAATCGTGAAAAGCTTACAATGCTTCCACCAAAAATAGCCAGAGCTTTTAAAAATGTACCTGGAGATGATGTTTATCTAAATAATCTTTCTTCGTTGCAACCAGAATCAGTCAAAGCAATAAAAGATTGGGAAAAGGTTAGATTTTTACATCTTGATGGGATATCAAATATTTCAAAAGATGTCGCAACAGCTTTAGCGGCCTGGCATGGAGAAAATTTACATTTACGCGGGCTTACAACAATATCACAAGAGGAAGCTAAAGCATTAAAAGATTGGTCAGGAACAAGGTTGTATCTTTCAGGACTCATTTCTATATCTGATGAAGCTGCAGAAGAACTTAAAAAATTTAGTGGTTTTATAGATTGTCCAGATGAAATTCAAAAACAGATTTATGGAATTAGTTTAGTTAGAAGAAGAATTCCAATGAGATAAAAAAGATTTATTAAAAATTTCTCAAATCTTAATATGAAAAAAGTTTTAATTTTCGGTACATTTGATCTCTTGCATCCAGGCCATCTTGATTTTTTAAAAATAAATATTTATAAAAGATGCTACAGAAATTTAAATTTAAAACCAAAACATAATGCCAAATCCAGAACAACCACAACCAATTCAAGAAAATTTAGCTGACGTCAAAGAACCTCAACAAAATAATGTAGAAGGTCTTGAAGTTGCTCATGGGGAAGAATTAGAAAATGTTGTTGATGCAGCAAATGCTTTAGCAGAAAAAATTGAAAGAGATGAAAAGGTTACAGAAGGAGAAGTTTATGATTTGCGAGAAGCTTTGGGACAAATGGAATTTAATTATGGTGGAGATTCAATGTCTATCACTGAAATTCAGAAAATTAAAGATTGGAAGAAAAATCTTGAAATCCTAAAAGAAATTAACGCCGGTAGCTTTAAGCATATTAGAGAGCTTACTTTTTTGACTGTCTCAGCTGCAGACGCTATAAGAAAAAAACGAGATGTAGATTTTTTGATAGGAGATTCAACCATACCTTTTGATAGTCTTGCTTCACTTTCTGATAGAGCCGCAGAATTGCTAAGTCATTGCAAATTGTCAAATTTACGCTTTGACAAGATAACCTCTTTATCTGATCAAGCTATTGAACATTTATCAAATTTTTTTGGAGAACTTTATCTCAAAGGTCTTACTTCTTTGTCTGATAATGCTGCAGCTTCATTATCTAAATCTGAATGTTTAGTTCTTGCGCTTGATGGTTTAACTTCTTTGTCTGACAAAGCTGCAGAATCACTCGCTGAATATAAGGGTCAATTAGCAATAAAAAAAGAATTCAGACTGAAAATCAATCAATTTAAAACCAAAAAATAATATGCCAAATCCAGAACAATCGCAACCAATGCAAGAAAATGTAGCAGATGTTATAGAGCCCAAACAAAATACTGAGCCAAATATTGAAATTGCCCAAACGCCAGAATTAGAAAACGTTGTTGACACAGCCAACGTTTTAGCAGAAAAAATTGAAGGAGATGAAAAAGTTACAGAAGGAGATGTTTATGATTTGCGAGAAGCTCTGGGACAAATGAAATTTGATATTGGCGGAAAAATGATGACCGCAAATGAGCTCAGAGAAAATCCAGAATTACTAGCAAATTATAGGATTTTGCAAGAAATGAAAAAAGGTAATTTTTCTAATATTCAAAATCTAACTAATCTTTCTTCTGAAACAGCAGAATTTCTTGTAAAACAAGGATTTAAGGTTGGAAATATATTAGACTTTAGAAAAATAAAAAAATTATCTTTAGATTCATTGAGAATTTTATCGAAATGGGAAGGAACTGCAATTGATTTTAGCGGATTAACTGATATGCCAAAAGAATTAGCTCGAATTTTGAAAGATTTTAAAGACGTTAGAAATTTAGACTTTAATGGTCTAACTGATTTGCCAAGCGAATCAGCAGCTATTTTAAAAGACTGGAATGGAGATTGTCTCTCTTTTGATGGACTTGCAACAATATCAAGAAATACAGCAAAAGAACTAAGCAAATGGAAAGGATTTTTTTTAGAGATAAGAGGAATCAAAACTCTTGATCAAGAAACAGCAAAAATTTTAGGAAAATGGGAGAGCACAAAACCCCGAGTACCATTATTTCCAAAAATAGGTCATCGTACTTACTCAAGACGTTTCATCGAGGCTCCAATCAATATTTTAAATCAAATTCATGGAAGATAAATAATATGTCAAACCCAGAGCAACTAATGCAAGAAAATTTAGCAGATGTCAAAGAACCTCAACAAAATGTTGAAGGTCTTGAAATTGCCAAAACACCTGAATCAGAAAAAGTTATTGAATCTGCAAATAATTTAGCTGGAAAAATTGAACGAGATGAAAAGGTTACAGAAGGAGAAGTTGATGATTTGCGAGAAGCATTGGGACAAATGAAATTTGATATCAATGGAGAAATGATGACCATAGAACAGATTAAAGAAAATCCAGAAATGAAAATAAATTTCAAAATATTTCAAGAAATTCAATCTGGAGATCTACAAAGAAAATATAATGTCGGACTTACGTTAGGGATTACATTTCTTCCTAAAAATATTGCTGAAGTGTTGAGCCATTATAATGGAACGCTTAACTTTCACAGACTTTCATTCATATCGGATTCAGCCGCAGAAGCATTGAGCCATCATAAAGGCACTCTTCATCTTAATAAACTTTCCTCTTTATCCGATAAAGCAGCGGAGTCATTGAGTCGTCATCAAGGATTTTTTCTCTATCTTATTGGGCTGTCTTCCTTATCTGATAAATCTATAGAATCATTGAGCCATTATCATGGTGGGCTTTTTCTCAGTGGTCTTTCTACTTTATCGGACAATGCCGCAGAATCATTGAGTCATCATCAAGAAAGTATTTATCTTGAAGGTCTTTCTTCTATATCTGATGCTGCCGCAGAATCATTAAGCCATCACGACAAGTATTTAGGTGTCTCGCCAAAAATTCAAGAACAAATCAATAAATTTAAAACCAAAAAATAATATGCCAAATCCAGAACAACCAATGAAAGAAAATATAGCCGACATTAAAGAGCCTCAACAACATAATGTTGAAGGTCTTGAAATCGCAAAAACACCTGAATCAGAAAGAGTAATTGAATCTGCAAACAATTTAGCAGGAAAAATTGAACGAGATGAAAAAGTTGCAGCTGGAGAAGTTTATGATTTGCGAGAAGCATTAGGACAAATGAAATTTGATGTTGGCGGAGAGATGATGACAAAAGAACAAATTAAGCAAATTCCTGATCTGCAAGAAAATCTAAAAATAATGAAAGAAATTAAAGCTAGAGATTGTCGTAGAGCAAAGCAACTTACATTTTTAACGCAAAAAACAATAGAAAATTTAGGCAAACTTGTTTATAATTTTCATTTAGACGGGATAACATTTTTGACTGATACTACCGCAGAATCATTAAGCCACCATCACGGAGATCTTTATCTGCTAAACCTCACTTCGTTATCTGACGCTGCTGCTGAATCATTGAGTCACCATCAAGCAGCACTTTTTTTTAACAGACTATCTTCTTTATCTGATGCAGCTGCCGAGTCACTCAGTCGTCATTCAGGACTTCTTGGCCTCAATAACAGCAATCTCAAAAGACAGATAGATAAATTTAAAACCAAAAAATAAATGCCAAATCCAGAACAACCACAACCAATTCAAGAAAATATAGCCGACGTTACAGAGCCTCAACAACAAAATGTTGAAGGTCTTGAAGTTGCTCATGGGGAAGAATTAGAAAATGTTGTTGATGCAGCAAATGCTTTAGCAGAAAAAATTGAACGAGATGAAAAGGTTACAGAAGGAGAAGTTGATGATTTGCGAGAAGCTTTGGGACAAATGAAAATAGATGTTGGCGGAGAAATAATGACACTAGAAGAATTCAAAGGAACTTATCTTGAAATCTTAAAAGAAATCAAATCTGGAAATTTAACAAGAAGTAACGAGCTCCGCTTTTTGACTGATTCTGTTGCTACGACGTTGGAAAACAGTAGAGGTACAATTTTTCTTAGTGGACTTACTTCATTGTCTGATTCAGCCGCTGAAATTTTAAGTCATCATCATTTTGATATTATTCTAAATGGCCTTACTTCTTTATCTGATTCTGCTGCCGAGTCTTTTGGCCATCACCGTGGAAATCTTTTTCTTAGAGGTCTTACCTCTTTATCAGACAAAGCAGCTAAATCTCTGGGCCATCGCTACGGAGATCTATACCTCGATAGTCTCAAAACTTTATCGGATTCTGCTGCTGAATCTTTGCGCCATCTTGATGGAAGCCTTTATCTTGATGGTCTTAGTACATTATCGGATTCTGCTGCTGAATCGTTCAGCAATCAAAGCTGGCGAGTTTATTTTATGGGCTTAGTCTCATTGTCAGACCAGGCAATCGAATCATTAAGTCATTTCAAAGGTAATTATCTTGGAGTTCCAGATAACATTAGTGATAAAATCAACAAATTTAAAACCAAAAAATAATATGCCAAATCCAGAACAACCAATGCAAGAAAATTTAGCAGATGTCAAAGAACCTCAACAACAAAATGTTGAAGGTCTTGAAATTGCAAAAACTCCGGAATTAGAAAAAGTTGTTGACGCAGCCAACGTTTTAGCAGGAAAAATTGAACGAGATGAAAAAGTTACAAAGGGAGAAGTTGATGATTTAAGGGAAGCTTTGGGGCAAATGAAATTAAATGTTGCAGGAATCGAAATGACACTTGAAGAAGCAAAAACAAAAGGAAAATTCTACATTGAATTTCTGCAAGGAAAATTTGAACATCATTCAGAGTTAACAATTCTAACTCCAGAAATGGCACAAATAATCGCTGATAGTCACCGTTGGTTCAGCTTCCCAAAAGTTACAGAAATTTCAGACGAGACAGCGAACATTTTGGGTCGGCATGACAGAGATTTAAATCTTTCGGGCTTAACCTCATTAACTGATAGCGCTGCTAGAGCACTTGCTAGACACAAGGGTAACATGAGTGCCTTAGGTTTATCTGGCTTAACCGAAATTTCTGATGAAGCTGCAAGATGGTGGGGAATGAACAGAAATAGCAGATTATTTTTTAACGGCGTAACAACTCTTTCTGGAGTTGCTGCAGCAAGATTATCAGCACATGAGTCTGATCTTTATTTGGAAAAATTAGTTGCTCTTCCCGAAGACGTTGCTGAAGGACTTGGTCGTTTTGGAGGCTATGAATATAATACTCATATTTTAGATCTGTCTGGCGTTGAAGATCTTTCAGCTGAAAGCGCAAAAAATTTAGTTTCTAATCCCTATAAAAAAATTAATTTAGGACTAAAAAATATTTCTGATGAAGTTGCTGAACATCTAGGTAAATTAAAAGGTGATTTGCATCTTGAATCTCTGACCGAAATTTCATTAGAAGCTGCTGAGGGGCTATCTCATATTGAAGGTGCTTTAGTTTTATCAGGACTTACCTCAATATCGGATGATATAGCGAAAAAATTGGCAAAGGTTAAAGGCGCTCTAAATTTGCAGGGCTTAAAAGAGTTGACTCCAGATGTAGCATCAGCACTCGCAACACATACAGACGAAGATGTTTTGTGGTTGCCAAAACTTCCTGATACTCCAAAAGAAGTTGAAGAAATTCTTGCTGACAAAACAAAAAAAAGATTAGTTATGTGGTGGAAGTAGCTTTAACAATAAATATATGAAAAAAGTTTTAATCTTCGGCACATTTGATCTTTTGCATCCAGGCCATCTCGATTTTTTCAAGCAAGCAAAAAAACTAGGGGACTATCTTGAAGTTATTGTTGCTCGTGATCAAACAGTCAGCGCAATCAAAAAACATCGGACATTATTCAATGAAAAAGACAGATTAGCCAATGTCAAAAATCAAAAGATTGTTGATGAAGCAAAATTGGGAAATTTAGATGATCCATACAAAATAGTAAAACAAGAAAAGCCAGATATTATTGCCTTAGGCTATGATCAAAAATCATATACAGAAGAATTAGAAGACAAAATCAAGGAATTCGGTTTTAAAACAAAAATCGTCAGATTAAAATCATTTAAACCAGAAAAATATAAATCATCGAAATTAAAATTAAATTTGTAAACGGTAGCGACAGGGCACTGCCCTGTCGCTACGCCATACAATATGAACATATTCTATGACATCCACACAACCTGTAAAAATCTAGAAGAAGCCAGAAAAATTGGCCATGCTTTAGTTTTACAAAAATTAGCAATTTGTGTTAATATAATAGAAAAGGTCAATTCAATCTATTGGTGGGAAGGAAAAATAGTTGATGAGAGTGAATCCTTGTTATTATTAAAAACAAAAAAAGAAAAAGTCGATCAAGTAATCAAGTTGATAACTAAAATGCACAGCTATAAATTGCCAGGCATTTCAGTTTACAAAATCGACAAAGTCACAAAAGAAATAGAAAAATGGATTAATGAGTCGTTGAAGTAGTATTCGTAATTCGCAACATTTGCATTATTTGTACTTTGTCCGCCGAAGTCCCGCAGGACGAAGGCGGAGATTTGTATTATATTTATTTAATAAAACCAAACAAATGAAAACAAAAATCCTCGTTTTTGCTTTCGCATTGTTGCTCTTGCTACCGATCGGCTTTGTTTCAGCTTATGACATCAGGAGTACAGAAGGAACAGCAACAATCTCAAGCACAGAAACAATTCAAGACGATCTCATGATCGCCGGACAATCAGTCCAAATTGATGGCGTTGTCTCTGGCGATGTTTATGCAGTTGGACAAACAGTCACAATAAGTTCAGACGCAAAAGTTTTAGGAAATTTATTTACTGCTGCTCAAATAGTAAATATTGATGGAACTGTTGAAGGCGATGTTTTTGCTGCTGGCGCAAATGTAAATATTACTGGCTCAGTAAAAAATGGCATTATGGCTTTTGCTGGAATGATTTCTGTTGCTCCAAAAGCAACTCTAGATAGCAATAATGCAACATTTTTCGGTGGCACAATTGATATTAGTAAAAATGCCAATTTCTCAAAAGATTTAATTGTTAATGGCGGTGTAACTAATTTCAAAGGTACAGTTGATAATAATTTAACAATTAATGCTGGTACAGTTGATGTTTCAGGACAAGTCAAAAAAGATGCAACAATTACTGCTTCGGACAAATTAGTTTTTAATTCCGGTGCTAAAGTTGATGGCAATTTAAATTATACAGCTCCAGAAAAAGCAGAATTTAAGAGCGGATCAAGTGTCTCTGGTGAAACAAAATTTACTCAATTTACAAAAGAACAACAAAAAAATGTTGGCAAGAAAAATCATTCAAACTGGTTTGCAATGTCAGCATTCAAAATCGCTTCAGGTTTTGTCAGCATGATTTGTTTAATTGTTGTTTCAATTATTACGGCTGCAGTTGCAAAAAAATACAGCTTAAATTTTGTTGAACAATTAAAAACAAAGACTTGGGCATCATTAGGTTGGGGCCTATTAGTTGTTTTTGTTGCACCGATTGCTATGCTAATCTTGTTTGTAACAATTATTGGAATTCCATTGGCTTTGCTAGTTTTACCAATTTACATTGTCTTAATGTATTTTGCAAAAGTATTTGCTTCAATCTGTACAGGCTACTTCATTATCAAATCAATCAACAAAAAAGAACCAAATTTGATCTTATCAGCAGTTTTAGGTGTTATTGTTTTGAGCATAATAATGATGATTCCATTTATAGGATTTTTAGCAAAATTAGCTGTAATTTCTCTAGGTATTGGTGGTATTATTCTAGCTTGCAAAGCATATCATAAGAATTCTTCAGCAAAAAAAGCCTAACTTAGTTACAGATTGACAATTTCGTGATTTTCTTATAACTTATAAGCAAACAGTTAACAGTTAACATTTTACAGTTAACAGTTAATTGTTAATAGTTAAGTGTTATTTTATGCTTGATATTAATCTTATCAGAAAAGACAAAAAATTAGTCATGAAAGCTCTTCATGACCGCAATATGAAGTTTGATATTGATCATCTTTTAGATTTAGATTTGGAAAAAAGAAGATTGCAAATGAAAGTTGACGAACTTCATGCCAAACAAAATAAAGCATCTGATGAGATTGCAAAGCTTGAAGGCTCAAAAAAACAACAAGCCATTCTTGATATTAAAGGTACTTCTGAGAGATTAAAAGACCTAGAATCAAAATGCAACAAATTAGATGAAGAGCTTGAAAAATTAATGTATGAACTTCCAAACATACCAAGACCAGATGTTAAAGTTGGCAAGAATGAATCTGAAAATGAAGTTATTAAAAAAGTAGGCGAGCCAACTAAATTTGATTTTGATCCAAAAGATCATTTAGCCTTAGGCGAAAAATTAGATTTAATTGACACAAAGAGAGCTGGAAAAGTTTCTGGTTCTCGTTTTAATTATTTAAAAAGAGAATTAGTTTTGTTAGAATTTGCTTTAGCCAGATTTGTCATTGATGAATTAACTAAAGACGGATTTATTCCAGTTATTCCTCCTCAAATCGTTTCTGAAAAATCAATGCAAGCAATGGGTTATCTTGCTCATGGCGGAGAAGAGGAGACTTATCATTTTGCAAAAGACAAACAATATTTTATCGGTACTTCAGAACAATCGGTTGGTCCAATGCACATGGATGAAATTTTTAAAGAATCAGATTTACCAAAACGTTACATTGCATTCTCAACTTGCTTTAGACGAGAAGCAGGATCCTATGGCAAAGATACTTATGGAATTTTACGCCAGCATCAATTTGATAAATTAGAAATGTTTGTTCTTGCCAAGCCAGAAGAATCAGACAAAGAGCATGAATTTTTATTAGGTCTTGAAGAAAGATTAGTCAAAGCTCTAAATTTGCCTTATCAAGTTGTCAAAATGTGTACAGGCGATTTAGGTGATCCAGCAGCTCGAAAATATGACATTGAAACTTGGCTTCCATCACAGAAAAAATATCGTGAAACTCATTCTGCATCAACTTGCACAGATTTTCAAGCTCGCAGATTAAACATCAAATATCGCGATACAGAAAAAAATAAAAATGAATTTGTTCATACTTTGAATGGCACAGGTTTTGCCATCGGCAGAATCTTAATTGCTATCATGGAAAATAATCAACAAAAAGACGGCTCAATAAAAATTCCAGAAGTTCTATGGGGATATTGTAATATCAAAGAGATCAAGCGTTCATAATTTTTGTCCATTTGTTTCATCCGCGTGAAATCAGTTGAATCAGTTTCGGCGGATTTAACGGATTGCAAGCGGATATGTATCGATTTAAATAATGTAATTCAGCAAAAATGATTAATTACAGAACATGGCTTGAGATAAATGAGCAAGCCCTAATTTATAATTTACAGCAATTCAGAAAAATTATCGGCTCTCAAAAAATTTTAGCAGCAGTAATAAAATCAAATGCTTATGGGCATGGACTTTTAGAAGTTGCTAAAATTTTAGAAAAATCAGAAGCTGATTGGTTTATTGTTGACTCAATTGATGAAGCACTCACACTAAAACAAAAAAACACTAAAACAAAAAAACAAATAATTATTTTAGATTATACAATTTTAAATAGATTAGAAGATGTTGTTAAAAATGGTTTTCGTCAAGTAGTTTATAATAAAGAAACAATACAAAAGCTTGGTGAAATTTCAAAAAAATTAAACAAAAAAGTTTATATTCATTTGAAATTAGAAACTGGTATTTCTCGCCAAGGAGTTTTAGAAGAAGAGATCAAGGATATAATTAAATTAATTAAGAAATTTCCAAATTTAATTTTGGAAGGTATCTTAGCTCATTTTGCAAATATAGAAGATACAACTGACCATTCTTATGCGCAAATGCAATTAGAGAGATTCAAGAAAATGATTGCTATTGCTGAAAAAGAATATGGCCAAAAAATTAAAATCAAACATACTGCAAGTTCTGCAGCAACAATATTATTTCCAGAAACTCATTTTGATCTAGTTAGAACTGGCATTAGCATTTATGGCTTTTGGTCATCAAATGAAACAAAATTATCAGCTACTCACAAAAAAATTAATTTTAATTTAAAGCCAGTTCTAGAATGGAAGACAATAATTGTAAAAATTAAAAATCTAAAAGCTGAAACTCCTGTTAGCTATGGACTAACAGAAATTTTGCATCAAGATTCAAAAATCGCTGTTGTGCCAATTGGATATTATGATGGTTTTGATCGCAAATTATCTAGCATTGGAAATGTTTTGATTAAAGGCAAGCGCTGCAAAATTTTAGGTCGTATCTGCATGAATATGTTTATGGTTGATGTCTCGCATATTGAAAATTTGAAGCTTGAAGATGAAGTTATTTTGATAGGCAAGCAAGGCAATGAACAAATTACAGCTGATGAAATTGCCAAAAAGATTAATACAATAAATTATGAAATTGTGACACGTATTAATCCGCTGATTAAAAGAATTATTGTATAAATTACAAATCCCAAATCCCAAATCCCAAACAAATTACAAATAACAAATTACAAAGATTTTTGTTTGTGATTTGGAGCTTGTGATTTGTTTGGAATTTGTCACCCTTCGGGTGATCTCCCGTAGGGAGAGAATTTGGAATTTGTTTTTTAAGTTAATATTATGATAGGAATTTTCGATTCCGGCGTCGGCGGTCTGACCGTTGCTCGCCAAATTATAAAAAAATTACCAGAATATCAGATTATTTATTTTGGTGATACAGCTAGGACTCCTTACGGAAATAAAAGCAAAGAAACAATTATTAAGTATGCAATTCAGGATACTAAATTTTTATTGAAAAATGGTGCGAAAATAATTGTTATTGCTTGCCATACAGCCTCAGCAGTCGCTGCAACAGAACTTCGAAAAAAGTTTCCAGATGTCCCAATTTTTGATGTTGTAAAAGCTGGATTGATTAAAGCTGAAAGAGTCACAAAAAATAATAAAGTTGGAATTATCGGAACAAGAGCAACAATTTTTAGCCAAGTCCATGAAAATTATTTAAAAAAACTTAATAAAGACATCAAAGTTTATACTGAAGCTTGTCCATTGATTGTTCCACTAGTTGAAGAAGACTGGATCAATCGTCCTGAAACAAAAAAAATTGTAAAATATTATCTAAAGCCTTTTCGAAAACAAAAAATAGACACTTTAGTTTTAGCTTGCACTCATTATCCTTTAGCAAAAGAAGCAATCAAAAAAGCAATCAAAAGAAAAATTAACATTATCGATCCAGGAGAAGAAGTAGCAAAAGAATTAGAGCTATTTTTGAAAAATCATCCAGTAATTGAAAAAAGATTATTAAAAAGCAAGAAACACAAATTCTTTGTCAGCGATATTCCATTCAAATTTCAAGAATTTTCCGAAAAAATATTAGATCAAAAAATAAAAGTCAAACAAATAAGTCTTGATTAATGGAAATATTATTTACCAAATTTAATTTCGTACTAGCATTTGCTTTGGCTTTTTTGGTTACTTTATTATTCACTTATCTAATTAGAAAAGTAGCTTTACAGTATCAGATTGTTGATCGTCCCAACAAAAAAAGAAAAATTCACCGAAATAATATGCCACTCATGGGAGGACTGGCAATTTATCTCGGTTTTTTTATTTCGCTTAGCTATTTCATTTTAATCGACAGAGATTTTTTTAGTGGTTACATGTTGCCAAAATATATTTTAGGATTAGCACTGGGAGGATTAATCCTAATTATTGGTGGAATTATTGATGACAAATATAATCTAAGTCCAAAAAAACAATTTATTTTTCCTATTATTTCTTGTTTAATTGTTATAGTTTCTGGAATCGGAATTACATTTATCAGTAATCCATTCGGCAACACAATCAATTTAGATGAAATAAAAATACAGCTTTTTACGATTAATAATATTCCATATTTTTTCACAGTTTTTGCTGATATTTTTACATTGATTTGGTTGCTTGGCATGATTTACACTACAAAATTCTTAGATGGTATGGATGGATTAGTTTCTGGAATTTCTGTAATTGCATCAGTCATATTATTTTTCTTAAGCTTGAGTACAAAAGTCATGCAACCAGAAACAGCTTTGCTCTGCATTATTTTAGCTGGTGCATCATTAGGATTTTTAATTTTTAATTTTCATCCAGCCAAGATATTTTTAGGCGAAGGCGGAAGCACACTCATCGGATTTATGTTAGGCGCACTAGCTATAATATCTGGTGGCAAAATCGCAACAGCATTATTAATAATGGGCATACCAATTCTTGATGTTATTTGGGTAATTTTAAGACGTATCTTTAAACACAAATCTCCATTCGAAGCAGACAGGCAACATCTTCATTTTCGCCTTTATGATTTAGGCTTCTCACAAAGAACAGCTGTCATTTTTCTCTGGTCAATTTCAGCATTATTTGGCCTTTTTGCACTCTTTATTCAAGGCAAGGATAAAATATTAGCCTTTGCTATATTACTTGGCTTAATGGTCATTTTAGCGATTTTACTTGTAATTTTTTTCAAGAAAAAACAGACTAGAAAGTCTGTAAAAGGTTCAAGGTAAAATGCAACAAGGATCAGCAATGATTTGATCACAAAGATCTTTACAAAGTGGCAAATGAGGGATGCCTTTCATTTGGCAAAGTTCAACAACCTGAGGCCCAATAATTTGTCCGCCAACTTCTTCTGCATAAAGTACGATTTTGATTTTGCTAGCAACACCATCCATTAAATCATTGTTAGCAGCATGAATGTCAGTTACTTGAATAACAGTATAGGTTTGCATCAACTGTCTGTTCATTCTAACTCGAAATTCATTTCTTAAATCACTGACAATATAAATAACGAAATTCTTATACTTATCGCTTTCTTCATCAACACTTGGTTTTCCTTCAGTTTCGCTATCTACAGCAGGATCCTTAGCAAGCTTTTTTCGGCCCATCTCTTTTTTCCCTCCGCGCCTCCGATCCAAATATAGAATAGCAGATTATTTGCATCTGCACAAATTTAAATAAAAAAAAGACAGGTTTACTGTCAAAAAAAGAGCTACAGCTTTGAAAAAATTGAATGAACGAGGTCGACCAAGATCGGAATCTCAGTCTTCCCCCAGAAATACTCATAGTTTTCCGCCAGCTCTTCTCTCGCACTGCTCATCACAATGCAAGGAATATTGGCAGAATCACAGTATCTCTTCACCACATCGCCACAGGCAATAGGCATGTGGTAATCAGTGATCACGAGGTCGAAATGCCCCTGATTATTGAGAACATCCAGGGCGTTTCGTCCATCGCGAGCACATGAAATTTCATAATCTTCCATCTCCAGAAACATCATGATCGTTTCCCTGTTATCAGCATTGTCATCGACCACCAGGATCCTCTTGCTCCCCCCCATTTCACCCCCCCTTTGCCACCCCCCAGGTGACAAATAATGATATCATAGAACATCAAAAAAGTCAAGAGAAAAAGACTTGACCAATCTAAAAAATAGGCATATACTGAATCTATGACAAAATTTGCAATTATAAAAACAGGCGGAAAACAATACAAAGTCTCTGAAGGAGACATTATTTTAATTGACAAAATTCTAGAGCCAAAGAAGACTTTAGAATTTAAAGAAGTGCTTTTATTCGTTAATGAAAAAGATACTAAGATTGGTGCACCAAAAATTTCAGGAACAAAGGTAGAAGCTGATGTTTTGAGAGCAGAAGTAAAAGGCGATAAGGTTTTGACTGTTAAATACAAGTCTAAAAAAAGATTCAAAAAAACAGTTGGTTTCAGACCAAGATACACAGAAGTAAAAATTACAAAGATTTCGTAATATAATACGAATTTACGAATTTATGCAAATGTTGCAAATATGCGAATCATACAAATACTAATATAATAATAAAAAAGACTGCTAGAAATAGCAGTTTTTTGTTATTAAAAAACCGCATATAAATTAACGGTTTTAAAATTAGAAATTAGAAATTAACGCTAGTATTCTTTTCTTCCTTTCATCGCATTACTTAAAGTCACTTCATCAGCATATTCCAAATCTCCGCCAGAAGGAAGACCGCGAGCAATTCTTGTCGTTTTTATACCTAATGGTTTTACTAATTTTGCAATATACATTGCTGTTGCTTCACCCTCAAGATTTGGGTTAGTTGCCAATATAATTTCTTTTGTTTCTGGATTTTGTTTTAAGCGATTCAGCAATTCATTAATTCTAAGATCTTCAGGACCGACATTATTTATCGGAGAAATTGAGCCATGCAAGACATGATATTGACCATTGAATTCGCCAGAAGAATTAATCGCTACAATATCCATTGGTTCTTCAACAACGCAAATCAAAGATTTATCGCGTCTAAAATCAGAACAGATCGGGCAAGGATTTTTTTCAGTCAAATTAAAACAGCAAGAACAGAAAGTTACAGTCCTTTTTAATTCAGATAAGGCTTTTGCAAAAGATTCAACATCAGAAGCATTGGATTTTAATAAATAAAAAGAAAGCCTAGAAGCAGTTTTAGGACCAATGCCAGGAAGTTTGGAAAATTCAATTATTAAATTTTGTAATGGTATTGGGAGTATGTTCATAAATAAATAACAATTAAGATACAAGAAACAAGATACAAACAAATTACAAATTCAAAAAATCAATAACCAAACACTTTTAACACTAGCTAGTTTGGTTATTATAATTTGGATATTGAATATTGTTTGTTTCTTGTATCTTTTAGTTCTACATTTGTGGCATTTGGATTTCACCAGATTGCATTTTTCTCATCATCATAGCTTGCAATTCTTTGTTTGCTTTTGAAAAAGCATCTTTGATTGCGTTTTGCAATTTGTCTTGATTACCAGCAACTAACAATGATTCGTCAATAAAAACTTCTTTAATTTTCTGACTGCCATCCATTGAAATTTTTACTTGGCCATTTAATGCCTCGCCAGTTATTAATTCTGATTCTAATTGTCTTTTCATTTCGCTAGCTTGTTTTCTTAAACTAGCTAAATTTTTTAGCTGCTCAAACATTATTTTAAAAATTACTTTATAAACTTTATAACTTTAAGAACTTTATAACTTTTATATTTCGCGTCTTTTCTCCAGATTTCTAAAACTCGCTACATTTTGTTCAAAGAATAAATCAACAACTCCTGTTGGTCCATTTCTATGTTTTTTAATATGAATTTCTGCAATATGTTTTCGATCTGTATCTTTTTTATAAACTTCTTCGCGATAAATAAACATAACAACATCAGCATCTTGTTCAATACTACCACTTTCTCTTAAATCTGACAATTGTGGTATCTGCGGAGTTCTATTTTCTACAGCACGAGACAACTGCGATAATGCCAGTACTGGCACATTGAGTTCGCGAGCAATACCTTTTAGCGCTCTAGATATTTCTGAAACCTCTTGAACTCTGCTTTCTGTATTTCTTCCTTCCATCAACTGCAAATAATCAACAACCAAAAAACCTAATCCATGTTCAGCATGCAATCTTCTTGCTTTTGTTCTGATTTCCATAATGTTTGAAGAAGGGGAGTCATCAATGAATAATGGCGCTTCTGATAAGACGCCCATTGCATGTCCAATTCTTGGAAAATCATCATCTTCTTCGCGATCAGAAAGTTTTCCAGTTCTCATTCTCCACAAATCAACATTCGCTTCAGAACATAATATTCTATCAACCAATTGTTCTTTTGACATTTCAAGACTGAATATGCCAACTGGAATCTTTTGCTTGGCAATATTTTTAGCAAAATCAAGAGCAAGAGATGTATTATGTACCAAAAAATCATTAGCGATAAAATTGTGCGTTGAATTTATTGATAAATCATAAACTTGTTTTTTGCCAATATATTTTATACTTTTTATTTTATCCCAAACTATGTCGCTTTCAGCTAATTCTAAAAGCTTTTTTGATTTTAAAACTGTTGCTAATTTTTTAATAGTTTCTCTTCTTGGATTTCGTCTAAAAGCATGAATATTATGAGTTAACGGCAAATTTAATTTTTTATAAATTTCTTGCCATGTTTTTTTGCCTTTCGCTTTTTTGACTAAATGCCAAACCTCAATTGGCAGAGTATCATAAGTCCAGCCAGATGTTTTTTTATTTACGAATTTTTCTAATTTTGCAAGCTGTTTTTCTTTGCCAAAAATTCCAATTTCTTTTGCAAATCTGCTAATATTTTCTTTATTCCTTATTTCTATTTCAAAAGCAGTTCTTACTTCATTATTATATTTAATTTTTTTAATTCTTAATTTGCTTATTATGCCAAATCTCAATAATAAATGTTGGATTTGTTTTATTAATTTTTCCGATATTGATGAATAGGATAATCCATAATTATTTTTGCCTAAATAAGCAGAGCCATCACAAGAGAATAGGCGATTCAAAAATAATGCAACAAATTCTTTTTTTAAGCTAAATATAATCTCTGGTACGAACTTATTGCCAGCTGATTTACCCATTAGATCTAATTGTTTTAACCACTTAGTAACAGAATTACTATCTTCCAATTCATTACGCAACTTTTTAATTTGGTTTTGAGTTTTAAGCGGCAATTTTAAATAATCTAATATACTTTTTAAAGTTTCACATGTTGGCAACCAATGACCATTGATAATAGCTGAAAAACCCGCGTGGCTTAAACCAATACTTTTTTCAATATCCATTTGTTTTTGATTTGTTTTTATAACAAATGTTTTTAGCAATTCGCCAAACTTTTTTATTTTTTGCTTATCTTTAATTTTCGTACTAGAAACTCTAAAACTTGGAGTTCTTTTTCCGTTAAAATCAGATAACATAAATTTCACATTAGGAAATTTAGTAACTGAATTTTGAAAATCAGAAATTATCTTTTTATTATTGTTTGTAAAAATAGGGCAGTGTGTTGTTAAACCACCATCAGCAATAAAATAAGCAAGGCATTTAACTTTATGAGATTCAAGACTTTTTTTACCAAATATCGGAATGACTCTAGGACGACCAATCCGCTGACCAGCTTTTAATTTTAATAATGGCTTCCATCCGTCAATTGTCAAAAAAGGATGCGTCAAAGTTGTCTTGATTTTATATCCAAGCGCTGTTTCAATTTCATAAACTGGTTTTATATGATCATCCAAATAATTGCTAATTTCAGTTTTCTGTATTTTTAACTCATTATTTAGAGTCAAAATATTTCTTAATTTTTCTTTGTATGCCTTTTCAATTGTTAACATACTGCCTGTTTCAGGATCAATTATTTCCGTATCTGCTGTAACGCATTTTCCCATACTAGGTCTAGCAGCTAAAATAATCAAATCAGATCGCTGAAATCCAGCCAATACATTATCAAGATCTGGAAAGCCAGTTGGAATTCCACGCAATTTACTGCCATCTCGATGCAATTCATCAATTCTCTCAAAAGCATCAGTTAAAACATCTTTAATAACAATAAAATTTTGTTTTAAATATTTTTGAGAAATGCCAAATAATTTTTGTTCAGCTTCATCCAATAATTTTTCTATATCTTTTCCTTCTTGATAACCTAATCTTGAAATATCGCCAGCTGCAGTAATCAATTTTCTTAAGGTTGATTTTCTCTGAACTATTTTAGCATAATGAATAATATTTCCAGCTGTTGGCACAATGTTTGCAAGAGAAACAAGATAGCTTCTTCCGCCAATTAAATCCAAATGTCCTTTGTCAGTTAAAGAGTTCGCCAAACTTACCACATCAATTGGTTCTCTTTTTTCGTACAACTCAAGCATTGAAGAAAAAATCATGCTATTCTTTTCTTCATAAAAATCTTCAGACCGCAAAAAATCAGAGACTTTGATAATCGCATCTTTATCAATCAAAAGAGAGCCTAAAACAGATTTTTCAGCTTCTTTGTTTCTTGGTGGCAATTTTTCAACAACGTCGTTTTGGTTTTCCATGATATAACAATACATCTCGTTATGGCTGGTTTCAGAGTCCTCTCTGAAACCACATCAACGATTATTAAGTGGTTGCAGAAAGGATTCTGCAACCAGCGATTACGTGAAATTAAATTACAATGTATTCATATCAATATATCATTTTAACATAAAAAAACAATCCTCAAAGTTGAGGATAATTTAATAATAAAAAAAGATCCAGAAGGATCTAAATAAAGAACATGATTATGTTTAGGCAGAAGGCGCGTGCATTACAATGAGGTTGAGAAGCTGAGTCTTATCGAGTCCAAGCCTCGTTGCCCAAGAACCAAATGTGTCATGACGAGAGTCAACATTCATCTGACGACTCAATTCATCAATAAAGAAATGAAGGCAGGCTCCCATTTGCTTTTCGTCTTTGCATGGGCATACCATTTTTACAATGCGACCACGACGCTTTTCGCGAGTGTAAATAAAAATGGAACGGCTTTCTGCACCAGCTTTTGGACAATCCTCAGTAACGTCAACAACCTTTTCAGTCACGCAAGTTACACCTGTGGCAGAATCAGACAAGCCACTTTTATACGTAAAAGGATTGAGCACCTTTGCCATGTCTTTCTCCTCCTTGGCCTGGTTTTCCGGCCATCAAAAAAAGCATTAATCATAATAGCTCTTTTTTAATAAAATATCAAGATTTTGTTATCTTTATAAGTTCCCTTAAGGTTGAGGATAATTATGGTATAAAAAAATTCTCAAAAAGAGAATCATCAAGGATCTTCGTAAAAAGCATAAACAAAATCATCTTTGTCATAATCATATTCAGTTTTAAGACGTGCACAAAAATTTACCTTCCAAAGACATCTTCCCAGGGATTTGGATCTACATAAAGAGCATAAACATAATCATCTTTGTCATAATCATGGCCAGTTTTAGACGTGCCCAAAAATTTACCATTACAAGTTATTTCATTCCATTTCTCTAGTGTCACCGTTTGAATAATTATTCCAGTAGTGCCTGGCGAAGCATCAGTTTTTTCTTTGCAATTAAGCTGAGCATCTTTTTTTCTCAGAACAATATAAACAACACCATCTGATGAAAATTTTTCAATCTTCCTAATATAACCGTCGAGACATAACACTGTGAACTCGAGTTCATTACCCGTAAGATCAGATATCCCAAGATGTCCAATCTTTTTTGCTAATTTGTTATAAAGAGCAAGCTTTTGACGCATTTCTTGAATTGGCGTCTTCGATCCCATCGCTTCCTCCTTGGCCTGGTTTTCCGGCCATCAAAAAAGAGCTTTAATAATAATAGCTCTTTTTTAATAAATTATCAAGATCTTGTTATCTTTGCTCCTTTTTCAGTATCTTCAATTTCAAATCCTGCTTCTATAATTTTGCTTCGCAATTCATCGGCTTTTTTCCAATCCTTATTTTGACGGGCAAATTCACGTTCTTCTACTAATCTGTTTACAAATTCCGGAACATCAATTTTTTCAATCTTTTTTAAATTTAATCCCAAAACTTTATCAAAATCAATTAGAGTTGCTTTTTTAATTCCATCATCTAAATCAGACTTTAGCATTTCCCAAACAACAACCAAAGCCTTTGGCATATTTAAATCATCATTTACAGCCTCTAAAAATTTTAGCTCATACTCTTTATCAATTTTACCAATCTTACTAATTTTACCGATTCTTTCATGAAGTTTATTCAAAGAATTTTGAGCAGATTTCAATCCAGACCAGCTGAAATTTAATTTTGTTCTATAATGCGCTGTTAAACATAAATATCTAAAGTCAAGAGGGGAGAAGCATTCTTTTTTTAAGTCATTTAGAGTATAAAAATTGTGCAAGCTTTTTGACATTTTTTTGCCATCTGCTAAAAGATGCTCGCCATGAATCCAATAATTTGCCAAAGGTTTTCCTGTTTTACTTTCTGATTGAGCAATTTCATTTTCGTGATGGGGGAATATTAAATCAACGGCACCAGCATGAATATCAATTGTGTCTCCCAAAGCATCTTGAGCCATTGTTGAACATTCAATATGCCAGCCAGGTCTCCCCTTGCCTAATTTTGTCTCCCAAAAAACTCCGCCATCTTTTTCTGTCCAATTTTTCCATAGCACAAAATCCCGTAAATTATCTTTATCATATTCATCAACATTTACTCTCGCGCCAATTTTTATTCCTGCTTTATCAAGATGGGAGAGTTTGCCATAATCTTTAAACTTATTAATTTTGAAATAAACAGATCCATCATCTACCTTGTAAGCAAAGCCTTTGTCTAGTAGTACCTGAATAAAATCAACCATTTTTTCGATATACTTTGTTGCATTTGTAACAACATCAGGTTTGATTATATTTAATTCTTTTAAATCTTCAAAAAATTTATTTTCATAATTCTTTGTCAATTTTGCCAATTCATTTTTATTGCCATTAGCTGCTTTAATAGTTTTATCATCAACATCAGTAATATTCATGACATGTTTTACTTTGAAATTATTATAAAGCAAAACTCTCTTTAGAATGTCTCCTAAAGTATAAGTCCGCAAATTACCAATCTGAGCATAATTATAAACAGTCGGCCCGCAAACATATAGACCAACTTGATTATCTTTTAATGGTTTAAATTCTTCAATTTCTCTTGATAATGTATTGTAAATTTTTAGCATAGTTTTGGTTAAGGGTTACTACCCAGCTTTTGCTGGGGTTCGGTGAACTTTAGTTCACAGTCGAGTTTCTTGCTGCAACTAAAGTTGCCCAAACCCCAACTAAAGTTGGGTCATAGATTTCTACCTTTAAAATATCATTTTTAAAATTATTTTACAAATAGCGCATTCGAAAAAGAATTAGTAAGATTCGAAAACGCATTCGAGTGAGGCACAAAAAAAGAGACCAATAATAGTCTCTAAACCTCCAAAAAATGAACGATTTCTGCCTCAATTAATTCAAAAGGACGTCCTTTCTTGATCTTTAAAATCATTCCAACATCAATTCCAGAAAATTCAGAAGAAGTCAAAAGCGCCAAGAAATGCGGATTAAAATTTCCGATCATGACAAGCTTTTTCTTTGTCTTCAATCTGCCAACAAGTTCATCATATGTTCCAATTCCGCCCTCAAAAGCAATCACCAAATCTGGCGCATCAATCAAAAGTTGCCGTCTGATTGCAGGTCCGAAATCAATTTCTTCAAAACCAGGAAATTGAAGTTTTAACAAGCTTGTATTGATTGAGCCAGGCGTTGTGATCTTTTTTTCAAGCAATGACTGATAAACGATTCCAGTTCCGCCTCCAATGAAGCAAGCCTGCATAATACCCGAGTTGATACCTCCATGAACTACTAAATGTCCTAATTGAATCAATCTTTGCGTAATTCTTTCCGCCAATTCTTTGTCCAAACCACCGCACACTGCTCCGCCAATGATTGCGATTCTGGCCATCTCTCTCCCTCCTTCTTTGTGGCTAGGAAAACAGAAGACTAAGCACAATGAAGATAATTATTGTTACGAGCGCAATAATCCAATGAAATGACGTTTCAAGATAAATAAAGAATAGATCATACTTCGTCAGTGGTGTCGTTTTCTTAGCTGCAAGGCAAAGTATCTGGAGTCCAAACATCAACGCAAAAAATACAATGATTAGGGTATTCAGCCAAGATGGTGAATTATAAAAATATGTTGCGGTCCGAGAGTGAAAAGAGACAGCTACTGTACAAACGCAAGAAATAAGAAATGCCATGGCAAGCTTGATATTAGTCGGAGAATGTGTTTCATAAAGCTGATCTACGCTTATTCTCTTACCAGCATTATAGTCAGCGAGAGCAGTCATCAGAGGTCTAACTTTTGATGCAATATATTTGTAGGTTAGAACAATTGCAACTGTCATAGCAAGAAAAATAATAACTTCAAAAACAATTGTTCCTGTGCTCATTGTTCCTTATCCTCCCTCTCTTCTGGACTATACATTTTATTGTCAAAAGAACAATCAAAAAATTATATAATCAAAATACTTTTTTGTCAAATCAAAAAAGCCAGTATTTAACTGGCTAATATTTCACCCTTTGGGTGACCACCCGTAGGGTGGTAATATCCGAATTTCCTAATATCCGAATATTCTAATTTCTAATATTCCAAAATATTTCTAAAAATCAAAACGAAAATTAAAGACTTCCAGAATTACGGACATCAGCTCTTTTCATCGGCCATTCTGCTTTTCCAGATTTATCAAAAAAATCAGACAAATTCCAGATATAAACGGAACTATCAGAAAGGCTAGAAATAACTTCCAAAACCTTGTTATTATCAACATCAGATAAAGATGGATATGTTAAAAAATTTCCACCTTTTGATTCAGTAGCTAATGGCCATGAATCTCTAATTTCTTCGCCATTATTTTTCCAAGCATAAATTCGATCATCAGAAGTACCTAAGACTTCAATATTTTTATCATCATTAATATCCGCCAAATTAATATATTTTATTGTCTGTGCAGCAGTTTTTGGCCAGCCCTTAATTTCGGATCCTAATTCGCCTAAGACATGTACTCCAGATTTATTAGCAAAAGAAATATTGGCAATTTCATTATTATCAACATCACCAAGAGCTAAATCAGAAACTCCATCTTCAAAATTTATTGTCAGTAATTGCTCTCCAGTTTTTGAATAAACTAAAATGTCTTTTTCCTTTGTACTAACAATAATATTCATGTCAGTCTTGTTAGTAACATTTCCAATTACAACTTCCATATTAGCAGAAGCAGAATCAATTGTTTTAGGATATCCAGATAATGTTTGTCCATTATTTTTTAAAACAGAAAGCTCATTTTTTCCTGAAGACAAAGAAGTGAAAATAATTTCAGATTTTGTGTCAGAATCTAAATTGGCAGTTGCTAAATCAGAACTTATTTTTTCACTTGTTTCTTTTGGCCAGCCAGACACAATTTCGCCAGCATTAGATATGACATAAATAATTCGATCGCCAAATGCAGCAATTTCCATTTTATTATCAGAAGTAATATCAGAAATAACAGGAGTTCTTTCTGATGCCAAATTATCTAATGTTTTTGGAAAACCATTTTTAATATCAGCATTGCCGCTAAACGCGTAAACAGCTTTGTTTGTTGAAATCACAACATCAAGCTTGCCATCCAAATCCAAATCTCCAATTGCTGGAACTGATGTACCTAAATATTCATCAATTTTTATTGGCCAATTTGGAACTTCGGATCCATCATCATTTAAAGCATAAACTAAATGCTCATTTGTCCCAAAAATAATTTCTGGCTTTTTGTCAGCATCAATATCACCAACAGTTGTTCTTGATGGAAGACCGCTGATACTTCTTGGCCAGCCAGCTTTGTAAACCAAAACAGGAAATAAATCTTTAATGTTTGGTCCGCTAGCTTTTTTCTTTACAATTGATTGTGGAATGATCTGTTCATTTTTGTAGGCGCCTTTATATACAGTATATCCCATTGCTGCCATCATCGCAGCACCAGCAAATAGAACGCCAATCAAAGTGCCAACACGAACTTTGGTTTTTGTTTGTGTTAGTGTTTCGGGCATAATTTTGTTATTTAGTTATTTTGTTATTTAGTCATTAATTTCTTTTCCAGTCCATTCTTCCAAAACTTCATCAATATCAATAGCTTTTATTTCAGGAAGTTTTGTTCCTGCTTTATCCTCTTGTGCTGACAATTGCAATCTTTCAATTTTTTCATTAACCTCTAATTCTTTTTGAGATAATTTTTTAATTTCTAATGGAGAAGTTGTTTTTTCTCTTTGTTGCTGAACTTTCAAAAGTTTTTCTTCAAGTTGCTTAATTTTGCCAGGAGCATCAATAACTTGCAATCTAACCATTGCCGAAGCTTCATCAATTAGATCAATTGCTTTGTCTGGCAGATATCTATTTTTGATATATTTATCAGATAATCTAGCAGCTGCCTCAATTGCTTCAGGAGTAATAATTACTTTATGATGATCTTCATAAACTTTTTTTAGACCATTTAAAATTCTAATTGTCATTTCAACATCAGGTGGCTCAACCATAACAGGCTGAAAACGTCTCTCCAAACTCGCTTCTGGTTTTATGTATTGATTATATTCATCCAAAGTTGTTGCACCTACAGCCTGCAGATCACCACGAGCTAATGCTGGCTTAATAATATCAGAAGGATCCAAAGCGCCTTCAGCGCCTTTTGATTGAACAATAAGATGAACTTCATCAATAAATAAAATAATTGTTCTATTTGAAGCTTTTAATTCATCCATTACTTTTCTTAATCTTTGTTCAAATTCTCCTCTATATTTTGTGCCAGCAATCAAACTACTAACATTGAGAGCTAATACTCTTTTGTTTTGCAAACTTTCTGGAACTTTTTTCTCAACAATTCTTTGCGCTAATCCTTCAACAATTGCAGTTTTTCCAACGCCAGCTTTACCTAAAAGAATTGGATTATTTTTTGTTCTTCTAGATAATATTTGAGTGATTCTTTCAATTTCAGATTCGCGGTCAATGACTGGATCCAATCTTTTTTCTCTGGCATCAGTAGTTACATCTCTAGAATAAGAATCCAAAATTGGAGTTTTTCCTCCGCCCTTAGGCATTTTATAACTAGATCCTCCTGATCTTTTGAATCGATCGCGATTCATCCAAATTAAATAACCTAAGGCAACAACAACCAAAAAAACAATTCCCCAAATACCAGTTGACATAAAATTTTATTTTAATTTTAAATTTGATCTTAGAAGAATTTAACTTTCTTCTTCTACCTATATTTTAATAAATAAATTATACAATAAAATAAAAAAAATAACCAACTAACAATTAACAATAAAGCAATTTAACAATTTTTAATTATATGTTAATATATTTGTAAGTTAACATTTATCTATGGCAACAAAACAACACGAAACAGCTCCAGACGTAGAATCGGAAATCGAAAAACTAAAAGCTCAACTTGAAGAAAAAGAAAAAATGCTTGCAACTCAAAAAGCTGAAGCACCACAAGAAGCAACACAACAAGTTGAACAAAAAGAAGAATTAGAAAAAAGAGAGCAAGCAGAAAAAGCAGTCGCTGAAATAAAAACAGCGCCAGCAAAAGAACAAAAAACTGTTTCACCTTCAATGACTGATGCTGATTTAGTCAAAGATCTCCAAAGTGTAATGACTATGGACAAGCCTCAACAAGTCAAGACCTTGATCTATTTAGCATTTAAAAAAGGAGTTCGATATTCTTTTAGCATTGCAAAACAATTAAAAGATCCATATCTTTTAGACGAATTCCATGATACACTAGTAGATGAACTTTATCAGCAATTGTTGAAAAAACGCAAAATTTAAATAAAACAAATCTAAAAAATGCAAAATCAAATCCAAAGCTTAATTAGCTCAATTAACCAGTCTTATTTTGGTATTATTTTTATTATCGGTTTTTTTGTTTTAGGAATAATTTTGATTTTCATTTTATTATCAGTAATGCGTAATAGAAATGTCATTCCGCATTCTTTAAATATGATTACTTTGCTTATCTCGGTTCCAAAAGAAGGCAAGCAAGCCATGGAAGAAGCAAGAAAGGAAGAAAAAGAAATGATTTCTGTTGCTGAAACAATGTTTGCAAATATTTATTCAATAGAGACAGCATCAAATCGTTTTATGTCTGGACTTTATGGCAAGGAATATGTTGCTTTTGAAATTGTTGCACACAATGGAGAAATTCGTTTTTATGTTTCAACTCCAAGAAGACTAAAAGATTATGTAGAGAAAACAATTCATTCTCAATATCCAAAAGCCTACATTTCCGAAGAAGGCGAATACAATATTTTCAAACCAAAGAGCCAAGTAAAAGGCACAATGTTAGTTTCTGAAAAACAAAATTTTTTACCTATTAAGACTTATCAAACACTAGAATCAGATCCTCTTAATGCAATTACTAATGCCTTAAGCAAATTAGATGAAAAAACAGAAGGCGCAGGAATTCAGTACTTAATTAGACCAGCAAGTAAGGCTTGGATGAAAAAAGGTCCATTTATCGCCAGAAAAATGCAACGAGGTGAAACTTTTGAATATGCTTCTGCAGGTCTTTTTGGTAAACTTTTTAAAAGAAAACAAGAAGGCAAATCTACAGTTTTAGAGCAAGCTATTTTGCCAGGTACGAATCCTCAACAGCAACAAATGGAACAAACAATGCTCTCTCCAATGATTCAAGAACAATTAAAAGCATTGGAAATCAAATCTTCTAAGCTTGGCTTTGAAACAAATATCAGAATTATTTCGTCATCAGATATGGAAACAAAAGCAGAAGCAAATTTAAGAAATATTGTCGGTGCTTATACACAATATGTTGATAATAATGCTAACAAATTTATAGAAAAAAAAGTCAGCACAAAAAACGTTGTTCAAGGCTTCATTTTTCGAACTTTTGATGAAAAGAGAAAATGCATTCTAAATACCGAAGAATTAGCTTCATTATTTCATTTGCCAACAAAATTTACTGAGACTCCAAATATTCATTGGCTATTAGCGAGAGATGCTCCAGCTCCTCCAAACACTCCAAAAGAAGGATTATTATTAGGTAAAAATGTTTTTCGTGGAATTGAGACTCCTATTCATATTAAAGATGATGATCGAAGAAGGCATATGTACATTATCGGTCAAACTGGTGTCGGTAAGTCAAATCTTCTTACAAATATGATTATTCAAGATATTCAGAATGGCAAAGGACTTTGCGTTATTGATCCTCATGGCGATTTAGTAGAAAGCATTTTACCTTTTGTTCCAAAAGAAAGAGTTGATGATATTATTTTATTTGAGCCATTTGATATTAATCGTCCAATGGGTTTGAATATGCTTGAATTTAAGACCGAAGATCAAAAAGATTTCGCTGTTCAAGAAATGATGGCAATTTTCTATAAATTATTTCCTCCAGAAATGATTGGTCCTATGTTTGAGCACAGCATGCGTAATGTCATGCTGACATTGATGTCTGACAAAGAAAATCCAGGAACTTTAGCAGAAATTCCTCGTATGTTTACAGACAATGATTACGCAAAAGAATGGATTGCAAAATTAAAAGATCCAATTGTTAAAGCTTTCTGGGAGAAAGAAATGGCAAAGACCTCAGATTTCCACAAATCTGAAATGCTCGGTTATTTAATTTCAAAAGTTGGTCGTTTCGTTGAAAATGAAATGATGAGGAATATTATTGGTCAAAGCCATTCTTCATTTGATTTAAGAAAAATAATGGATGAAGGCAAGGTTTTGCTCGTTAATCTTTCCAAAGGCAAAATGGGAGAAGCAAATTCATCTTTGCTTGGTTTAATTATCGTTTCAAAAATCCAAATGGCTGCATATTCAAGAGCTGATATTCCAGAAGAAGAAAGACGAGATTTTTATCTTTATGTTGATGAGTTCCAAAATTTCGCAACAGATAGCTTTGGCTCCATTCTGTCTGAAGCTAGAAAATATCGACTAAGCTTAATTGTTGCACATCAATATATTGCTCAGCTTGAAGAAAAAATTAGAGATGCTGTCTTTGGCAATGTCGGTTCTTTCTGTTCATTTAGAGTCGGCGTTGCAGATGCCGAAATCGTTGCCAAAGAATTTGATCCAGTTTTTAATGAAAACGATGTTATCAATATTGAAAAATTTCATGCTTATATCAGATTAATGATTGAAAGCGCAAAATCAAAAGCATTCACAATGGGAACTTATCCGCCATCAGAAGGAGCAAATCAAAAAATCGCTAATGCTGTTCGAGAATTATCTCGCTTGCAATATGGCAGAAGCAGATCAATGGTAGAATCAGAAATCATGGAACGAGCTCAAATCGGTGTTGCCGAAAAAAAGGCACTTGAAGTAGCTGGAGAGAAAACTTTATAGCGAGAATTATGAATCAAGAATTACGAATCATGAAATCATTATTCTTTATTCATAATTCATTATTCATCAAAAATACTTGCTTATTTTAATAAATATGCTAAAATAAAACCATTACATTCGCATATTTGTAACATTTGCATAAATTCGTATATTCGTATTATACTTTAAATAAAATAAAAACAAATATATGTCAAATCAAAAACCAGTAGACTTAGAATTTTTGCGACAGATGCTTCAAAGCGCTGAGCGCAATATTCAAAGCGCAATGCGACTTTTAGAAGACAAAAAAGAATTAACTTCTGCCGAGATCAAACAGCTTGAAAAAAGAGATAATGATTTCAAGAAAAAAGCAAAGAAACTTTCTATATTAGAAAAAGACAAGATAATCGAAGGTGTTTTTGATGGACAAAACATGATTGGACCTGATGAAAAACAATATCCAATTCCTGCAAATTATGCTTCAAAATCAAAATTAGTTGAAGGCGATGTTTTGAAATTGACAATTGCTGGTGACGGCACATTTATGTACAAGCAAATTGGTCCAATAGAGAGAAAGAAAATAATTGGTACGATTATCAAAGAAGATGGTGAAATAAAAGTTAATGCAGAAAATAAAAAATACAAATGTTTGACAGCATCTTTGACATATTTCAAAGCTGAAGAAGGCGATCAAGTCACAATTATTGTTCCAAAAGATAAAGAAAGCACTTGGGCTGCTGTAGAAAATGTCATCAAAAAAAATAATGGTGACGCTGTTTTGTCAGATGATTTAGAGATCTAACGCAACAGATTTTCACAGATTTAAGACAGATAATGACAAATTACGCAGATTAATTTTACTTATGAACTTCATAGATAAAATCACTCAAAAATATCCAACAGTATATCAATTTTTTAAATTTGTTGTTACTGGCGGTATAAATACTATTGTTGATTTTGGCGTTTTGAATATTTTAATTTTTTCGACTAGCAAATCATCTGGAATTTATTTTTCAGTTTTTAAAGGTATTTCATTTACTGTCGCAGTTATCAACAGTTATTTTTTCAACAGATTCTGGACATTCAAAGACCGTCAAGAAAAAAATCCAGCAGCTCAATTTGGTAAATTCATTTTAATTAGTGTTATTGGTTTTGGAGTTAATGTCGGAGTCGCATCTTTGATTGTAAACGTTATTGGCGCGCAATTTGGAATTACCGAACATCTATGGGCTAATATCGGTGCTCTTTTAGCAACTGCAGTCTCATGGATTTGGAATTTCACAGGTTATAAATTTTGGGCTTTCAAGAAAACAGTTAACAATTAACTTTTAACAGTTAACAAACTAAAAATGTTTACGAGGGATAAAACATTTAGGTTCCGAAATTTTAAGGTATACAAAGATTCTAAAATTTTTTATAGAAATATAAATAATATTACAAAGATATTTCCAAAAGATTGCCTTTATGAATTAACTAGTCAGTTAAAAAGAAGTGCACTATCAATTGTTTTAAATATTGCTGAAGGATCAGCAAAAGAATCGGATAAAGATTTCAAGAGATATTTAGGCAATTCTCTTGGATCAATTAATGAGGTAGTAGCTTGTTTAGATATAGCTTTTGAAAGTAAGTATGTTTCAAATGAGGTCTACTTGAAACTTGTTGACCAGGCTCAAGGTATAGCAAAACAGTTAGGAGGATTTTACAAAAAATTAAAAAATAGTTAGTATTTAATAGTTAACATCAGTCAATTGTTAACTGTTAAATGTTAACTGTTAACTGTTAATTATGTTGGCTCTATACCGTAAATACCGACCGAGCAAATTTCAGGAGGTTATCGGCCAGGATCATATTACACAAACATTAATCAATTCTTTAAAGATGGGCAAAATGCAACATGCCTATCTTTTTTGTGGTCCAAAAGGAACAGGAAAAACAACAATGGCAAGGATTATTGCCAAAGCTGTCAATTGTTTAGATTTAGAAAATTTAAAACAAACAGGCGAGCCATGTTTGAAATGCGAAAATTGCAAAGAAATCCAAAATAATTCTTTAGATATTATTGAAGTTGATGCTGCTTCAAATCGAGGTATTGATGAGATTCGAGAGCTTCGCGATGCTTCCAGATTTACGCCATCAAAATTAAAATTTAAAGTTTTCATTATTGATGAAGTCCACATGTTAACAAAAGAAGCTTTTAATGCGCTTCTTAAAACATTGGAAGAACCGCCAGCTCACATTCTCTTTATTTTAGCAACAACCGAACATTTTAAAGTTCCAGATACAATCAAATCTCGTTGTCAGCGCTTTGATTTAAGAAAGATTTCAATTGATAATCTAATTTCTCATTTAAAAACTATTGCAGAAAAAGAGAATATTAAAATAGATGATAATTCTTTAAAATTAATTTCTGCAAATGCCAGCGGTTCATCAAGAGATGCTTTAAGTTTATTAAGCAGTCTATCCGCATTTGCTGATTCCAATTTAACTTATGAAAAAGTTAAGGAAATATTAGGCATTACTGATCAAATCATTTTAACAAAGTTTGTTGATTTCATAATTAACAAAGATTGCCAATCAGCAATTAAACAAATTAATGAATTAGTTGATAATGGCGTTAATTTAAATCAATTCAGCTTAGATCTAATTGATTATTTAAGAAAATTATTGTTATTGAAAGTAAGTCCAGAATTATCAAATCTTTCCGGATTTAGTATTTCGGATGAGCAAACAAAAAAAATGCAAGATCAAGCTTCAAAAATTGATCAGATTTTTTTATTAAAATTTATTGATTCAGTAATAAAAAGAAGCAAAGAAATTAACGATACGCCATTTGTCCAACTTTCACTTGAATTAGCAATTATTGAAAATTTGCCAGAAAAAACAAATGTTCAACAACAACCAGAATTGCCAGTAGCGCCAGATTTGCAAAAGCCTATTGTCGAAAATAAAATAGAACAGCAAACTGTTAGCCAAGCAAAACCAATAATCAGCGAAACACCAAAAACAGAAATTGCCAAGCCAGTTGTTGCAAATAATAATGAAGCTGCAAAACCAATTACTCAAAATAACTTGCCAAGCCAAAATCAACCATTTAGCGATTTGAATATTTCTAAAATTCAAGGACAATGGCCGAAAATAATTGCCGAGATAAAAAAAGCAAATTATTCTTTAGCAGGCATTTTGAATACTTTGAAATTAATCAGTTTAGAAAATAATTTCTTAACTCTTGCATGTCCATATCCATTTCATCAAGAAATAATTCATGAAATGAAAAACAAGATTTTACTTGAGGAAGCAATTACTAAAATAGTTAATACAAAAATATTAACGAAGCTCATCTTGATGAAAGATTTGCCAAAAGAAGTTCAAGAAAATATTAATAAAGAAAACGTCCAAAAAGAAAAACAAAAAACAGCAGATCTTTATAATGCTGCTGTCTCTGCGTTCACAGACAATATATAATTTTTATAACCATTAGATATATTTTCTGCATTTTCTGCGATTAATAATTTTGCAATCAAAAATTATTAATTCTGCGTCAAAAATTTTGTCACAAAAATTTTTGACTCAGCGTAGATAATTATTCTTCGCCTCCAGTCCCGCCACCGCCAGTTTCACCTCCGCCTCCTCCTTGTCCGCCAGAAAGCATTGAGTCAATTTTTGCTGCATTATCCTCTTCAGCTTTGTCCAGCTTTTCAAATTGATTTGATTTAGACGCTCTATCAAAATATTTTGTTTGTTCACTTTGTTCCAATCTATCAATTTCTTCTTGAGAATATCTACTTCGATCAACATCAGAACTTGGCTGTCTCTGTAAGCCTTGCTGTTGTTGGCCAGCTTTCTGCAATCTAACGTCTTCTTCAACTTGTCTTCCAAAAGCTCCTGTTTGAGATATCTCGCCTTGTTGCTCAACTTTTTCTACCCATTCAGGAGTTTTCATTCCACCTTTTTGCATTTCGCCTTTTTGTATCTCCTGTCCTTTTACTTCTCTTGAAGGCATTTCTGGTTTTTTGAAAGTTTCTTGTTTTGCTTGAGTTGGTTGCTCAATAGTTTTCATTACCTTTTTGGCACCGGATTCACTCATGCCTTTTTCCTTAAGAAATCTCTCAGTTTCACTTGTCGACATCTTGTAGCCTGGAGCTTCTTTTAGAATATTTTTTGCTGTTTGTCCGCCTCTTTGCGACCAAGATGTTTTTGAGCCTTTCATTGCTTGTTTTAATTCTCTTTTTCCGATGTATGCCATATTTTTATATTTTAATTTTTTAAATTATAGGATTGTTTAAGCCATTTCATCAATTCTGCATTAATATCTTTTTGATCATGAACATCTATGCAAATTTTATAAAAATTTGCAGAAATTAAAACGCATTGTTTCAATCTTAATTTTTTAATTTTCTTATCAAAAGCAAATCTTATTTCCAGACCATCTTTTTTAGGTAATATTGCGACAAAATCATAATTGCCATATAAATGTATGCAACACGGCAAAGAAATTATTTTGCATTTTCCAACTTTTTTATTAACTTGTTCAACAAAATAATCAAAAATTTTCTTAGCCTTTTCTTTATTTTTAAAATGTTGTTGAAGAGGAATTTTTTGGCAGCTATGAGGTTGTCCTGTTTTTTCAAAAATCCTTCCGCATTTTTTGCAAGTCCACATAATTATTTCTTAATATTTTAACATTTTTAGTATATCATATTTGACAATATTTTAAAGCAAGGATAAAATATTCGTAATGTTAAGTTCAAAGTAATTTTTCATTTATAATTTAGCATTTATAATTCGCAACGTTCCGGGGTCGTCTAATGGTAGGACAGTAGCCTTTGAAGCTGCTTATCTTGGTTCGAATCCAAGCCCCGGAGTTTTTGTACTTAAAAATTAGTAAAACATGAAAATAAATTGGGATAAAATTAGCGAAAAAAGTATAGAAAAATCAAAATGGCGTAAAATGATTAGAAGAAAATTTGCATTTCCAAATGGCAAAGCAGTCGATTTCGATTTAAAAAAAGAAGGTCCATTTGTTTGCATTTTAGCGATAACAAAAAATAATAAAGTAATACTTGCAAAACAATTTCGTCCAGGTCCAGAAAAAATATTATTAGAATTGCCAGGCGGTTATATAGACAAAGGCGAAACACCAGCAAATGCAGCTAAAAGAGAATTATTAGAAGAAACAGGATATATTGGCAAAATAAAATTTATTGGCAAAAGCTTAGACGATGCATATTCAACTTTAATTAGATATAATTTTGTTGCAACTAATTGCATTAAAAAAGATGTTAAAAATATTAAAAAAGATCAAAATGAATTTATTAAAATTGTCGAAATGCCAATTAAAAAATTTCGTCAGCATTTACAAAGTGGTATGCTGACTGATATTGAAGTCGGATATCTTGGATTGGATTTTCTCAAATTACTTTAAAATTATAAAAAAAGCTGCAACAAAAAATATTACCATTTTTAATTGCCAAAAAAAATGATATACTAAATATATAAAAATTATCTATAAAACAAAATTAAATTTTAATTTATGGCATGTTTTGTAGCACCAACTGTTGCAGCAATTATTGCAACTGCAGTTAGAAAAAAAGTTAGTCTAAAATATCATTTCGATTGGCTATTATTAATGCTTTGGGGAGGTGTAATTGTTTTAGTTGTAGACCATTTAGCTAGTGGAGAATTAATTTTAAGATTCCCATTTTTGACAAGGAGTTTGTCTGATATTGTTCCAGAAATAATAAAAGTCGGAATACCAATGACCATTGCAATCTTTAGTGCATGGATAATAATGGTTTTTCTCTCGTTAAAGATTAAAAAACCTAAAAACAATTTATTAACTAATCATTAGCAAATAATTAGCAGTTACAAAAAATTGAATAAATTTTTTTAACAGCAAATGATTAGCGACTTATTAATTAACATAAAAACAAAATGGAAATCTTAGCATCAATCCTAGGGATCATGCTTGCAGCTGCAGCCATTGCCGCAGTCATCAGCGCATTTTTCTTTTGGATTGGAGGTAAAATCGTCGGTGTAAAAAAAGCAACATTCGGCAGAGCAATTTTAGCAGCTATTGCTGCAGCAGCTGCAACTTGGATGATTTCATGGTTAATGTCATTCATTCCAGGTGTTGGCACAGTTTTAGGATTCATTTTAGGTGCAATTATCGTCATTTTCATTATTAAAGCATCATTTGAAATTGACACTTATGGCAAGGCATTTTTGGTTTGGATTTTCTATTTAATTGCACAAGGAATTGCAATTTTTATCGTTCTTCTTACTTTTGGCGGAGCTTTGATTGACTTATTCAACAAATAAAAGCTTTCAATTTAAAAAGACTAGTATCATCATATTAGTCTTTTTATTTTGTAAAAATTTAAATTTACTAAAAGCATTGCAAAATTTTAGTAATGTGGTATAATAATATACCGTAAATTCTAAGCTAATTATCAGGAAAAATCTATACTTTAAATTTCATGAATTCAAATAAACTTCAGGATAAAACAAAATTTATCAGACGTAAAATAATCCAATGTTTTTTGGCATTATTTGTCTTGGCAATTAGCTCTTTATTAATTAAAGAGCATTATTTCAATAAAAAAGATATTAATATTACAAAAGAAGCAGAAGCAAAGTCAGAAGAAATAGTGCCAAAACCTGTACAATTGCCAAAGGAGATTGATCCGACCCAAACAACAAAATCATTAGAGAATTATTTAACAAATTTGTCTGGAGAATATGGATATTCTGTCATTGATTTAAAAAGCAACAAAAGTTATGGTTCAAGAGAGAGTAATCAATATTTTATGGCTAGCACTTGCAAAGTTGCTATTTCAGCCTATTTGTATAGTCAGATAGAATCAGGTAAGATTAATCCAAATACTAAACTTATTTTCCAAAAAAGGTTTTATGAAAATGGTACTGGTATTTTGCAGTTTGAAAAACCAGGAAAATCATACAAAATTAGCTATCTAAATGAGTTAATGATTCAAAAAAGCGATAATGTTGCGACAAATATTTTAATTAATTATTTAGGAGTCTCAAATATTCAGACTTTCTTAAATAATTATAAAATCACAGGAATGAATATTTCAAGCAATACTACAACTCCAAAAGCGATGTCATCTTTACTGCAAAAAATTTATAAAAATGAGATCATTTCCAAAGAATCAACAGACAAGTTAATTTATTTAATGATTAATTCGATTGATGATGATCGCATCGTTGCCGGTGTTCCAGCAAATATCATTGTTGCTCATAAAATTGGCAGTTATGGAAAAACAACTAATGATGTTGGCATAGTTTACTTGAAACATCGACCATACGTAATTAGCATCTATTCCAAAAAAACATTAAAACAAGATATTGCCGAAATAGCGATTGCCAAAATTTCGCAAACAATTTTTGAATTTGAAGATTCACAATAATTATAAATAAAATGAGGTAGCATGTCTGCATTTTCCGCGTTAGCTTCCGCGCAATTCCGCGTAAATATATAATCACAGAAAAACGCATAAATGAACGCAGAAAACACAAAATAATATCTCAACATAAATGAAAATACAATACGATTTAATAGTAATTGGTGCAGGTCCAGCTGGAATCATAGCTGCTGGCAGAGCAGGCGAGAGAGGTCTTTCCGTACTTTTGATTGAAAAAAATCCAAGAATTGGCGCAAAATTATTATTAACAGGCAAAGGCAGATGCAACATTACTCATCAAGAAGATGATCCAAAAAATTTCATCAACCAATTTGGCAAAAACGGAAAATTTTTATACAAAGCTTTAAATAATTTTAGCATTCAAGATACATTAAATTTCTTTCATAAATTAGGTATTAAAACAAATGTTGAGCGAGGCAATCGAGTTTTTCCATCAACTGGTTCAGCATTAAACGTTGTTATGGCATTAGAAAGATATTTGATCAGAAACAAAGTTCAATTATCAGCAGACACTAGAGTTTTAAAAATTGTTAAAGAAGGCAACAGAATAATTAAAATCAAAACATCAAAAGGCGATTTTATAGCCAAAAATTATTTATTAACAACTGGCGGAAAATCATATCCAGAAACAGGCGCAACAGGCGATGGCTTTGAATTTGCAAAAGAATTAGGGCATAATATAATTCCTCCAAAGCCAGCATTAACTCCAATTCTAGTTAAGGAACAATTGATTAAAGATCTGCAAGGTCTGAATTTAGAAAATGTTAATATCAGTGTTTACCAAAATAACAAAAAGCAGGATGAAAGATTTGGTGAAGCGTTATTTACTCATGAAGGAATGAGCGGACCAATCATTTTAGACATGAGTAAAAAAATTGGAGAGTTGCTAAAAAATGGACAAGTTGTTTTGCAAATAGATTTTAAACCAGCACTAGATTTTCCAAAATTAGATTTAAGAATTCAAAGAGATTTCAAAGAATTCCATAATAAAGAATTTAAAAATAGCTTAAATAAACTTTTACCGCAAAAATTGATTCCAGTAATTGTTAAATTATCCAATATCAATCCAGATAAAAAAGTAAATTCAATTACCAAAGAAGAAAGAAAAACCTTGATTCATTTATTAAAAGAATTTAAACTAGAAGTTCAGGGGCTAACTGGTTTCAAAAAAGCAATTGTAACTTCAGGCGGAATAGATTTGAAGGAAATTGATCCAAAGACAATGAAATCAAAAATTATTAATAATTTATATTTTGCAGGTGAAATCCTAGATTTAGATGGACCAACTGGCGGATATAATTTGCAAGTTTGCTGGAGTACTGGATATTTGGCTGGAGAAAACGTTACTAAATAAAAAAACGGTATGAACCGTTTAGTAATGAGCAAAAAATATTCTTTAAAAGTTTAGTGGAGAAAAAGATTAAGGCAAAGGAAATCCAAGAACAAAATGGCCAAAAGCAATGTAACCTGCACAGAACAAAAAGCATAAAAACATTAATTTTAAAAAAGCCTGCCAATCGACATAATCAATATTCCATGAGACTGTCCATTTGCGCATCCGTCTTCTCCTTTTCTAGAATGAGCTAAACTAATCATAATCTTACCTAATAATTTGTCAATTAATTAAATCTAATGAAAAAAAGTTACATCGCAATCGCAGTCGTTATCATCGCAATTATTTTAATTTTTATTTTTACAAAAATGAACAACAAAACAACAACAAACGAAAATCAAAATCAAGAAAATACAAATCAAACAGAAGTTGCTAAAAATGAGAATGCTAATGTAAATGCAAGCGTTAACGAGCCAAAAAAAGCTAATGAAGCTAACGAAGTTGGAGATGCAAAATTAGGAGATGCTAATGGTCTTAAATCTGAAATTTTGAAACCAGGAACAGGTGATAAGCAAGTCAAGAATGGTGATCTTGTTTCAGTTCATTACAAAGGAACATTAGAAAACGGCAAAGAATTTGATTCAAGTTACAAATATAATCAGCCATTTGAATTTACAGTTGGAGCAGGCGAAGTTATTAAAGGTTGGGATTTGGGTTTAGTTGGCATGAAAATTGGAGAAAAAAGAAAATTAACAATTCCATCAGAATTAGGCTATGGCGAAAGAGGTGCAGGTACTGTTATACCTGGCAATGCAACTTTAATTTTTGAAATAGAATTATTAGAGATAAAATAATATCAGATTTGACACAAAGATAATAATTTAGTATACTAAATCTACGAAATTCTACTGAATTTTCAGTAGAATTTTTGTTTTAAGCTTCCGCATTTTCTGCGTAAGCTTCTGCGTTTTTCCGCGTAAAAATAATTCTTATGATAAACATTAGAAATATCGCAATCATCGCTCACGTTGATCATGGCAAAACTACTTTAGTTGATGCGCTTTTGAAGCAATCAAAAACACACATGAAAAAAGAGGTTTCTGAAAAAACCTGCATTATGGATAGTAACGAATTAGAGCGTGAAAGAGGAATTACAATTTTCTCCAAAAATGCTTCAGTAATTTATAAAGGAACAAAAATTAATATTATTGATACTCCAGGTCACGCTGATTTTGGAGGTGAGGTGGAAAGAGTATTAAAAATGGCTGATGGCTGTTTGCTTTTGGTTGATGCCAAAGAAGGTCCAATGCCTCAAACAAGATTTGTTTTGAAAAAAGCATTAGAAATGAAACACAAAATTATTGTTGTTATCAATAAAATAGACAAGCCATTTGCAAGACCTCAATATGTTTTAGACAAGACTTTTGAATTATTCTTAGAATTAGGCGCTGATGATGAATCAGCTGATTTTCCAGTTATTTATGCATCAGCAAAACAAGGAAAAGCTGGCACAACTCCTGAATTAGAAAAAATGACTGATATCACTCCATTGTTTGATTCAGTTTTAGAAAATATCAAAGCTCCAACTGGAAGTGATAGCGAGCCATTGCAAATGTTAGTTACTTCAGTTAGTGAAGACAATTTTAAAGGCAGAATTGCAATCGGCAGAATTTACAATGGCCAAATTAAAAATAAGCAAGAAGTTATTCAAATCAATCGCGAAGGCAAACACATCAAAGCTTGGTTAACAGCATTGATGACTTTTGATGGTTTAGAGCGATGCGAAGTTGATCAAGTTGGTTGTGGAGATATTGTCGCAATTTCTGGAATTCCAGAAGTTAAAATTGGCGAGACAATCGCTGATCCAGCAAATCCAAAAGCATTGCCATTATTGAGTATTGAAGAGCCAACTATAAAAATGACTTTCAGTATTAATGATTCTCCATTTGCAGGAAATGAAGGTAAATTTACAACTTCAAGACAAATTGCTGAAAGATTACACAAAGAATTAAAAACTGATATGGCTCTAAAAGTTTTAGATACTGCCGAAGGAACTTGGATTGTTTCAGGACGCGGTGAATTGCATTTGGCAATTTTAATCGAAAGAATGAGACGTGAAGGATTTGAATTCCAAGTCTCTCGTCCTCAAGTAATTTACAAAGAAGTCGATGGACAAAGAATGGCTCCTTATGAGAGAATTTTTATTGAAGCTCCTGAAAAATATCAAGGCATAATTATTCAAAAATTAGGCAGTCGCCATGCCGAATTAGTTGATATGAGAATTGACAGCGGAATCGTTTATTTAGAATTTACAATTCCAACAAAAGGCTTGTTCGGTTATCGCAGTCAATTTAAAACAGATACTCATGGCTTAGGCATTATGAATGCAAGTTTTTACAAATATCAGCCAGATAATTTTGTATGGAAAGAAAGAGATCAAGGATCTTTAATCTCAAATGAAAAAGGCAAAACTTGTCATTATGGTTTAACAAACGTTCAAGATCGCGGTGTCATGTTTTTCCATCCTGGTATTGATGTTTACGAAGGCCAAGTTGTTGGTCAGCATTCTAGATCAAATGATTTAGTTGTTAATGTTTGCAAAGAAAAAAAATTATCAAATATGCGTTCAAAAGGCGAAGGTGTTGCTGTCCATTTTAATGCTCCAAAAGTAATGGATCTAGAAGACGCATTAGAATATATTGCTGATGATGAATTAGTCGAAGTTACTCCTTTAAATATCAGAATCAGAAAGAAATATTTATCAGAAAATGACAGAAGAAAACACACACGTAAATAATAACCGCTAATTTCTAATTTCTAATTTTAAATTTCTAATTTTCATTAAATTTTCAATATTTAATTTCTAAACACTACGAAAAGCAAATGAAAATTTAAGCATTAGATATTTAATAGAAATTAGTAATTAGAAATTGAAAATTCGTCAGTTCAGAAAATCTATTTACTTTTTTAAATAATAGTATATACTATATTTAAGCTTACAAGTTGTCTTAAACAACTTGAGGTCGAGTAGGCGGTTATATTAAATTTTAATTACAAAAAACGATGTTTAATAACGATAACGGCGCTCCAAGACAAATGGTACAAGGTAACTGGACATGTTCAGATTGTGGTAAAGAAATCACAGAATTACCTTTTCAACCATCAGGAGACAGACCAGTACATTGCAAAGAATGTTGGGCAAAAAAAAGATCAGAAAATAGATCAAGTTTTCAAGACAGAGCACCAAGACAAATGGTGCAAGGAAATTGGGCTTGCTCAGAATGTGGCAAACCAATAACAGAATTACCTTTTGAACCAAAAGGTGATCGCCCAGTATTATGCAAAGATTGCTGGAGAGCAAAAAGACCAGCAAGATTCTAATTAGATTCTTAAAAAGTCTTTCTTAGTCAGCCGTAGTGCTTTGCACGAAGGCTGATGATAAATAAGACCGCTGTAAAAGGCGGTTTTATTGTGCAAAAATATTTTCTTGATTTAAATATTTATAGTGCTATACTAAACAAACTGGCAACAAGCCAGTTCACGCGACAAAGGAGGAAAGAAAAATGGGACCAGGTGAAAAGCCGATCCATTTGCACGTTGCTGAATTAATCCGAGTTTGTGCCTGCAGATGCTCCAATTTAGCAGAAATTCCTGCCGAAGAAAAAATCCACTTGCCTCGAATTTTGCGACTGCTATGTTCAATCCTTGAAAATTCAAAGCTAAGTGAGATTGAAATACCAGAAATTGAGCATGAATTAGAAGGAGTAATCGGCATATACTGCAGAAAAGATGAGAGAATTAATCCTAATGATGAAGCAAATGTAAATGAAATCAGATTCGATGATTTTGATGCCCAAACGAGAATAACATTGTTAAGTCTAAAATTAGAACTGGAAAGAAAGCGTCAAGAATCAAAGAAATCAAGTTAGCTGTACCTTTTTATGAGCATTTGCTCATTTTTTTATCCACAATTATATTATCTTTACATTAAAAATCATGTTGTTATACTTAAGCATACATAATTTTCAATTACAAAACATTAATTTAGCATCCGAATAATCCGCATGTAATCCGTAAGACTCCGTGAGAATCTATTGACAAAAGGTAGGGTATCTGCTATACTAATATATTAATTTTTAACAAGGCAAAGACCATAATACAATGATGCAAAACGATGATGTCCCTCTTCCTGAGGAAAATTATCAAGTAAGCAAAACAATCATAAATTTAATAACTACTAACAGAAGTCACTAGTTTTTTGGGCTTCTTTTTTAATTTACAAAATAATTTATATATGAAAAAAAACAATTCTTTAGAAGGCAAAACAATTCTCTTAGTCAATACTGGCACATCCAAGAAAAAATTTATCATCCAAAGATTAAAAAAACTTGGCTTGAATATTGTTGTTTTACATAAAGAAAAAAACTGGGCAAAAGATTATGTCAAAGATTGGATTATTGCCGATACATATAATCATACCGAATCATTATCAAGAGTTCGAGAATATATTGAAAATCATCCAAAAAGAAAAATTGATGGTGTTATTACTTTCTGGGAAGATGATATTTTGTTAACTTCAAAAATTGTTGATCGATTCAATTTTATTGGCATTCCTTATGACATTGCTCGTCAATGCCGTAACAAATATTTATTCCGCCAATTCTGTGAAAAAAATGGCATCAAAGCTCCAAGACATAGAATTGTTCATACAAAAAAAGATTTAATCAAAGTTGCCAAAGATTTTAAATTTCCATTAGTTATAAAACCAGCTTTTGGTTCTTCTAGTGCTTATGTTGTCAAAGTTCACAATATGGAAGAATTAGCTGAAACATTTAATTATGTTAAAAAGAATATTTCTACAGATTCAGAATCAGCTTTGACTGATGGTTTTGAAATTTTCGTTGAAGAATATTTAGATGGCGATGAAGTTGATATTGATATTTTAATGCAAAATGGCAAAGCTAAATTTCATTCAATTTCTGATAATTATAATAAAAGCCATAATCAATTTTTCGTTGATAGTGGACAAGCTATTCCTTCCAGTTTGCCAGCAGAAAATCAGGAAGAATTATTAGACTTAGCTGAAGAAACATTAGAAAAATTTGGCATTCAAAATGGCTGTATTCACTTTGAAGCAAAATCTACTCCAAAAGGAGCTTATCCAATTGAATTGAATTTGCGTATGGGTGGAGATTATGTTTATTCTTATACTAAATCAGCTTGGAATATAGATTTGATTGAAAATTCTGTCAAAATCGCAACTGGTGAATTTATAAAAATTAAACAAAAAGAAACACCAGATAAATATCTAATTGGTTGGGATTTGCATCCTGATCAATCAGGCATGCTAGTTGAATTAGACATTGATGAAGAATTAAAAAATAAAAAATGTTTAGAAGATCTTAATTTATATAAAGAAATAGGTGATCCAATTTTGATTCCTCCAGAAGGTTATGAAAGAATTGGCTGGCTTACTGTTTCTGGTGAAAATCCATTAGACGCTCAAGATAATTTAAAAGATGTTTTAAAGCACATCAATTTTCGAGTTACCAAATTTGATAATGAATCATCTTTAGGCAAGACATCTCGTCTTAATAGTTTATCAGCTGCAGTATTCAATAAAAACTTATTATTAAGCGCTGCAAAATTCGCCAAAGTCAGACGCATTGATAAAAAAGACCAGCGTAATCTGCATATTGGCATAGTTGGCAATGCAGTTGATTATTCAGTTTCAAATACTTTTAAAACTGAATCAATTGGTCAAGCAATGGTCAAAACTTTGCGCAATCGCGGTTATCAAGTTACTTTTTTTGACTTCAATAATTTAACAAAAGCGTTTAACGAATTAAAGCACAGCGATATTGATCTAGCCATAAATATTTGTGATCGTTTAAATAATTCTGAAAAAGCGCAAGCAGAAGCTGCTGCAATTCTTGAATCATTGCAAATTCCTTATGTCGGTTCTGATTATTTTACGCTTGCTTTATGCCAAGACAAAATCAAAGTTAAAAAATTATTAAGTTATCACAACACACCAACACCAGCTTGGGATTATGCTTATGAATTAGATGAAGAAATTAATCCAGATTTAAAATATCCATTAATTGTCAAGCCAGGAAATGCAGACAGCGCTATTGGCATTACAAATGATTCAGTTGTTAAGAATAAAAAAGAATTAAAACGACAATTGAAAAAAATTATCGGCGAACTTGGCATGCCAGCTTTGGTTGAAGAATATATTGAAGGCGATGAATATGATGTTTCAATTTTAGGAACAGAAATAGAAGACATTAAAGTTTTACCTTTAGCTCGTTCTAGTTTCAAAAAACTTCCAAAAGATTATTGGCACATTTATACTTATGACGCAAAGCATCAAAAAAATCATCCAATTTACAAAAAAATTAGAGTTGAACGTCCAGCCAAAAATTTAAGCAAAAAATTAGAAGCTTTAGTAACAGAAATTGCAATTGATGCTTATGCAATTCTTGATTGTCGCGATTATGGTCGCGTAGAAATCAGAGTTGATTCAGATGGCAATCCATATGTTTTGGAATTAAATCCAAATACATCAATTGGTAATATTGACTTTTTGCCTCAAGCAGCAAAATTAATGGGTCTTGAATATGCGGACTTTTTAGAAGAAATAATTAATCTAGCAATCACTAGATATAAATCTCAAAAAACTCCAGTGCCATTTGCTAATGGACATGCTAAAAAGAATAATGTCCTAAGGCAAACTGCAAAAATCAAAAATATTTCGCCAGAAGCAATAGCTGTTCAGCAATAAAATATAATAAAATAAATCCTCGCTCATGCGGGGATTTTTGTTGACTTTTTTAAATTAAAATAGTATGCTCTAACACGTAACCAACTCAACCAGAGTTGGTCGCTCATTCAGGAGGAGAGAACAATGGCTGAAGAAAGAGAAAGATTTGATCAATTGATTTGTAAGGCAATCAAAGATTCATTCCGTAAAGTATTTTTTAGTAATGAAGTCAGTGAAGAAAGAGTTGAGATTGCGCGTCAAACTTTAAGGGACCTATGCGAAATGCTGGAGACTGCAGCTTACAAGAAAGAGCACATTCAAGAAACTGTTGATTTCTTAAAGCATATCAGTTACGATCCTTATCGTCACGATGATTGGGCAAGAAGATGTTTGGATAGTTGTATTTATCGACTAAAGGCAAGAGTAAATGCTCCTGAAGAAAGCAAGGTGTTGCAACCAAACGATTTTCCAAAAGACAAGCCAGGAGATGAATAGCTGAACCTTCTTATTTAGTGAGTTACCCTCACTTTTTTTTTACATTTTTTAGAATTTAGTATAATCTAATTAGTTGTTGCTCTGGCAGAACAGACAGGAGGAAACATGCCGAACCCAAAGTTGTTTCGAGAAAATGTGCTTGCAAATATTGACGCCTGCTGTCAAAAAGGTTTTTCTTTATCGCTTGCAAGACCAGATGATAAAAGTTATCTATCAATTCGCCTTGATTATCTGATTGCGCAATGTGAATTACTCGAAGGGTCAGCAATGAATGCAGATGAAATGAAATCAACAATCCATGCATTGTTGCAAGCTAGCATCAAAATTGTCATCGATTCAGGTTCTCGTAGTTTTGGTATTTTGGGATGTAGAATCATTGAAAGCTGCATTTATCGTCTTCAAAACAGATTGGCAACTTTGTAAAATATAATCAGTAGGCGATCTTTTTCATAGTGAGTTACCCTCACTTTTTTATTTGCTCAAAAAAATAATTTCTCTTTACTTTAAGCAAAGAAATGCTATCTTAGAGCTAGCTGGCTCGCAGACAAGAGCCATGTACTTTGGAAGAGGAGGAGCAAATGGCAGAGCCAGAAAAATCAAAGTTGATGCACGAATTGATTTGCAAGGAAATGCTAAAAATCGTTGAATTGGCTTTTGGAAAGATTGAAGGTGTTGTTTCCGCAAATTCTGCAAAGAATATTTGTTTGGATGTTGTGAGAAGGCTTTGTTGTATTCTTGAAGAAGTTGAAATGAAACCAGAGCACATCAAAGAGACAATAAAATCTCTTGGCCGGACGCAAGGTTTCATCAGATTGCTTGAAGGTGCAACTTTTGAAATTTCGACAGATGATTCAGACCGGCTTGACAGAATTCTTGAAAGTTGTATTTCGCGCCTTCATATCAAGCTAAATCCGCCTGAGCAACCAGGTCCAAGCTTTGTTGGGAGTTGTGAAAGAAAACCTGATCCAGGTGCATTGCGATAAACAGAACCTTTAGTGAGTAATCCTCACTTTTTTATTTGTCCAAAAAAATAAAATCATGCTATAATAAATTCAACAAAAAATTAGTGTATTCGCAGTATTCGCATATTCGTATCATTTGCATTATTTGTATATTCGTATTATATATTTAAAAATAAAAAACAATATGAAAACAGGTACATTGTCTAGTTATTCGTGGGCGATGATTCTTAGAGGTGTCATTGCAATTTTATTCGGCGTTCTAGCATTATTTTGGCCAGATTTGACATTAGAATTGTTAGTCTTTTTATTTGCATTCTATGCTTTGTTTGATGGCATTATCGCAATTATCGCTTCAATCAGTTCAATCAAGCATCACAAAAATTGGTGGGCATTTATGTTAGAAGGTTTGCTTGGCATTGCCGCTGGAATTTTCGCTCTAATTTTACCGGAAGTTACATTATTTATTTTGCTTTATGTCATTGCTGCATGGGCAGTAATAACAGGATTAATGGAAATAATAGCTGTCTTTTCTGTTGGTTGGGACGAGCCAACAAAATTATTAATCGGTTTAGCAGGTTTAGCTTCAATTATTTTGGGAGTAATTATGTTCTTATATCCATCCGGAAGTTTATTAGTTTTGTCATGGCTATTAGGAATTTATGCTTTAATATTTGGAATATTATTAATGATGTTCGGTGTCCAAATAAAGAAAATTGATAAATAATTTTAAAGTATTTGTATTATTCCGCATGTAATCCGTCGAATCCGCGTACGCGGATATAACGGATTAAATGCGGATAAAAATTTATGCAGGAGCATATTAAACCTCACAAACTTAAAGATGTTTTGAAGGAAAGTGATCTGTGGATAAAAAATGTAAAAAATACTGAACGCATAATGGATTTTTGCAGTGCGATTTTTGCTTTTTCCGTTACCTTACTAATAATTCAAATTGCTGTTCCGATAGATTGGACTGAAAAATCACTTTATGATGAATTTCAAATTTTATGGCCAGAGGTCTTAGGTTATCTTATTTGTTTTTATGTTATTGTAAAATTTTGGATGAGCAATCTGCATATGTTTAGTTACATCAAGATTTTAAATAGAAATTTCTTGATTTTAATCTGTGTTATGCTTCTAACAATTACTTTTTTGCCATTTCCATCAGATCTTTTTAGTACTCATTTTAATAAAATTACAACAACTATGATTTTCGGTTTGAGCATTGCTCTTGTTGCTTTTATGACTTTTCTAGTCTGGCTTTATTTATACTTTCACAAAGAATTGCATTTCGAAAATATCGATAAAAAAGTAATTTTATACAATTCATTTTTAGCTTTCAACATTGCATTATCATTCGGATTAGCTGTTGCTTGTATGATGTTAACAAATAACATTAATCTGATGTGGATATTCTATTTAATCTTTATCATTTTATTCAATTTCATCACTCGCAAAATCGCAAAAAATTACGCAATCAAATAATAAATCATAAATCAAAATGAAAAAAATTATTGTAAGCGCATTAGCACTTATCGGTTTGTGTTTTAGTCTTAGTCAAGTATTAGCTTATGACACATCATCTCCAGAATTAAAAATCTATAATGCTAATACATTACGATTAAACAAAGGTTTTTTTGCTTACGACAAAAACTTTAAGGGCGGTGCAAGTGTTGCTTTTGCAAAATTAGATGACAGCAATAATAATTTTATAATCACTGGTGCTGGTTATGGTGGCGGACCTCAAGTTAAAATTTTTGATAAATTTGGAAACGAAAAATATTCATTCATGGCTTTTTCATCAAACTTCAAAGGTGGAGTTAATGTTTCTGCTGGAGATGTTAATAAAGATGGCTATGACGAAATAATTTGTTCTCAAGCAAGTTCTGGCCAAGCTTGGATAAAAGTTTATGACAAAACAGGTAAAAAAGTTATTTCAAATTTTTTAGCATTTTCATCAGGCTTTAAAGGCGGAGCAAATGTTGCCTCAGGCGATATTAATGGCGATAAAAAAGATGAAATAATTGTTGGCGCAGGCTATGGAGGCGGTCCACAAGTTCGAGTTTTCAATAAAAAAGGCAATCCAATATTTTCTTCTTATCCTTTCGCATTTGATTACAAAGGCGGAGTAAATGTTGCGTCTGGAGACGTTGATAATGATTTAAAAGATGAAATTATTGCAAGCCAAGCATCAGAAGGTCAAGCTTGGGTAAAAGTTTTCAAAGCTAATAAAGATGTCACTGTTCTTGGAAATTTTTTAGCCTATGATAGCAAATTTAAAGGCGGTGCAACTGTTTCAGCAATTGATGTTAATAATGATAAAAAAGCAGAAGTCATAACAGGTGCTGGATTTGGTGGCGGTCCTCAAGTCAAAGTTTTTACAGCTTCAGGCAATTCTTTAGGCAAAGATTTTTTTGCCTTTGACCAAAATTATAAAGGCGGAATTAATGTTGCTTCTGGCAAATTAACTAATACAGGAAAAAACAAAATTTTAGCATCAGTTGCAAGCTACAAAGGAGAAAGAGGAAATTATCCATATCAAAAATACATTGAAGTTGATATTAGCGAACAATGGTTGAAATATTTTCAAGATGGCAGAAAAATAGGTTATTCTCTAGCATCAACAGGTAATTATGGCACAGACACTCCATTGGGCACATTTTTCATTTTTTCCAAAAGGCTTTCAGTTCGAATGTCAGGGCCTGGTTATGATCTTCCAGGAGTTCCTTATGTATTATCATTCTTAGGTCCATATACAATTCATGGCACTTATTGGCATAGCAATTTTGGACACAGAATGAGCCATGGCTGTGTTAATCTGCCAACACCTTTTGCAGCACAAGTTTATAATTGGGCAGATATTGGTACTCCAGTTGTGATACATTCGTAAAAATATAAAAAACTAAAAATAAACTTTTTTAATAACATTTTTTATATTTTTAAGTTTTTAGTTTTTATCAGCAGTCATTCGTATGTGCCCTTTCGCTAAGGCTATTCGCATACTGTGTATAACTCAATTTACTTTTTACCCTATTTTTGCTAAGCTTTTATAAGAACGAAGAGAGACAAATTTATTAATAATTTAATTTTCCCACAACTGGGAAACAGGAGAAAACAATGGAAGCATATTGTGTAAAATGTAAAGCTAAACAAGAAATGTCAGACGCAAAAGAAATCAAGATGAAAAATGGCAGACCAGCAACAACTGGTAAATGCCCAAAATGCGGAACAAAGATGTTCAGAATCGGAAAGGCAAAATAATTTTTTAGAAAACTAAAAATATCAAAAAGAGCGCAAAGCTCTTTTTTGATTTGTAAAATTTGTTTCTGCGTATTTCGCGATTAATAATTTTGCAATCCAAAATTATTAATTCTGCGTTATTCTGCGAAAATATGATTTCGGATTTAACGGAAAATGATTCAAAAAATATTAAAATATTGTAATCCATAATTTGAGCTGTTATAATCAAATTAAGTCAACCTGCATGCCTTAATTTACATTTGAAATTTATTTCTGGATTCATCTATTTTTCTGGATCTAATTTTTCAAATAGTATGCATTCCGGTTGACAGGTGAAACATTATGATTAAGAAATTAGCTTATAGCATTATATTTCTGGGTTTATTGGAATCAATTATTTATTTTCAAAAATCAAATATTATTCTCATTATTGCTTGTGTTCTATTATTTCTACTTTCAATTGTCTCATCTGTTCGTCTTAAAGCATTACAAAAAATTGGTTTTTGGGGACAAGTAAATATTTCGATTTTGCCTTTATCTTATATTTTGAGTACTTCTGTCTTTCTGTTTTTCATTCCGGAATTATTCAATCTCCAGCAGATTTATATTGCGCTCGTTGTTATTATATTTTATGGCGCTTTAAAACTTGTTGATAATGTTTGTAAAGATATTAACAGTCGTAAATCATTTAAAACCTGTGATTTTCTGATTACAATTTCAGCTTTTCTATTTTATTCTAGTATTTTTGGAATGTATCTTTTTTTAAAATGGCCATCATGGATTTTTCTCATCCTCTTGGCTTTAGTCACTTTTATTTTAACTTACGAATTTTTTTGGCATAATATGCTCCTCAAAAAGCATATTGTTTATTCGTTGATTTTGACCTTAATAATATCAGAAATTAGTTGGGCACTGACACTTTGGCCAACAGGCTTTTTGCCAAGATCAATGGTGATTTTTGCAGTTTTTTATGCTTTTACCACTCTATCTAAACATAATTTTAATAAGACTTTAAACAAGAAAACTGTTATCAGCATAATCATAATTTCTATAATAATGCTATGTTTGGCTTTGCTAACGACACAATGGGAATTCTAACGTGAATTGCTCCATTGCTCCATTGTTAAATTGTTAACTGTTTTTGAAGATTAACAATTTAGCAATTTAACAATTAAACAATTTAGCTTAATTAAAGCAAAAGACGCTGTATTACCAAAAAGTCTTGACAAATAAACCGCGTTATGTTATATTTAGACGTATGAAAAATTTACTTAATCTAAAAAAATATTGGTTAATTCTTATTGCCTTCACTCTAATCTTTAGTGTGATAGGTTTTGTTGCTTCTGTTGTCCAAACTCAAAAATATGAGTCAACAGTCCAACTTTTAGTTATTCAGAAATATGGTGATCAGTTTGATGCTTTTACAGCCAAAAGATCAGCAGAAACAGTTGCTGAAACATTATCAAGCGTTGTTTATACAAGCTCATTCATGAATCAAACTTTAAATGCGCCTCTTGGCATAACTGATAATTTTCCAAAAGATTTAAAGGAAAGAAAACAAGCTTGGAAAAAAGAAATCAATGCTAGATTATTAGAAGGCGGTAATTTCCAAATTATCGTTCGTGATAAAGATAGAGATCAAGCTGAAAAAATAGCTTATGGCGTTGCCTATATATTTGTTACAAATGGTAGCGAATATCATGGTGGTGGTCAGCAAGTTGATATTAAAATGGTTGAAAAACCAATTACTTCAGTCAAACCTGTTAGCCCAAACATCTATTTAAATACAATCTTAGGCTTTGTTGCTGGTTTATTCACAGCAATTGGAATTATATTCTTGCTTCCTGAAAAAAAGGAAGTAAAGAAGACTAAAATAATTAAAAAAGCAGAGCCAAAATTTCCATTCAAAAAAGCTACTTCAACTGTTCCAGAGAATTTACCAATAGCTAAAACTTTCGAAAAATCAGAAGATAAAAAAGGTTATACTGGCGAGGAATACTCTGAAAATAAGGTTGATGAATGGGTGAAATCAGGAAGAAAATAATTTAATAATTTCAATATAAAAACGAGTTTCAAAAAGAGACTCGTTTTTTGTTTGTAAAAAAATATTAGAAATTAGAAATTAGAAATTTTTACGAGTAAATTATCCAATATCTAATTTCCAATTTCTAATATTTTAGCTAATTTCTTCACCAACTCGTTCCAATCAAAATCCTTCTTTACGCGTTCATACCCATAATTTCCTAGATCATTAGCTAATTTCTCATCACGTAAAATTTTAATTAAACTATCAGTAATTTCCTTAATATTCTCTGGATTTACTAATATGCCAGTTTGACCATCTAAAACAGCTTCAGCAACACCACCGGAATTTCCGGCAATTACCGGCTTTTTACAGGCATTTGCTTCAAGATAAACAAGACCAAATCCTTCAATATCTTTTTTATTTTCCATCTCTTTTGAAGGCATAATAAAGACATCGCAAAGATTATAATAAAAATTCAAATCTTTATCAGTGATTTTAGTATAGATTTTGACCTTGTCATCTAGCCTTAAATTTCTGATTAATAATCTTAATTTTTCAAGAGTTGGTCCATTGCCAATAATGTAATATTTTGCATTTGGAACGCGTTTCAAAACATTTGGCATTGCTTTGATCACTAATTCATGATTTTTGCGTGGCACCAATCTTCCGCAAGTTAAGATAATCTTTTGATTCTCTAGTTCAAATCTTTGTTTAATTTTAAGGGAATCTAAAGGATGAAAAAGCTCGGTATTTACGCCAGGTGGAATTTTAATAAACTTTTCAGATAACATGTTTTCAGTTTCTGAATTAGTTGTTTTATCATCGCTTTTCAAAAAGCCAAATTTAGAAGCAATATAATCACGCATAAAATCAGTTGTCACAACAATATTCTGCGCATCGTCCAAAACCCTTTTCATCATCTTTTTGTGAAATCCAGACTTGCTATCAATCTCTTTGATTTCTGTTCCATGAGTATAAACAATGTAGGGGATATGTAATATTTTTTTAGCCAAATAAGCAGTCATGCCCATTGGATGAATATGACCGCAGTGGATAACTTTTACTTCATTTTCTTTTACTATTTTTCGTAATGTAAAAAAGTAATCAACAGAGCTCAAGCCAAACATTCTAAGAGAGCTATTATAGCTTTTTCGGATAATTTTAAAGCCTTGTTTTTTATCAAAATCGGACGCATTAGAATTAATTGGTGCCCAAACTACGACCTTATCAGAAGGCAATCTTTTGCAAATGTTATAAAGATAATTTTGAATTCCACCTCTTTCTGGAGGAAAGAAATAGGTGAGAAATAATGATTTTTTCATGAAATTTATGAATTGAATATTGAATATTTAATATTGGCGTCGAGAGTCGGATAATATTCAATATTTAATATTCAGTAACTTTATTCTACCAAATAATCAAAAATCACACAAATATTGCTATTATATTGGCTTAAACAAGGGAAAGTGATAAAATCCCATTGACAAGATTTTTAGATTGTGCTAATCTACTAAGTTACAATCCTCAGGTTCTGGAGAGAAAGGCAAGAACACTCACAACGAGAGAGAAAACGAGGAGGCAAGGGAAATGAAGCGCACCAACAACATGCTCAAGATCGTGGCGGCGGGTTTCGTGATGTTCATGATGATGTTCAACTTCAACCCCTTCTACAACTACTTCTACGACGAGGACGAGGGTGTCGCGTACGCGCAGGGCGAGCAGAGCGAGAAGGTGGAGTGGAAGATGTTGGACGCTGGGTTCCAGGGTCAGAACGTGGCCTGGAAGAGCGAGTGGTCCTCCATGGTCATGGATGCGAAGTCGATGGTTGATATGAATCCGCTGAGTTGTGTAGAGGTGAAGGGTTTCGAGGACGTGATTGGCTACGGCCAGTCCAAGCAGGAGCGCCTGGAGATCCGGGTCGCGGGTGGCGAAGAGCCCCTGCGGCAGGATCGGGCGCGCAAGCGGATGATCTACGTGATGAGCAAGATTCGTGAGACTGGGCTGGAAGGTGCACAGGTCAAGGAAGGAATCCCCGTCATCAACGCCCCCAAGGGGCAGCGTGGCGCGGTGATCACCCTGATCAAGGATTGCATTCCCAAGCCGCCTGTTGCCTGCTGGGATACGAACCAGAACAGCCAGTGTGACTACGAGGAAGACGTCAACAAGGACAACAAGTGTGATGTCATCGACTGCAGGGGCGACGATGGATCGAACGGTCGGAACGGCAAGATGGACATCGACTACGACTTCATCGGCCAGTACATGGTGAGCTTCGAGCGACCTGACTTCTACGGCTTCGAGCTTCGCGTCAACTTCCCGGTCAGCGACATGCTGATGCTGGGACTGGGCGCGGAAGCAGGGAAGTCGGACGGTGTGGCGGCGGCGGGATTCGAGCTGGCTGGAGAGTACGATCTGAACCGCTACTTCAAGCCTCGTCTCTCCCTGGTCGGTCGGGCGTTCGAGCTCGACAATCATCTCTACTTCGGTAGGGGTGAGATCGGCGGAGGGCTGGGGTTCGTCGGCGAATTCGCGGAGTTCGACCACCTCTCCCTGATCTACGAGCTCCGAGGAGAATGGAAGGGAGAACTGGCGACGGGCAGGCGGGAATGGAAGGACGTGAAGTCCGGGGTCTTCGACCTCGGCCTCCGGTTCTAGTTCGAGAAGCTCCGGGCGCCCGACAAGACAACCGGCTGACAAGAAGTCGGGCGCCCGGTTCCGGTGGCAAGAACGGTTCGAGAGGAGGTGTGCGATGAACGCGTTCGCGAAGTTCCTGTTCTGCCTGCTGATCGGTCTGTGCCTGTCCATCAACTGGAGCTGCGCGCTCCGCGAGGACGCCCAGCCGCCGGAAGACGGTGGCGAGGGCGAGGGAGAAGGCGAGGGCGAGGGTGAGGGCGAAGGTGAAGGGGAAGGTGAGGGTGAAGGCGAAGGAGAAGGCTGCGAGGGCGAAGGTGAGGGCGAGGGCGTGGAGTGCCAGGACGGTGAGCTCCGCCCGTGCAACTGCGACAGCGGCGACGTCGGCTACCAGACCTGCAAGGGAAGCTGGGGCGAGTGCGTCTGCGACTGTGGCGGCGACTGCGAAGGTGAGGGCGAGGGCGGCGAGGGGGAGGGTGAAGGTGAGAGCTGCTCGGTGTGGATCCAGGATGGGATGCTGTGTGGTGACATCGCTGGTCTGACTTCGTGGACGTTCGGCTGCATGCCTCCGGGTGTGGAGTCGGTCTGCGAGCTGAAGACCTTCGGTGGAACCTGCACGATGATCCCGACTGGTGTCGACTCCGCGTGGCCCCGTTCGATCAACGGTGTCTGGCTGACAGTCGTGGGCTGCATGGCTCGCGACGGTCTCCAGATCACCAGCGATCCGAGCGGCGGCCACTACCTGACCCTGCCGTAAGATCTTCAATCCCGCCCGACAAACGCAAGTGCGTCGGGTGCGGCCTCTCTCAACACAACAACAAGCAATTCCTGTACATTCTGTTCCTTTAAGAGTTCACTTCAGTGAGCTCTTTTTTTATCCGCCGAAGCCTGAAAGGCGAAGGCGGATTTTGTTCAAATTTTAGAAACTCGGTTTTATGGGTAAAGAAAAATTAACGTATTTCTGGGATAGTTAATTTAAGTTAAGTAAAATGTTGCTTTGCACAAAAACCGAGTTTCGTAACGTCGTAATCAACACGCGAAACTCGGTTTTTTCGAAAACCGAGTTTCAAATCAGCTGTGATTTTACGTATTTATAAAATCACATAGAATTGCCCCAAAAGGCATATTTTACTATAAAAGCAATATCATACCAGCTCTATATCAATCTCACGCTAGGCCAAAAACCTTGACAAATTTAGCCATTGTAGTATACTTATAAGTTAAAAATCCAGCCACCTGTACTTTCGGTAAGCGCCCATAGCTCAGCTGGTAGAGCTGCGGACTTTTAATCCGTCGGTCGAGGGTTCGAATCCCTCTGGGCGTACCACGTCAGTCGTTCCTTCAGCCCGGATGGCGAAAAGGCAGCCGCGCTGGGCTTAAAACCCGGTGGTCCTGAACCAACCGTGCGGGTTCGAATCCCGCTCCGGGCACCATCAACAGCATCTAATCGTGCTGTTTTTTTCTTGTCCAAATTTTTTGTTCAGTTGCTAATCGAATATCAATACTGATTTGAAACTCGGTTTTCGAAAAAACCGAGTTTCGCGTGTTGACTGTAACACTACGAAACTCGGTTTTTGTGCAAAGCAATATTTTATTTTATCTAAATAAACTATTTAAAAAATACACTAATCTTTCTTTACCCATAAAACCGAGTTTCTATTCGAGCGATTTGTGGCCTTAAGGCATTCGTGAGATTAGTAATGTAAAAAGAGTTTGACATAAATACAAAATAGTAGTATTCTCTAATATCCTGTTTAAAGCAAGCAACTTTTATTTATCAATGGAAAAAACTTCGAAGACAGAAACCAGGAGAGCAAAAAGGGAGGAAAAAGGGAATGAGCAAGTTCAGACGTGCTTTTATTATTGCAGGCATTCTTTTGTTTTCGCAAACAACATATGCTGCAAATACTTGTCCAAATTCTCAAGTTTCAGCTTGGACTGAAAAAGGATCAGTTTGTGTTACCGCAAATTTGACTGGATCCGTTCAGATTTTTGCGCCAGAGAATTTCTTGATCTATATCAACAAAGTCAAGGTTTCTGGAATTCAGTACAATCGTGGAAAAGCATATTTCAAGGTTTATTTGATGCCAGGCAAATACGATATTTATGTTGGCACCAACTCAAACAATTACAGGCACGAGACAATTCAGATTCATGCCTCAAAGACTGAATCAGTAACTTTCGCATCGCCAAAGTTGATGTACAATGCTCCGAATGTTTCATATCCAGAAATCAATCCAGAGAAGATTGTGCAGAAATGGGATTTGGTTGATGCTGCTTTGAAGGGAATGGATTGTGTTTATAAGGAATCATGGAAAAAAACTCTGCAAGAGGCAGCAATTGCTTTGTCAAAGGAAGAGCCAACATCCTGTTTGGATATTGCTGGAATCGATGATGTCAACGATTTTGTCGACTTGGCAACGCCAGAAGTCAGAGCAGCAGGTAGTCAAGATGCATTTCATACCATCAGAGCGCAAGGTAGAGCAAGCTTGATCATGTATCGTTTTGAAATGGATTTCAATGTTCCGCCAAAGCGTTTGCGCGAAGGCAAGATTGTGATTAGAGGTGAAAAGGGAATTCGAGGAGTCAGGATTACGCTCGTCAAAGGATGTTTGTCTCAAGCTGTCAATTCAAATCCTGTTGTAAATGTTCCTGATTCAGTAATGGATGTTTGGAGAGCAGGAGATGATGTTGCTAGGAAAAGGAAGCATTGGGAAGCAATCTATGGCGCAAGACTTGTTTTTGGCGCTGGATATAGCACTTACCTTGATAATGTCTTGCAGACTCATCAGATTGAATTCCCAACTGACTTTAATTCAATTCTAGTAATTCCAGGAATGCGTCTTGGAACATCAGACTATGACAATTTCTATCCTTCTGCGATGTTTTCACTTGGCTATGACCTTGTATATCTCAAGCCAAGGATTGGTGGAATTGTTACTGGTCATATCTCAGAAAGAGAAATTGAACGAAGCCTGTTTGCTGGAATTGTGTTTCCTCTGCCTGTCGAAAATTTGACCTTGGGTTCGCAATATGAGTATGGCAATTTTGGCCAAAACGGTTTTCTTTCCATTGGATTCGATCTTTAATAGCTCACATTAGTTGAGCTTTTTTTATGCTTACAAATCTCACAAATGCCTTCTGGCCACAAATTAACACCAATAATTTAGAGAAACTTTTTTTTATTCAAAAAATATGTTACACTAAAAAAAAGTCAATTTCTTAATTTCCGAATTTCTTAATTTCTAAAATTATTAAATGGAAACCATTAAAAACCAAATAAAAAATCTATCAAAACCGGCAATCTATACAGCATTATGTTTTCTTTATGTCAGTATTTTTATTTTGCCAACATTTTTTATTCCTTTTAATATTTTTCTATACCTTTTCGGCATTGGTTTTGCTTCATTATTTATCCTCAAAATTCCAGAAGTTGGCTTATATACCATAATATTATGCACAATGGTTTACGAAAGATTTTTTACTTTGCAGCCAATTGTTTTTGATATTAATATCTACAAAATTTATCCAATTGATGCAATATTATTAGTTACTTTTATCAGTTTTTTAATTCATCATTTTGGCAATCTAAAAAGCAAAGAAATAAAATATACCAGATTAGAAATTGCCACTTTTATTTTCTTTTTAACATTAGTCGTTGCAGTAGTTTACAGTATTATCAAAAATCCAGACAAAGAATTGGCAATTGCAACATTCAAGAATTATAGCTATTTATTAATTTTATTTTTAACGATTTTTATAATAAGGACAAAGATTCAGTTCAAGAGAATTATAAATGTCATTTTAGCTGGTGGCATTATATTAATTGGCTTTATTATTTATGGACTTGCCTCAGGAAATGGGCTTTGGAGTGAATTTACTCCAGGAACAAGATATTTAGCGCAGACACACACGTATTATCTATTATTGCCAGTTTTTATTGCAATTGTTTTTCTAACATATGGCAAGGAAATTTATGGGCATATCAGAACTCAAGCTATAATTTTAATTCAATCAACAGGCATTATCGCAGGTTTGCACCGACATTTATGGCTTGGATTTGGAGCTGGACTTGCTACAATTTTATTACTATCAGACAAAGAAAAAAGAAAAATCGCTCTAAAAAATATTTTAAGCGTTCTTCTTGCAGGTTTGATAATTTTTTCTTTAGTAATTTGGATTGCTGCTTTATCAAATGCCAATCTTAATATTAAGGCTTCATCTTATGTCCAAAGATTTACAGAAAGAGTTCAATCATTGTTTACCTTAAAATCAAGTAATATTGAAGATGCTGCTGGTTGGAGATTAAAAGCATGGCAAGAAGGCTTAATTTTGTATGCCAAAAATCCAGTTCTGGGCATCGGTTTTGGAAAGATGATCAATGTCGAATTCAAAGGTTTCGTTTCTACAGTTGAAATGAGAGCTTTGCATAATGAGCCATTAGGACTATTGATTCAAGCTGGTTTATTAGCTCTTATTCCATTTATAATAATAAATATTTATTTAATAAAATATTTTATTAAGCTTTACAAGACAAAAATAGAAGAACAGCCAGAATTAATTGCCTTATTTGCTTTTTATATCGCTACAATGGTCAGCATGTTTTTTTCCTTGTATTTAGTTACGAATATGCTTAATATATTCTATTGGATTGCAATGGGATTAATTGTCAGTTTGTATAAGATGTACAAGCCTGAGATTAAATAATTATCAATTTTACAATTTACAATAAATTACCAATTTACAATTTTCAAATTATGGTTTTCTGCTTGAAAATTGGTTATTGAAAATTTATTGTAAATTGATAATTGGAAATTGAAAATTTTATGAGAATAGTTCAAGCCAACAAATTTTATTATCTAAAAGGCGGTGCAGAGCGCTATTATTTTAATTTGATAAAATTGCTTGAATCAAAGGGTCATGAGATTATTCCTTTTTCAATGCAGGATGAAAAGAATGAACCAAGCGAATATTCTAAATATTTTGTTAGCAATGTTGATTTTGATAAAAAAGGGCAGAGTTTTAAAAAGGCAAGAAGAGTATTATATTCACTTGAAGCCAAAAAGAAGTTTGAACAACTAATTTGTTCAACCAAGCCAGATCTAATTCATATTCATAATATTTATCACCAGATCTCACCATCAATTCTTACAATTGCTAAAAAATATAAAATTCCAGTTGTTGAAACTTTGCATGATTTTAAGCTTATCTGCCCTAATTATACTTTGTATTCAAAAAACGAACTTTGTGAACAATGCAAAAAATATCGCTATTACAAATGCGCATTAAGAAAATGTATTAAGAATAAATTCTGGCAAAGTTTGTTAGCATCTAAAGAAATGTATTTTCATAAGTTCATCAGAATCTATGAAAACAATGTTAATCAATTTTTAGCGCCAAGCAAATTTGTTTACGATAAAATTTTGAAATTTGGCATTATAAAACCAGATCAAATTACAATTTTACCTGAATTTATTTTTGATTCGACTGGTGAAGGAGTCCTCTCCTTCGCCAAATCGTCGCAATCATATATTTTATATTTTGGTAGGCTTATCAAAGAAAAGGGAATCAAGACTTTAATCAACGCAATGAAACAAGTTAAAGGCTTAGAATTACATCTTGCAGGAACAGGACCAGATGAACAGGAATTTAAAGATTTAGTAAAAAAAGAAAACTTAAATAATATTAAATTTTTTGGCTTTTTAGATCAAGAAAAATTACAGCAAGAAATAAGCAATTCATTATTCGTTATTCATCCTTCCGAAGTCTATGAAACTTTTGGCTTATCGATTTTAGAAAATTATGTTTTAAATAAACCTGTCATCGCATCTAATTTAGGCGCTTTGCCAGAGATAGTAAAAGACAAACAAACTGGTCTTCTGTTCAAAGCAGGCGATAGCCAGGATCTTGCAGATAAAATAAATTATTTAGCTAATAACCAAGATTTAGCTAAGCAAATGGGAGATAACGCCAAAATTTTAACCGAACAAAAATATAGTTCAGATGACCATTATCAAAAGATAATCAAGATCTATGAAGGATTATTATAAATTTTACTAATTCTTACAGTAGGCGAGAAAACGTTTTCTCGCCTTCGTGTTAATTTAGGCAAAGAAAAAATCAGCTCAAGGCTGATTATTTTTAGTGTACAATTATTAGCGTAATCTCAACTGTATCAAGTTTCTGCAAGGTTCATCCGCAATTGAAAAAAGTGCGACAGGACCGTTACTATTATAGAAAATCATTCCTTCTTTGCTCAGAGATGTTATTTCTACGAGCTTATAATCTTGCTTGAAGGATTCAAGACTAGCAGTAGAATCTAAGCCCTTAGCTAGACATTCCCAAGCAGTAACTTCACAAAAAGCTAAAATTCCATAGATATAATGTCGAGGCATTTCAAACACTTCTCCAGGTTTTGGCATGTCAGTTCCAGTACTTTTTCTAAACCAATAGATATGAAGTTCTTTCTGGCCAAGGCAGATAAATTCGCACTGCATTGACTCAAAGATTCTACCTGCGTAGATTCCCTTTGATGCAACTTTAAAAGACAAAGGATACAGATTATAGACATATGCATCAAGTAAGTGTTTTTCTTCGCCATGTTCAGAAATTCGAATAATGACACCCTGACCAACTTGCCATTCATTTTTCATTTGTCCCTCCATTGTCCGCCGTAGCCATTTGAATTGTGGCGAAGGCGGGCTTTTTCTAGGGTGCGACTGTCATAATATTATGCTAAAAATAATCAATTTGCAAGAGTCTAGATGTAATGAATAAATAACTTGTTCACGAGCGTACAACTTTCGTACGTTTTTTTATACCCAAAACCACATTATCCACAAGAAAAGCTTGACTATTAAGCCAAAAACTGCTACACTGCTTAGTCAAATTGAAAATGTCTTAAATAAGCCAAAAAAACAAAGATTTACAAAAAAGCCTTGACAGCAAAGGCTAAAAGTGCTATATTTATACGTCGATAAATAGACATCTAAAATAACCAAAAAACTGAATTATATGCATTTCATGAGGGAGATTTATCCGTTAATTCGCATATTCGTAGATTAGCATAAATTCGTATATTTGTATTATATATTATGAAAATAGCTTTTATAGGACAAAAAGGAATACCAGCTAAATCTGGCGGTGTCGAAAGACACGTTGAGGATTTAGCCACTAGATTGGCAAAACAAGGCCATGAAGTTTTTGTATACACAAGACCAAATTATACTGATCCAAATATTAAGTTTTACAAAAACGTCAAATTGGTATCTTTGCCTTCAATAAACTCAAAAAACTTTGATGCTATTTCTCATACCTTAATTTCAACATTTCACGCTATATTTCAAAAATACGATATTATTCATTATCAAGGTGTTGGACCATCAACTTTAGCATTTATTGCTAGATTATTTACAAAATCAAAAATTATCTCAACTTTTCACTGCCAAGATCAATACCATCAAAAATGGGGTTGGTTTGCAAAATTATATTTAAAATTTGGTGAATTCGCTGCATGTAAATTTCCTCACCAAACTATTGTTGTCTCAAAAATTATTAGACAAATTGCTAAAGAAAGATTTAATACCGAAGCTATCTATATTCCAAATGGTATTAACTTTTTAGATCTTAAAAATCAAAATAGCAATATTTTACAAAAATTCAATTTGGAACAAAATAAATATATTTTGACTGTTGGCCGTTTAGTAAAGCACAAAGGCATTCATTATTTAATTGATGCTTTCAATAAAATCCAAACTGACAAAAAATTAGTAATTGTCGGTGATTCAGCATGTTCTGATGATTATGTTGAATTTATTAAAGAAAAAGCAAAAAGCAACCCAAACATTATTTTAACTGGTGCTGTTTTTGGTAAAGATTTACATACATTATATAAAAATGCTTATTTATATGTTCAGCCATCAGAAGCTGAAGGTTTGCCAACTACAGTATTGGAAGCAATGAGTCATGGAAGATGTGTTCTTGTTTCAAACATTCCAGAAAATATTGAAGCTTTCGCTGGATTTGGATATTTATTCATGAACAAAAATGTTGATGACTTAGCTTCAAAATTAGAAATCTTAAATCAAAGAACTGATTTGATTATGGAAAAAGGTGAAAAAGCAAAAACTTACGCTTTAGAAAATTACAATTGGGACATTTTAAGTCTTCAAACAGAAATTTTGTATGAAAAAACTCTTCAAAATAGAGAAGAGTTATCTTTCAGTTTGCGTAAAATCGAAATCTAGATTATTTCCTGAAAAATAATTTTAAGCTAATTTTCAGCAATTAGTATTAAAGTTATGTTTCAGGAGATAAACTCCAAAATCGAGTTAATCTCCTTAAAGCAGGTGTGGCGCTACTATGTCACCCTGCTTTTATATTACACTAAATTTTAAAAATAAGAATAATGAAAAATAATCTAGCCCTGTTGATAAATATGTTTTATACTTTAATAAAGCGAAAATTGCTTCATTGCTAAATTATTAAATTGCTGTAGCGACAGGGCAGTGCCCTGTCGCTACGAAATAAATAAAATTTTATGATTCAAGGTGTCAAAATCAAACAGTTAATAATTCGTAAAGACAAACCAGATCTAGATCAGAAAAAAGTTAAACCAGGACATTTGCTAGAAATTTTAAGATCTGATGACAAATTATTAACAAAATTCGGACAAACAATTTTTACTGTTGCTTATCCTGGTACAATCAAAGCTTTTCATTGGCACAAAAAACAAGACGATCTTTGGTTTTTCGCGACTGGCAAGGCAACTATTGTATTGTATGATACTCGCAAAAAATCAAAAACTTTTGGCGAGACTCAAGTAATTGAATGCAACACTGAAACAGATCCAAAATTAGTATTAATTCCAATCGGTGTTGCTCATGGCTACAAAGCTCAAGGTAAAAAACCAGTTATGCTTTTTTATCATACAACAAAACCATATAATGCTAAAAATCCAGATGAGCAAAGACTTCCATACAATGATCCAAAAATCGGATTCAATTGGAATAAAATATAAGTAGCTGGTTGCAGAGTCCTCTCTGCAACCACATCAACGTATTAAAATAATTTCAGAAAAGATTCTGAAATCAGCAAATTAGTTTTAAATTTTAAAGATGATATCGATAGATCAAAATCTAATTTCACAAACCTTAGAACAGGCAAAGGATAATCCTCGTCATCGACAAATTTTTCGTTTTCACAAATTAAAAGAACCAGTTCAGAGAATGCTCAATGCTTTATTGCCAGACAGCTATGCTAGACCGCATTACCATTCTGACAAGCCAGAAGTATTTATAATTTTAAAAGGCAAATTAGCAATTATAAAATTTAATAAGCAAGGAAAAATAATTCAGCAAGAAATAATTAAAAGTTCAGGTCCAAATTTTGGCGTTGAAATAAAACCTAAAGAATGGCATAGTATTGTTGCTTTAATTCCATCTGTTGTATACGAAATTAAAAAAGGACCATATATTAAAAAGACTGACAAAGTTTTTGCCAAATGGGCGCCTGAAGAAAACACTGATGAAGGACAAAAATATTTAAAAAAACTTAAAAATATAATACGAATATACAAATAATGCTAATCTACAAAAATACGAATTCGCATATTCGTTGATTAGCATAAATTTATAGATTCGTATCACACTAATGAAGAAATGCATTTTCTGTCAAATTGCAAAAAAAGAATTGCCGTCAGATATAATTTTTGAAAATAAAAATGTGATGGCAATTTTAGATATTATGCCAGTAAATCTAGGCCATGTTTTAGTTATTCCAAAAAAACATTTTGCTACAATGGTCGATGTTCCAGATAAATTATTACAGGAAATGATTGTGGTTTCCAAAAAAGTTGGCAAAGCAATTATGAAAGGTCTGAAAGTAAAAGGTTTTAATTTAAGTACAAGCAATGGTAGAGTTGCTGGACAAAAAATTGATCACGTCCATTTTCATCTTATTCCAAGATTTGCAAATGATGGTTTAAAATTATGGCCACAAAGACAAGGATATAGAGCAACTGAAGCTGAAAAAATTGTTAAAAAAATTAAGAGCAAACTTTAGAAAACAGGAAATAGAAAACAGAAAACAGGTGTGGTCGTTAACTTTTTTCTCTTTTCTATTTTCTATTAACTATTTCTAATCATATGAAAATTTTAGTCACAGGAGGTCTAGGTTTTATAGGCGCAAACTTTATTCGCTACATGTTATCAAAATATCCAGACTATCAAATTGTCAATTTAGACAAAGTTACTTATGCTGGAAATTTTGAAAATTTAAAAGGCATTGATAAAGATCCTCGCTACCAATTTTTAAAAGGCGACATTGCTGATTCTAAATTAGTTAATAGTTTAATTTCAGTTCAAAAGCCGGATGCTATCATTAATTTTGCAGCTGAAACACATGTTGATCGATCAATCATGAATCCAGGCGATTTTATCAATACTGATGTTTTTGGCACACATATTTTACTTAATGCAGTTAAAGATCATAATATAAAACGCTATATCCAAATTTCAACTGATGAAGTTTATGGTGATTTTGATAATGGCGGATTTGCAAAAGAAAATTCACCACTTAGACCTTCATCTCCATATTCTGCATCAAAAGCAGGAGGAGATCTTCAAGTTTTAGCATTCAGACGAACTTACAATTTACCAGTTATGATTACAAGATGCACAAATAATTATGGACCATATCAATATCCAGAAAAAATTATTCCACTTTTTATTACAAATTTATTAGAAGGTAAAAAAGTTCCAGTCTATGGTGATGGCCAACAAATTCGTGATTGGTTGCATGTTGATGATCATTGTTCTGCAATTGATTTGGTTTTACATAAAGGCAGAGATGGCGAGATTTATAATATCGGCGCTAACCAAAATCCAGAAATTCCAAATTTAGATTTAACAAAAAGAATTGTTTTGGTATGCAACAAAGATGAAAAATCAATTGAATATGTCAAAGATCGTGCTGGCCATGATCGTCGTTATGCTGTTGATGTTACAAAAATCAAAACAGAATTAGGCTGGCAACCAAAATATGATTTTGATTCTGGAATTGCACAAACTATTTCTTGGTACCAAAATAATTTAGACTGGTGGAAAAAAATCAAGACAGGAGAGTATTTAAATTATTACAAACAGCAATATGTTCAAAGATAATCTGGCAAACAAGATAATTAAAAAAATTTCATCAAAAGAAATATTTTCTTGCAAATGGTATAAATTAAAACATGATAAATTAATTCTTCCTAATGGTAAAAAAGGCGATTATTTTTATATTCATAAAAAAGGTTGTGTAATGATTATTGCAATTGAGAATAATAATATTATATTAACTGAACAATATCGATATCTATCAAAGAAAAATAGTATAGAGCTACCAGCTGGCGGTTTTGATAATGGAAATCCTAAATTCCATGCTCAAAGGGAATTTGAGGAAGAAACAGGTTACAGAGCAAAATATTGGAAAAAAATAGGAATTTTTTATCCGTATAATGGAATTTCAAATGAGATTTGTCATGTTTTCTTAGCAAAGAATTTAATAAAAACTAAAGTAAATCCAGACGAAACTGAATTTATTAAGATAATAAAAAAACCAGTTAAAGAAGTTTACAAAATGGCAGAACAAAATAAAATTACTGATGGCATGACAATTTCTGCATTATTTTTAGCTAAAAAGTATTTAAAAATATAAATATGAAAATATTAATAACCGGCGCTCGTGGCATGTTAGGCCAAGATTTATGTTCTCTTTTAGAAAAAGAACATGAAATAATAAAATATGATCGCGAAGAATTAGATATTACAAATGCAGAAATGGTTGACGAAGTTCTGCCAAAATTAAATCCAAATGCAGTTATAAATTGTGCTGCTTTTACTGATGTTGATGGTTGTGAAGAACAAACAAAAAAAGAAATTGCCATGAAAGTTAATGGCTATGGACCAGGAAATCTAGCCAAAGCTTGTGCAAAATTAGACATCCCATTTTTTCATTACAGCACAGATTATATTTTTAATGGCCAAGAAAAAAATGGCTATAAAGAAGATTATGACAAAATAGATCCAATCAATGCTTATGGCGAAACAAAAGCATTGGGTGAAAAATTAATTAAAGAAAATTGTACAAAATATTATATTTTAAGAACAGCCTGGCTTTATGGAAAATTAGGCAAAAATTTTGTTGACACAATGTTGCAATTAGCTCAAAAAAATGATAATTTAAGGGTAGTCAACGATCAGCACGGCAAGCCAACTTTTACTTTAGATTTAGCCAAAAGAACAAAAGAAATTCTGGATCAAAAAGTGAAGCCAGGAATATATCATGTAACCAATGAAGGAGAAGCGAGTTGGTACGATTTTGCTAACGAAATTTTCAAAATTAAAGGCGTAAAAATAAAAGTTACGCCATGCAAAACTTCTGAATTTCCAAGGAAAGCTATAAGACCAGAATATTCCGCATTAATAAATACTAAATTACCGGCAATGAGAAAATGGCAAGAGGCGTTAGCCGAGTATTTAGCAAACTAATTTTCAATTATCAATAATCAATTTACAATAAATTTTCAATTCACAATTCTCAATGAGCTGTTTGTAAATTAGTTCATTGGAAATTGATTGAAAATTGGAAATTGTAAATTGAAAATTAAATCATGAAAGGCATTATTTTAGCTGGAGGGTCGGGAACACGTCTATATCCGTTAACTCAAAGCATCTCAAAACAGATCATGCCAATTTATGACAAGCCGATGATTTATTATCCATTGTCGATTTTGATGCTTTCAGGAATTAGAGAAATTTTAATTATTTCAACTCCAAGAGATATAACAACTTATCAAGATTTACTTGGCAACGGCAAAAAATTCGGCCTAAAAATTTCTTATGCAGTTCAACCTTCTCCAGATGGATTAGCACAAGCATTTATAATTGGTGAAAAATTTATCGGCAAAGATAGCGTCAGTTTAATTTTAGGCGATAATGTTTTTTACGGTCATGGATTTAAAGGCATGTTAAAAAAAGCATCCAGAATAAAAAAAGGCGCTGTAATTTTTGGCTATTATGTTAATGATCCAGAAAGATATGGCATCGCTGAATTTGATAAAAAATTTCGAGTTTTAAGTATTGAAGAAAAGCCAGAGCATCCAAAATCAAATTACGCAATTACTGGTTTATATTTTTATGATAATTCAGTTGTCAAAAAAGCAAAATCTTTAAAACCATCAGCAAGAGGCGAGTTAGAAATTACAGATTTAAACAGATTATATTTAAATGAAAAGAAATTAAAATTAGAAATGCTCGGCCGAGGATTTGCTTGGCTAGACACTGGCACTCATGAAAGTCTTTTAGATGCCTCAAATTTTATTCAAACAATTGAAAAAAGACAAGGCTTGAAAGTTTCTTGTCTTGAAGAGATTGCTTATACAAATGGTTATATTAACAAAAAGCAATTATTAAAATTAGCAGAACCGCTGAGCAAGAATCAGTACGGTCAATATTTGCTAAAGATTGCTAATGAAAAAAACTTATTCTAATTTATGAAAGTGATAAAATTAGATGGTGCAAATATGGATATCGATCTAGTATCTGAAGACAAAACATCTTGGAAACAAATGAAATGCCCATGGAACGAAAAAGATAAAAATAATATTCATAAGTGTGCAATTAAAAATATATCAATCTGTAAATATTTTTGCGGTGTTGAATACTTAGATAATGTTTTATGCTGTTATCCAGAAAAAAATATTGTGAAAGATAATAAACAGAAAAAGTAATTTATATATATTAGCTTTGCTATAGCCAATTTTATGTACAAAATCAAAATCAAAACAAAAATTTTAATAACCTTAGCGTTATTATTCATACCGATCTTCTCAATTAAAGCAGCGTACTTCAACCCTGACAATATTTTAACAGACGAAGAATATACAAATTCCAAATCATTAACAACATCAGCGATTCAAAGATTTTTAATAAAAAAGGGAAGTGAATTGGCAGTTTTACAATACAATGGTAAAAGCGTTGCTAAAATTTTTCATGATTCAGCTGTAAAATACGGTATTAATCCAAAATTATTAATTGCAACTGCACAAAAAGAACAAAGCACTATCACTGATTCGAGTCTTTCAGATTATCAAAAAAAATATTTAATGGGTTATGCTGTTTTTGATCGATTCAACCCTATTCAATACAAATACCAAGGAATTCCAAAACAAATTGATAGCGCAGCTTGGCAATTTCGCCAATATATAGACAATCCAAGTTATTATGGCTATCAAAAAGGTTTAACAAAAACAACTTCTGATGGTTATACAGTGACTCCAAAAAATAATGCAACAGCAGGATTATATAATTACACTCCACATGCAGGTTTAGGAAAAGGTGCAACAGTTGATGATTCAGGAAATGGAAATTTTTTGTTCTGGCAAATCTGGACAAACTGGTTTGCAAATTATTATCCAAATGGAACTTTATTAAAAATAGAAGGAGATGATACTCTTTATGTTTTGCAAGGAGAAAAAAAGAAACCTTTTCTTTCAGACAGAATAATCACAACCTCAAAATATAAAGATACTCAAGCAGTTGTACTGTCAGCAGATCAAGATAAATATTTGACTGGCAAGCCAACAATTTTTCCAGATGGCACATTACTTTATGATCAAAATAATAATTATTTCATAATTAGTCATAAAAAAATCAGGCGTTTTCAATCACTAGATGTCATGAAAAAATTAGGTTATCACAAAACTAATGCCCAATTTATCGATCAAAAAGGAAAAGATTATTATGAAAAAGATTTACGAATTAAAGAAGACGTTGTTTTTCCAATCGATGGTACAGTAATTTATGAAAAGACATCAAATATAAAATATTTACTGGAAAATAGTCAGAAGCGTCCAATTATTAGTGACAAAATTTATAATAATCAATTTGATTCAAGAAATTTAGTTGCAGTTTCAAAAGCAACATTAAACAAATTAGAAACTGGCAGTCCAATTTTATTTCGAGATGGCACATTAATCAAAGATGGCGCTTCTAATTTATATGTCATTGAATATGGCAAAAAGCGACCAATTTCCAAAACAACTTTTGAAAAAATGGGTTATAAATATGAGAATGTAATTTTGACTCAATATAAACTCAGAAAACTTCATGAAACAGGAAAAAAAGTTAAAATCTAGTTTAGTTAAATGTACGTCATTGTACGGAAAAAAGTGTTTAATTGATAAGAAAAAAATAAGGAATAGGGTCTCTGTTTATGCTGTCATAATTGATAATGGAAAAATATTATTAACAAATTCAAGAAACACGAATAAGCTCTTTTTACCTGGCGGAGAAGTTGAGAATGATGAAACAATAGATCAGGCATTAAAAAGAGAGCTCAGAGAAGAAACAGGAATTAAAATAAAAATAAAACATTTTTTAAATTTTAAAGAAGTGTTTTTTTATTATGATCCATGGGATGAGGGATACCACAATTTTTCTTTTTTCTATCTTTGCAAACCGATCACCAAAAAGCTAACAGAAAAATATCAAGTTGAATTTGATGAATCAGAAAAACCAGTCTGGAAAAAATTGTCAGAACTAAAAAAGAAAGATTTTCAATTTCCAACCTACGACATTATTAAAAAATTCTTGATTGTAAAATAATTTATGATTAAAGAAAAAGACTTTAAAATTACAATGAATCAGATTTGGATATTAGCAAAGCCTTATTTAGAAATGGGGACAATGAAAAATTTTATTATCCATTCAAAAGGAGTTTTGTTAGCTATGACAATGTTGTTGAAAAAAGAAAAAGGTGACAAAGAAATTTTATTGCCTGCAGCTATTTTACATGATGTTGGTTTCTCTAAAGTTTCAAAAGAATTGCAAAAAAGTAATGATAAGGCTGTAAAGACAAAAGTGTTAAGACAGCATTTAGAATTTGCGCCAGAAATTATAAAGGAAATTTTAAATAAAGTCGGTTATAATAAAAATGATATTGATGAAGTTATTCAAATTGTTATAGCTCATAAATTTCAAGATCCAAAAGAATTAGATAAACAATTATTAATTGACGCAGATACATTATCCGATGTTTTTAAAGAACAATTTTATTCTGATGCAAAAGCCTACAATAAAACTCCTCAGGAATTTTATAACGTTAGAAAAGATAACAAATTTTATACAAAAACAGCAAAAAACATTTTTTATCAAGAATTAAAAAATAGAAAAGAAGAAATTTTTATAAAAAAATAATTCACGTAGCGACAGGGCACTGCCCTGTCGCTACCAAAACATTATGAAAATATTAGTCACAGGCGGTGCAGGCTTCATTGGCTCGCACATTGTCGATAAATTAATAGCAGAAAATAATGAAGTTGTTGTTATTGATAATTTATCAACTGGCAAAAAAGAAAATTTAAACAACAAAGCAAAATTTTATCAAGCTGATATCAAAAATTTTGAAGATGTAGAAAAAGTATTTGAGCAAGAAAAACCAGAATATATTTGTCACCAAGCAGCTCATGCCTCAGTTTCAGAATCAGTCAAAGATCCAATTTATGATGCTGAAAATAATATTTTAGGATCAATAAATATTATAAAATTAGCAATCAAATATAATATTAAAAAAATAGTTTTCGCTTCAACAGGTGGCGCAATGTATGGCGATGCTGAAATTATTCCAACGCCTGAAAAATCAGAAACAAAGCCGGTTTCTCCATATGCTGTTACAAAGCTTGCAGTTGAAAAATATTTATATTGCTTCAATTTTTTAAATAAGTTAAACTATACTATTCTACGCTATGCAAATGTTTATGGCCCAAAACAAGATCCATTTGGTGAGGCTGGAGTAGTTGCAATTTTTAGCCAAAAAATAGTTAATAATGAACAGCCAATAATCAACGGCGATGGCAAATACACTAGAGATTATGTTTATGTTACAGACATCGCAAATGCAAATTTATTGGCATTGAAAAGTGAAAAATCGCAAAATATTTACAATGTAGGAACTGGAATAGAGACAGATGTTAATACAATTTTCCAGAATTTATCTAAAATTTCTGGAAAAAATATTCCTGAAAAACATGGTGAAGCAAGAAAGGGTGATCATAGAAAAGGTGCAATCGATTCAACAAAAATTAAGCAAGAATTAAATTGGCAACCAACAGTTAAATTAGAAGATGGTTTGAAAGAAACATATAAATGGTTTTCGAACTTAAAATCCTAAGCACTAAATCCTAAATACTAAACAAATCCAAATTACTAAAACTCAAATTTTCAAAGGTCGCAACATTGTTTTATATTTTGTAAATTAGAATTTTGAATTTGTTTTGAGTTTAGTATTTAGGATTTAGTGCTTTCTAATCTAAATTAATTTTAACAAGTCAAAAATAAAACATGAATAAGTACATCTTTACATCAGAGTCAGTAACAGAGGGACATCCTGACAAAGTAGCAGATCAAATTTCAGACTCAATTCTGGATGAATTATTAAAACAAGATCCAGATTCAAGAGTCGGCTGTGAAACACTAGTCACAACTGGATTAGTTGTTGTTGCAGGCGAAATTACAACCAAGGCATATGTTGATATTGCAAAGATAGCAAGAAAAACAGTTAAAGAAATCGGTTACAACAAGCATGAATATGGTTTTCATCATGAAGATTGTGGTGTTGTCGTAAGTATAGATGAACAAAGTCCAGACATTGCCATGGGTGTTGATAAAACTAAAAAGAAAAAACAAGGAGCAGGCGATCAAGGCTTGATGTTTGGTTATGCGACAAATGAAACAGAAGAATTAATGCCATTGCCAATTATTTTGGCTCACAAGCTTTGCCAAAAATTAGCAGAAGTAAGAAAAAATGGGACTTTAAATTATTTAAGACCAGATGGAAAATCAGAAGTTGCTGTAGAATATGAAGACAATAAACCAAAAAGAGTTAATACAATTGTTATTGCAGCTCAACATGATGAAGATATAAAATTAAGCCAAATAAAAAAAGATATTATTGAAAAAGTTATTAAACCAGTTTGCGGTAATTGGTTAACTAGAAAAACAAAATTCTTTGTTAATGCTACTGGTAAATTTGTTAAGGGCGGACCTCCAGCTGATTGCGGTTTAACTGGCCGAAAAATAATTGTTGATACTTATGGTGGTCATGGAAGTCATGGTGGAGGCTGTTTTTCAGGTAAAGATCCATCAAAAGTTGATCGTTCAGGTAGCTACATGGCAAGATATATTGCCAAAAATATTGTTGCATCTGGAATAGCAGAAAGATGTGAAATTCAAATCGCTTATGTCATTGGTGTTGCTGAGCCAATTAGTATTTTAGTTAATACTCACAACACTTCAAAAATCAGCAATGAACAGATTGAAAAAATAATTCGACAAGTTTTCGATCTAACTCCAGAAGGAATTATTGAAACATTGAAATTGAAACGTCCAATCTACAAAAAAACAGCAGCTTATGGACATTTTGGTCGCAAAGACAAAGATTTCACTTGGGAAAAAACGGATAAGGTAAAAGAAATCAAGAAATTAATTTAATACAAATCTACGAATTTTATGCTAATCTACGAAAATACGAATGCGCCGATTCGCATATTTGTAGATTAGCATATATTCGTAAATTCGTATCACACTTATGAAAATCGCAGTTGTCGGCACTGGTTACGTTGGCTTAGTCACTGGTGCATGTTTGGCAAAAGTAGGTCACACAATTACTTGTGTAGATATAGATAAAAATAAAATTGCCAGATTAAAAAAAGGCATTATTCCAATCTATGAGCCAGGCTTGGACAAAGTTGTCAAAGAAGTAATAAAAAAGAACAAGCTTAGTTTTGATATTTCATTAAAAAATGTTTTAAGCGAAGTGCAAGCTGTATTTATTGCAGTCGGCACTCCAGCCAGAAAAGATGGCAAAGCTGATCTAAAATATGTTTTTGACGTTGCAAAAGAAGTAGGTGAAACCTTGGCCGCCGAAGCCAGCAGGCGAAGGCGGCAGGATTATAAAGTCATTATTAATAAAAGCACAGTACCAGTTGGAACAGCAAAAGAAGTCACAAATATTATTGCAAAATATTATAAAGGCGAATTTGCTGTTGTCTCAAATCCAGAATTTTTGAAAGAAGGCTATGCAGTTGATGATTTTATGAAGCCAGACCGAATTGTCGTTGGCACTTCTTCCAAAAAAGCTAAGAAAATAATGCAAGAAATTTATAAACCTGTAAAAGGTAAAAAAGTTTTTACGGAAGTGCAAAGTTCAGAGATGATTAAGTATGCATCAAATGCTTTTCTAACAACCAAAATTTCTTTTATCAATGAAATAGCAAATCTTTGCGAATTAGTCGGTGCTGATGTAAAAGAAGTTTCCTTTGGAATGGGATTAGACAAAAGAATTGGCAAGAGTTTTTTGAACGCTGGAATTGGTTATGGTGGTTCCTGTTTTCCAAAGGACACTACAGCCTTAAATCAAATTGCTGGTACAAAAGGTTATGATTTTAAATTGCTAAAGGCAGTTATTGAAGTTAATTCAAAGCAAAGAAAATACGTCATTGATAAATTAGAACAAGTTTTCGGCAATTTAAAAAATAAAAGAATCGCAGTTTTGGGCTTAGCTTTCAAAAATAATACCGATGATGTTAGAGAATCAGCTTCGATAGATATTATCAGAATGTTGACCGGAGTTGGCGCAAGAGTAAAAGCCTATGATCCAAAAGCAAATGATAACGCAAAAGAAATTTTAAATTCTGGAGTTAAAATTACTAATGATCCATACGAAGCAATAAAAAATTCAGACGCATTAGTAATTGCAACAGAATGGCCAGAATTTGCTAATTTAGATTTTGATAAAATCAAAACATTATTAAAAAAGCCAATCATAATTGATGGCCGAAATTTGTTAAATTCTGTTATAATAAAAAAACTCGGCTTTCAGTATTATGGAATTGGCCGAGCTTAAAATCAAAAATATAAAAACTTAAAAATATTTTTCTACCCTGGCCATGTTTATCCGCCGATTTATCTGCCGTAGTTTTTAACGAAGGCAGAAGTAACGACGGAGGCGGACCAGGGGTTTTTATTTTAAATCATTTTGACTATTATCTAACAACAAATAAGATATTAGCCATATTAAAACACCAGAAAGTATTGAAATTATAATACTTAAAACAATTCCCAAAGACATAATTTTTACAAAAATTAAAATTGCAGCAATTAATCCTAAGAAAAAAGCAAGTATCGAAAATTTCCAAGAATTTTTTTCTTGATTTTCTGTAACTAATTTATCATCATTGTCTTTAATAAGAATTAACAATATTCCAGAGATAATAACAATTGCAAGTATATAATTCAAATTGATAAAATTACTAACAAAATTATCAAATATCTGATCAATCAAAAAGAAAAATAAATAGCCAATCAAAAAAATTCCAAATATTTGTTGAAAAATAATATTTAATATATCTTTATAATTTTTTTGCCCAGACAAATTTTTTTCCATAATAAACTAAGTAAAACAATTAAATTTTGTAAGTAGTGTCCGCATATTCCGCGTAAGTTCCGCGTATTTCCGCGCAAAAAATTAATTTAACAAACATATCTTATTATCAGTTTAAAATAAAACATACAAAAAATGTATTTTTATCGGCTATATTTTAGATCAATTCTATTTATTTTGACATCTCCAGCATCATTACGGTTGTATTGAGGAAATATCAATAATAAATTAAAATTATTTTTTTCATCTAAATATAAATTATTAACATCAAAATCAGCACTTGCATTTGTAGTACCATTTTTTTCCTCAGGCTTTTCAAAATAATCAGAAATAATATAATTGCAACTCTCTTTATTGAATTTTGCAAAATCAGAAAAATTAATCAAATTATTTACATTTAATGCTTGTAAAGATTCCATATTAGTAGCAATCAAATTATTAAAATCAATGTTCAAGTCAGCCTTTGGCATAAATATTTTTGAATATATATTGCGATTAAAAATATATGGCTTATCAATTTTTATGATATCTAGTTCTTTCTTTTGAAATTCTGGACCAAATTCAGTAACCATTCCTTTTTCTTTAGTGATTGTAACAGTTTGCAAAGCAGAATCGCGAAGAGCTGTAAAAGACATATTTCCGCTATTTGAATATAAATCAACGCTTTTTTCTGGATCTAAAAGTTTAATATTGTTGACAAAAGCCCAATATTTTTGTTTTGTTATTAAAGAATCAAATACAATATCATCACTAGCATCAAGATAAATATTATAAAAACCTTCTTTTAAATTTGGTATCGTAACACTTAAATTTTTGATAGCTGAAGCAACTTCATCGCCTTTTTCATTTCCATCATCAGATATATTTTTTTCTAAGATCTTTTCATCTCCTCTAAAAATAAAAATATTAAAATCACTTTTTTCTTGTAAAGTATTCAAGTCTTGATAATCAAAATTAAAATCTAAATCTTCATTTGCTAAATATGTTTTGATTATCGTAAATCCATTTAATTGATAATCAAAACTATTAGTGGAAGATGCAGGAGAATAATCAGGCACTTTAGCAAGATCATTAAGTCCATCTATATTAAAAGTGCAGATTTTCTCTTTTTGTATTAGATTTGGAATATCATTCATAAAACTGCCAACATCTTCATAATCATAATTTACCCAATTTTTTTTAGGATTTTTTTCTTTCAAATATTCACTATCTTTGTCATACATCAATGCGCAATTTTCATATTCAGCAACTGGATCAATATCACTTTCTGATTGAAGTTCCTTAACTTTTTTTTCGCAAATATCATCGCCTTTCTGGTATAAAATTTTGCTTTGATTTTTATCAGCTATTCTATACCAATCCAAATTATCAAAAAGCTTATTCTCTAAAATTTTCGTTGCATTTTTGTATGTTGGTTTATATTTAAATGGACTCTTTAAAGCAATTGATGCCATGACAAAATTTGTATTTTGATTTTCGTATTTTACTTTTACATTCAAGTTATTAAAAGTCTTAAAAACTTTAATTTTTAATTGTGCTAAAAATCCAGTAACTCTGCGGTAAGTCTGGCCAGTTTTTAAATTTTTTTCAGCATTATCCAATCCAATAGTTTCAGTTACATAAGCAGGTAACTTACTCGAATTAAAAACTATTGCTAACTTTGTAGATCCAAATGGCCCAAAATAAGAAAACAGAGCATAAATCAAAATAATAGCAATTACTACAATTGAAAAAATTCGCGCTATTTTTGCGTAAGTTTTTGTATTTAGTTTCATATATTAAAAGTATACCATATATTTTACATCAATAATATAAAATTGAAAACTTGACAAGTGGATAATCTTTTGTTACGCTATTTTGAAGCAAATCTGTGCCGAAGTACCGAAAAACAACCCGTTTCCGAGAGAAGAGGAGGAGAAAAAGATGAGAATCCTGAACTTTCTAGTATTTTGTGGAGTTGCTTGTTTTTCATCGACTGCTTATACTCAAGAAGAATCCGAAAGCAAGTCGGATATTGCTATTGTTTTGATGTCTGAAGAAACTCATGATCAGAGAATGGTAGATGATGCTGTTGAAATGATTATTGCCAAATTTTCAAATGAAAAGATCCAGTCTTCTGGCAAAGAAATGTTTGGCAGTGATTCTGATGAACAGATCAAAACTTGTCTGAAAGACAATTCTTGTGTACAAAAAAAAGCTGTGGAAAAACATGTTTCCCGAGTATTTTATGGAACTTTGGCTAGTGACAGAAGAGTTGAAAATGTTGTAGTTATCACTCCTGGCAAGAGATACAATAAGATCAAGGATGTTGTTCCAGTAGAGAAGAAAACTCTGACTATTAGACTGACTATGTTTGATGCAGTCAACAACAAGGTTGAAATGTCATGGGTGAGCAAAAAGATTGAACCAAGCAAACTCGCTTCTGAAGTTCTGACTGACATTGCTTCCGAAGCTGTTCGTATCTACAAGGCAAGTCCACTGACCTGGCCAGAAACAAAAAAGCCAAATACTGAAGTCAAGGTTGAAATTGTAAATGTCGATCCTGTTTCAGAACCAGCCAAGCCAGTTGTCGAAGAAGTGCAGGAAAAGCCAATCGTTCTGCTGGATCCTGAAGTGAGCAATTTGGATTGGCATTTCTGGACGAGCGTTGGCGGTGCAAGTGTCGGTGTAATCTTGATTTCTGCAGGCAGTTACTACGGTCTCAAGTCAAGCAATGCTAGCGACAATTATGATGCAACCAACATTCAGACCCAGGCAGAAAGCTTTAAAGATGAAGCAGAATCTGCTGGATCAACTGCTAACATTATGTTTGCTTCTGGTGGAGTTCTGATTGCAGGCAGTGCAGCTCTTTATGTTCTTGATCAATTCGGTATTCTCGATGCCAATGAATCACCTCAGGCAGTTTTCGTGCCAAAAGACGGCATGTTCTGTTTGAACCTTTCGTTCTAAACGCTATTTTTGGCGTTTTTTTATTGCCTGAAATCCTATATTTTACGTTCAGCTTAAATATTATATTTGAAAATAATAATGCTTCTAGGCTCAAAAATTGACAAAATTATACAAAATATCCATAATAAGCCATTTTCTCTTGCCAAAATTTTATGATTATGCTATTATAATATGAACAGAAAACCAGGAAAGGTCGGTTACAGGACCGAACCTTCACATCAAGAGAGGAGGAAGAGAGATGAGACAAACAGCATTAATGTTTTTGTTGTCCTTGTATTTTGTTGGTTGTATTGCAGAGTTGGCACCTGCTGATGAAAAGAATGGAAAGAATCTTTGTGATGAAAATGCACGTTGCTCTGATGGCTATACTTGTGTTTGCAACATGAATAATCATTCCAAGATTTGCGTGAAGAATCCGAATGCTGAAATGATTTTGGCAAACAAGTCTACTGTCTGTGAAGAGACTATGTCTGACACCGGACCCGATGCTGAAGCTGACGCCGAAGTTGGAACAAGCGCTGATATCGACGCTGATTCTAACGCTGAAGCGGACGCTGAAGTCGGAACGCCTGATGAAGATTCGACGACTGATACAGATGCCAACGCTTCTACCGATGTCGAGCCTGATGAAGGCAACGATGTTGGTAATGACGCTCAGCCTGATGTCTCGCCTGACAATGGAACCGATCTCGGTTCTGATGTCGGTGAAGATGTTCCTTGTATTCCCGCAACCGAAATCTGTGATGGCGTTGACAATGACTGCGATAGCTATACTGACGAAGATTTCAACAATCTGAATCAGTCCTGTTCTGTCGGACTCGGTTTGTGTGAGAACGAAGGCGTTTACGTTTGTAGTACCGATAGAAGCACAACTGTTTGTAATGTTGCAGCTTTTCAAGCTTATCCTGAAGAATGTGATGACATGGACAACGACTGCGATGGCCAAACTGACGAAGATTTGGTTGGCTGTTGCGACGTTGACGCTGTTCAGGAATGCGGATCTGATGTTGGGGAATGTGTGAAGGGCGAGATGACTTGTCAGGAAGATGGCAGTTGGGGCGACTGTGAAAACGCTGTTGGTCCGACTGTTGATCTTTGCGACAGTCTTGACAATGACTGTGATGGCGCAACTGACGAGGATTTTCTGAATCGAGGGATGGAATGCCAGATTGGTCAAGGCAACTGTCTTTCTAATGGCAATTATGCTTGTACTGAAGATATGTTTGGAACTTTCTGTGCAGCTCTGATCATCCAGCCGTCCAATGAGGCTTGCGATCAGCAGGATAATGACTGCGATGGCGCAACTGATGAGGACTTGGTTGGATGTTGCGAGCCTAACGATCAGGTCGAATGCGGATCCGCTGTCGGCGAATGCCGTAAGGGTCACAAGACTTGTTCGATTGATGGTGTGTGGAGCGAATGTCTTGAAGAAGTGAAGCCAATGGCTGAACTTTGTGATGGCAAGGATAACAACTGCGACGGTCAGACAGATGAAACCTTTGCTAATCTGAACAGCGAATGTCAGATTGGGCGTGGTGAATGTCTGTCGATTGGTCGCATGACTTGCGGTGTTGATCAGCAGTCAACGTCTTGTAATGCAGATATCCTCACCGGCAACGATGAGATCTGTGATAACAAAGATAATGACTGCGATGGCGATGTTGACGAAAATCTGCTGCGTGAATGTGGCAGTGACGTCGGTGAATGTGAGATCGGTATCCAATCTTGTTTTGCTGGTGGCTGGCTTGCCTGCGAAGGTGAGATTCAGTCGAGCGACGAGATTTGTGATAACCTTGATAACAATTGCGACGGTAATACAGATGAAGGTTTCAACATCAACGATCAATGCTTTGAAGGTCTTGGCGAATGCCAGGCTGAAGGCGTGATCGTTTGTGTTGATGAGAATATGAGTGCTTGCAATGCAGTTGTCGGTCAGCAGTCGGAAGAGACATGCGATGGCTTGGACAACGATTGCGATGGCAATACAGATGAAGAGTTGGAAAATTGTTGTATTCCTGATACCATTTCCGAATGCGGTATTGACACTGGCGAATGTGTGAAGGGAACTTCCACTTGCCAGGCAGACCGTACTTGGGGTTGGTGTTTGGATGCAACTGGACCATCGGATGAAATCTGCGATGGATTGGATAACAACTGCGATGGCGAAACAGACGAAGGTTTGACTGGTTGTTGCTCACCTTCCGTTTCTCGCAACTGCGGATCTGATGTGGGCGAATGCTCTCATGGGACGCAGATTTGCTGGGAAAGCCGTGAGTGGGGCGAATGCCAGAATCAGACTTTGCCTGCAAATGAAATCTGCGATGGACTTGACAATGACTGCGATGGCCAGACAGACAATGGATTCGACCTCATGGCTGAAGCCAATAACTGCGGCCAATGCAATTATGTTTGTGGCAGTCAGGGGACAGTGAGTACTACTTGCGAAGCAGGTGAGTGCGTTCTGACGTGCAGCCGCTTCCGAGTTGATTTGAACACTGATCCGACTGACGGCTGTGAATGTGAAGTCACCAATTGCGGTGTGGAAATCTGCGATCAGGTGGACAACGATTGTGATGGTGCAATTGACGAAGACTGTGATTCTCTCGTCATGTACCTGAGCTTCGATGGACACATGAATGATGGATCTACCAATGCCAACAACGCTCTCAACCATGGCGCCACTTACACTGCTGATGCAGTTTGTGGCCAGGCAGCATCGTTCGACGGAGTCGACGATTATGCCGAAGTGGCTGATAGCGTGAGCATGGATTCGATTGTGAATGAGTTTACGATTTGCGTTTCAGCAAATGTGACTGATTACGAAAGAGGTGATGTTGTATTCTCAAAGTTTAGGCTGCAACCAGCACTTGGAATCGAATGGAACGATGTAACTATGGAAAACAACTGGACATTCTTTTTAAACCGAGTAAAGCTTGCTCAGGGAAGAACTGTTAATGTGAATCAGTGGATTACTTTCTGTGGGAAATTCAAGCAAGGAGTTTTTACTGCATACATTGATGGCGAACAAATTTGGCAAGGTAATGCTCAAAACCCAGTTGGCGGTATTACCTATATTGGGTCTAACGATATGCCACCAGCCAAGAACAGCCACACAAAGATTGATGAGACTACATTTTATAACGTTGCACTTTCCGATGAGGAAATCCAGCACTACTTTGAAATCATGAAACGCTAGCACTTTTTTTACCACAGATTTTTCTGTGGTTTTTTTGTACAAAATAAAAACTTCCTTGCATATTTAGCAAGGAAGTAAAACAAATAATATTAAATTAATAAACAGTTAGATAAAATCCTGTAGGATCTGAACCTGCACCAGTATCATCATAAAAATCAATCGTAACCGATGTTGTACCAACAGACCTAATAACAGCAAATAAACTTGTACCAGAAATAAGAGGAGTAACATTAAAATAATTAGAAGAAATATTTGTTGTTGCTCCAAAATCAACTGTATATCTTCCAGCTGTTGAATTATAGCTAGGCGTTATTGTTGTTCCATTAGCTAGTTTGTTAAATTGGGTGGCTGCTGTTGGAGTAGAGGGAGTCGAAGTGTTAATATACGCTGCCGCCTTTACAACTCCATCCATAGAAAAATCCATTTTATCACCAGTTACAGAAGCACTTTGCAAATTACCAGAAGTTATAGTTTCGCTAGCAATTTTATTTCCAGTTACAGCGCCTTCGCCAATTTTTCCATTTGTAACAACACCAGTTCCAAGATTATCAGCACCAACAATATTGCTACCTTGCAAAATTCCGCCAACTTTGACATTTCCTTGAACTTTCAAATGATCCTTGATATAAACTTTTTTGCCTTTGACAGGATTTCTGATAAAACCTTTTACTAACAATTGTCCTTTATTGCTGTTTGTTCCAACAGTCAATGTTTTTTTTACTAGACCAGTATCAATGGTCCAGACAGATGCTGCGCTTGCAAAAGCAGTTGTAAACAACAACGCGCTTCCTAAAACAAGCGACAACCCTAAAAATCTTTTTTGTTTCATTTGTTTGTATTAATTATTTTTTAAATTTATAAGTAATTTTAATTAATTTTTATGCGTAAATTCTGCGTTTTCTGCGTTCGATTCTGCGTTAGTCTGCGTTATAACAAATTAAATATTACGAATTGTGCTTAATTTTTCAGCCTTTGTAATTAATTAGCACTTCTTATCAATTTATGATTTAAGCTCAATAGTTGGAAAAGCTTTTATTTTACTAATCTTTTCATACTCGATATCACTTAGAATTCGATGACCTTTTAAAGTATCAACTAAAACAATTATTTTTTCATCTAACTTTCTAATAATCAAAATAACATCACCCTTTGCAGAATCAATTTTATTGATCAAAGATTCTTCAACATGATCAATTTTATTTGTTAATTCTTTTTTAATACCATCAACTTTAATATTTAATATTTCTAAATCTTCTTTTGTTGCGGTCTCTTCAAAACCTTTTGCAACCATTAATGCAAGTTCTGAAATTTTTTTATCGAATTTTTTATCAAGTCTTTTTTCTTGTTGATTAAAACCAATATCCATTTTTTTATCAAGTCTTTTTTCTTGTTGATTAAAACCAATATCCATTTTTTTATCAAGTCTTTTTTCTTGTTCTTTAAAACCACTATCCATTTTTACGGATAATTTTTCAAACTTTGTAGATATCTTTTCAACCTTTGTAGATATCTTTTCAACTTTTGTGCCAAGCTTTTCAATCAATTTGGCCAAATCATTAATTGTAATTTCTTTTTTTATTTTCATGAATTCAAAAATTTTATCACCAAAATTATAACACATTTTTTCTAAGTCAACAAATATACTGTTGATAATAAATCAAAGTTGACAAATATCAATTTTAAAAGTATTATATATAAATCGTACCTTGCCAAAAAGAGAACAGGAGGGAAGAGATGAAAAGGGAAATGACATTAGTTATTTTATTGTCAATTTTGCTTGCATCTTGTATGAGCTATCCAGAAAGAATCAAGGCTTACACAACCGGCAATCCTGGAAAGCCATTTAGAGTCTTAGGCAGTGCTGAAGCAACATATATTCCCCAAGGATATTCCAAAAAAGTTGCGCCTGGTCTGAAAAGCTATGAAAGAAATTATGAAAAATATGGCGACACAAAAACTCATGTCAGCAGCTATAATTTGGAAGCTCCGCCTGATTTGAAGCCTGATTATCAAGAAGCAAATCGACTGATGCTCATCATGGCCTATCGTCAATATGGATCAATTCTTGCTGCAGTTGTTAATGTTCGTTATTCAACTTCCAAAGAATATTATGCAGAAGGTGGTAAGGTTGATACCAATTTACAACGAATGCGCGTGAAAGCTTCTGGCACAGCTGTCTGTTTTATTGATCGGCAAAACAAATGCATTGCCTATGATGATGATTCTGTAATTGAAGAAGAGTCTACAGCAGTTGCTTCAATTCCAAAAGAAAAGCCAGTTGCAATGAATGATTCACCAGGAGAAAAGTTGCTTGTTTCTCGAAATATTTTAGGAAGTGATTTGCTATCAACCAAAACTGATACTGATACAAAGAGACATTCAAAAGGATTCAAGAAAGGATATTTTTACGATTATGATTTATTTTCGATTAGAATTATGGAATTCAAAACTCCCAAAATTGCAAAAAGTTATCTTGAATCTCTGGGTAAAAAGCCAAATGCCAAAAGAGTCAACGAAGGATTCTATTGGCTTAGTCAACAAGATTCTGAACAAACTTCGTACCTAGTATATCTGCTTGATCCGACAAAAGTTGTTGCTATTTATCCTGCTGATAAGAGCTTAAGTACAGCTGCAAAAATTTCAGCTGAGTTGGAAAAGAAATAATGTTCTATTTTTAGTCTCAATCGAAGAAAGTCTTCGATTTTTTATTTTAAAATAAAAAAAACCGAAGAAAATCTTCGGTAGAATCTTACTCCTTTTCGAGCTCTTGATTGATATATCCAGAGCCATCTGAAGCTTCAAAAACACGAGGAAGACTATTCCAATCCCAATCATAAGTAAATGTCTTAAAGCCAGGCTTTTTGATTTCAATTTTAAATGGATAACTAGGCAAATTATCAAGAGTTAATTCAGCAGAATCACCAGGTTTCACAGATTTCAAAACGCCACGTCTTTCACCACTTATAAATACTTCTGAATCTTCTTGCCCGATAAAATCAATCCTTCGCACTTTCTCAACTTTCTTACTTCTTGTAACATACTTTTTCTGATCACTATCATAATAATTAAAATATTTCGTTACAGAACCACCACCTGAACTATCCGTTGTGACGAGCATTGGAAAATTGCCATCCGTATTTGGCTGAACGTCCTTGATTGATGGCGCGCTTTCGAAAATCATTTTCGGTGATTCATCGACAATTGACCACAGATTAGAATAACAATTGCCAGATCTTGCATGGCAAGTATCTGAAACTAGCACTTCATCAATTCCATCACTATTCAAATCTTTCACTTCAGAGATTCCGCAATTATCCATGCTGTTTTCTTCATCACAATTATGATGTTTGCAATAGCAAGAAGCTAATGCAGTTTCCTTCAGTGCAGTTTCTAGATTCGTCTTTCTAATTGCTTTGAAATCTTCTGATTCTGGACAATTGGCATCAACTTCAACTGAAATGTTCCGCAGTTTGAAGCCTTCATCGAAAATTTCATAAGACAATGTCAAACATTGCTGATAAATGAAAACACCAGGTCTGCGACCAGCAACGCCATCTTCAAAATTACCTGCAAAAGTAAGGAGAGAATTTCTAGACTCTTTGGGCGTGCATGTATTATTCACAGAAATTCTCACTTTGATTTCAGCTTTTTCATCACGCGTCAACTTTTCAATCTGTTCGGGATTTGTCAAAGTAAAAGTGCAATTCAAGTTTCCAGATGAAAATCTTCTAGCCAAATTAATATAATACAAATTCACATCCTGCTCAATTTGTTTTTCTTCAACTTCTTTTTTGCATGACACTAGAGAAGAAATCGCAAGAATCGCCAGCAAAAGTGCTAGTGTTTTTCTCATGACTTTTTCCTCCTCCTCTCTCGTTTTTGGGAGTAAAATTTTAAAAGAACAATACCATAACATACGCTAAACTTTAAATTTTGTCAAATAAAAAAAACCGAAATAAATTCGGTTAAAAGAGCAAAAAATTACAAACAAAGTCTTAGAGGCATTCTCCCATAAGGTTGATCAAAGCTTTTGCAAGTTGTGCCAACAGGACATTCACTAAACAAATTGCAATTATCACAAGTTACTCCCAGATCTTGACCACGATCTTTTTCCTCAAAACAAGCTTCGGTGCAAGTTCCTACAAGACATGGCAAATCAAAATCACAATCACTGTTTTGCGAACAAGGTTTGCCAATTCCATGATTTGGCAAATCCATTTCATGAGTTGCTTTTTTCACAGCTTCCAAGACATTGATTCTTCTCCAATAATGAAAAACACCGTCAGGATAAGTAACTAGAATTTCTGTTGCTGATTCATACATAATTCTTCTAACTTCATCAGGATTCAATTCTGGTCTTATCTCTTTCAGTAAACCAGCAAGTCCAGCAACCATTGGCGAGGCAAAAGAAGTACCTTCTCCAATTGAATAAGAATTATCAAGACCCAACAATCTTAAATCCTTTCCAGGTGCAGCCAATGTCAAAATATTAGGATCATCATTTTGAGAAAAATTTGAAAAAGTAGTTCTATTCTCAAGACCATATTGGTCATAATAAGTTGCACCGACAGAGATAACTTCAGGATAAGCAGAAGGATAATGGTTTGTCGCATCAATGAAAGTATTGCCTGCTGAACAAACAATGACAACGCCATGTTTGTTTGCATACACTACTGCCAAGTTCAGCATGCCCAAAGAAAAATTATTTGCTGATAAAGTATTTCCGCTATAATTTATTACCGATGCGCCTCTTTTTGTTGCCATTACAATTGCCGAAACCAGCGTTCTTATTAAACTATGGTTTTCGCCAGTATCAGGAAAAATCTTGTATGCCAGAAAATCAGCATTATATGCAATTCCATTAATTCCTGTGCCATTATTTTGAGCAAAGATAATTCCAGCAGTTGCAGTTCCATGCCCATCAGAATAATAGACATTGTTATCAGTATCAGCAAAATCATATTTTTCAACATCTAAGCCAGCAAATTCTTGATGATTCAAGTCAAAGCCATTATCCAAATCCGCAATTTTGATAGGATGAAGAGTAATACCATTTTGTTCAATGAAGTCATAAGCTTGTGCTAATTTGATTTTCTCAAATCCCCACAGTCCAGCGTCATCTTTGCCTTCAATATCCAAACTTTCAAGCTGTACAGCATAATTCTTTTCTGCCAATTCGACATTATAATTAGCGAGCAATGTATCAATCTTTTGTTCAATTTCTTCAATGGAATTGCAATCAAACTTTAATTCATAAATATTTAAATCAGGAATGAATGCCGATATTTTTGCATCAACAATTCCAAGAACAATTTCAATGCCAGAAATGCTCACATCATCCTTGAATTTGACAAGCAACGTGTTAGTTGAAGCAATATTTCCATCAGAATCAACAACATTTAAATTTATATCAATTGGTGTCAGATAAAAATCTTCAACTTGCCAAATTACACTTTCGCAATAACTATCATCACAAAGCTTCTTTGCTGTTTCAGTGCCAGTGAATTTACTTTCTTCATCTGAATCAGTACAAGCAATCATTAAAAAGGCTAGGCAGAGCAAACTGGTGTTTCGCATCTTTTTCCTCCTTCTTGGTCATTAACCTAGAATTTGTAATGAGCTAACCAAAAATATAATTAAATAATATAACATAAAAATATAAATTTGTAAAACAAAAACGGGATTTTAGCCCGTTTCTTAGATTTAAATTAATTTAAGAGCTGCGTAATGCCTTTTTAAAATAAGGTATAGTTTTTTTAAGTCCAGAAGTTAAATTAATCGTTGGTTCCCAATCTAAAACTTTTTTAGCCAAAGAAATATCAGGTTTTCTTTGCTTTGGGTCATTGATTGGCAAAGGCTCATAAATAAGTTTACTTTTTGATTTTGTCAGTTTTATCACAAGATTTGCCAATTCAAGCATTGTAAATTCTCCAGGATTGCCAAGATTTATTGGACCAGTAATTTTATCATCAGTTTCCATCATTTCATAAAGTCCATTTACTAAATCATCTACATAACAAAATGATCTTGTTTGCTTTCCTTTGCCATAAATAGTTATTGGTTTATTTTGCAAAGCTTGAATAAGAAAATTTGAAACAACTCTGCCGTCATTCATAGCTAATCTCGGACCATAAGTATTAAAAATTCTAACAATCTTTATTTTCACTTTATTTTGTCGCCAGTAATCCATAAATAATGTTTCAGCACATCGTTTTGCTTCATCGTAGCAAGATCTAGGACCGATTGGATTAACATTGCCCCAATAGCTTTCTTTTTGCGGATGGACTTTTGGATCGCCGTAGACTTCTGAAGTTGAAGTTAACAAAATTTTAATCTTTAACCTTTTTGCTAAACCAAGCATTTGGATCGCACCTAAAACATTTGTTTTAGTTGTCTGAATTGGATCCTTTTGATAATGAATCGGTGCTGCAGGCGAGGCAAGATGGTAAATCTGATCAACTTCAATATATAACGGCCAAGTAACATCATGTCTAATGACTTCAAAATAAGGATTTTTTAACAAATGAATAATATTTTGTTTTTGGCCAGTAAAAAAATTATCAACACATATAACCTCGTTGTCTTTTTTTAACAAGTATTCACATAAATGTGAACCTATAAACCCCGCACCTCCAGTAACTAAAATTCGTTTCATAAAATTTAATTCTAGTTCTCAATTATTAATTCATAGTATATAATACTTTCATAACATTATGTCATCATTTTTATATAAAATCAAACAAAATTTAATCGCAAGCTTATTTTTAAAAAATACTGTAATTTTATTTTCAGGAACAATAATTGCCAGTGTCTTAAATTATCTTTTTAATTTAATTATTGGTCGCGTATTAACAGTTGATGAATATGGCCAATTAGTCTCTCTCGAAAGTATATTCTTAATCGTAACAATGATTGGCGGCGCGATTATTTTAGCAGGAACTAGAAAAGTTGCGGAATATAAAGCTAACAAAAATTTTGCAAAACTTGCTCAATTCAAATCATATTTTGAAAAAAAATTCTTGTATTTTGGAATTATTGTTTTCATAATTTTAACGGCATTTTCAGATTTAATTGCTCAATATTTAAAAATTCAAAAAGCCCCAATTATTATTATGGCTTCATGTCTTATTCTTGCGTATGTGGGTAGTTTTTATATATCTATATTGCAAGGTTTACAAAGATTTAAAGCACTTTCTATTGTAAATGTTATAGGTACAATTCTTAAGATTATATTGGGCGTTGGATTAGTTTTGCTTGGATTTTCAGTTTCCGGCGCTGTAGTTGGTTATGTTTTTCCTTCAGTTATTTGTGCAGTGATTATTTATTTGTTATTAAGGGATATAAAACTGAACAAGGCAGATTTTATAAATCTTCAGTCGATAAAAATTAGCACTAAACAAATTCAAAGCATTAGCTATTTTTTTATTACATCTCTTTGCTTAACCCTTTTATATAATATTGATTTGATTTTAGTCAAACATTATTTTTCTAATAATGACGCGGGACTCTATAGCTCTTTAGCAATGCTAGCTAGAATAATTTTTTTCGGAACAGGTATCATTGCATCTGTTCTCTTGCCAATGGCAACTGAAAAATTTGAACGCCAAGAAAAACATCAACATTTATTTATTTATGCCTTGTTACTAGTCACAGTTTTGGGAATATTATTAAACATCTTATATTTTATTTTTCCTGAGCAAATTATAAAAATGCTATTCGGCGCAAAATACCTACAAAGCAGTAATCTTTTAGGAATAATGAGCGTTGTAATGACTGCATATTCCATTTTAAATCTGATTATTACATATTTAATTTCTATTAAAAAATTTATATTTTTACCAATTCTTGCAGCTGGCTCAATTTTGCAAATTATATTTATAATAATTTTTCATGCTTCACTTTTTCAAGTTATTATGATATGTTTAATTATAAATAGCTTGATCTCGCTTATAAGTTTTATGTTTGTTTATTTTCCTAAAGAAAAGAATAAAAATTATGCCGAACATCTCAATAGTAGTGCCGGTTTATAACGAATCAAAAAATTTAGATTTTTTTTGCAGAGAGATCAATTCAGTTTTGAATAAAATACCAAATTTGACTTATGAAATAATTTTTGTCAACGATGGGAGCAAAGATAACAGTCGAAACGTTCTTAAAAATTTAGCGAATCAAAATAACAAAATTAAATATCTTGATTTTACAAAAAACTTCGGCAAAGAAATTGCAACAACGGCGGGCTTGAATTTTTGCCAAGGCGAAGCAGCAATTACGATTGATGCCGACTTGCAACATCCACTTTATTTAATTCCAAAATTTATAAAGTATTGGCAGAAAGGGCATAAAGTCGTTATCGGTGTCAGAAATAAAAGCAAAAGTGATAAGACTACCAAAAAAATTGGTTCCTGGATGTTCTATAAAATAATAAATAATATTTCTGAAACAAAAATGGTTCAAGGATCAACAGATTATCGGCTTTTGGATCGCCAAGTTATTGATGAATTTAATAAACTTAAAGAAAAAAATAGAATAACACGTGGTCTAATCGATTGGCTCGGTTTTGATAAGAAATATATATATTTTGATGCACAAGACAGAAAAGAAGGAAAACCAGGTTACAGTTTTTTAAAATTAGTTAGGCTCGCTTTTTCTTCTTTTGTATCAATGAGCCTTTTTCCTTTAAAACTTGCTGGCTACTTAGGAATATTTATTATGATTGGTTCAGGAATTTTCGGAATTTATATGTTTTTCACAAACTATATTTTAGGGATGAAAAATTTTTCAGGGCCAGCAATTTTAGCAATTATAAATTTATTTTTAATTGGCATTGTTCTAAGTTGCTTAGGCTTAATTGCCTTGTATATCGCTAACATCAATTTTCAGGTTATTAATCGGCCATTATACATTATAAATAGTAAAAAGTTATAAAGTTTTAAAGTCCATAAAGTACTTTATAACTTTTTATTTTATAACTTTATAACTGTTTGAAATACACGTTTGTCATTCCAGTCAAGGAAATTAATGATTATATAAGAGAAACCATTCCCAATATTTTAGAAATTAAGCGAGATGATTTTGAAATAATTATTTATCCAAACGAAATTAATTCAGAACATTGGCCAAAAACAAAGCAAATTTCTACAGGTCCAGGCGGACCAGCAATGAAAAGAAATCTAGCAATCAGAGATGCAAAAGGTGAAATATTGATTTTCGTTGACGATGATGCTTTTCCTAAAAATAATTTGTTGGAAATCCTTGATCAAGATTTTAACGATAAAAATATTATTGCTGTTGGCGGTCCAGCTTTAACACCTAAAGAAGACAATTTTTGGCAAAAGGTTTCGGGTGCAGTTTTTTTAAGTAATTTTTCTGGCGGTTTTCCAGAACGTTATGTTCAAGTTGGCCAAAAAAGATTTATCAATGATTGGCCAAGTGTCAATTTATCAATCAGAAAAAACAATTTTCAAAAAGTCAAAGGTTTCAATTCGGAATATTGGCCAGGTGAAGATACTAAGTTATGTATTGACCTATTAAAAGAAAATAAAGGCAAAATAATTTACGATCCAGAATTAATTGTTTATCATCATCGCCGTCAAGGTTTGTTAGAGCACTTAAAACAAGTTGGCAATTATGGAATTCATCGCGGTTTTTTCGCCAAGAAATATCCAGAGACTTCTTTAAAATTAAAGTACTTTGTTCCAAGCTTCTTTTTATTATTTATTATTTTGGGAGCTATATCTAGTATCTTTTCAAGCATAATCCTTCGTCTCTACATTTTAGGCTGGATAATTTATGCGCTTTCTTATATCAAGATTTTCTTCGACATTCACAAATACGAAAAGAATATCCTAATAATTTTTAATACTTTTTACTACATTTTTTTAACACACATCTGGTATGGAACAAGATTTTTACAAGGATTTATTTTTACTAAAAATTTAAAAAGCAAATACCGATGAAAATATCAATTTCGTATCCGCCAATGCAATCAAAAAAAGGCACGCCTTTATTATCACAAAATCGTCAATTCCAATGGTTTAATTCGCCAACCTATATTTTTCCAGTTATTCCAGCTTATGCTGCAACTTTATTATCAAAAAATGGTTATCAAGTTTTTTGGCATGATGGCATTGCCAAAGAGCAGACCTATCAAGAATGGCTTGCCGATATTATTAACACAAAGCCAGATATTCTAGTTATTGAATCAAAAACCCCAGTCATAAAAAAGCATTGGAAAATTATTGATGAATTAAAGGCAAAAAACAAAGAATTAAAAATTGTTCTAATGGGTGATCATGTGACAGCAATGCCAGAAGAATCATTGAAAAATTCAAAAGCTGATTATATTTTAACAGGCGGAGATTTTGATTTTCTTTTGCTCAATCTAGCAAATCATTTAAGCAAAGGCGAAAAACTTGAGGGTGGAATTTGGTTTAGAGAAAATGGAGCATTGAAAAATTCAGGTCCAATTGATTTATTAAAACATGATTTAAATTCCTTGCCAATGGTTGATAGAGAATTAGTTAATTGGCAATTATATGCCTACAAAAATGGCAATTTTAAACATACTCCAGGCACATACATGATGTCAGGACGTGATTGTTGGTGGGGAAGATGTTCATTTTGTTCTTGGACAACATTATTCCCAGGCCAGCATTTCCGTACTCGATCTGCAAAACAAGCTTTGGATGAAATAGGTCATTTGATCGATTTAGGTGTTAAAGAAATAATGGAAGATTCAGGTAGTTTACCAATAGGAGATTGGCTACTAGAATTTTGTAATGGCATGATTGAAAGAGGTTACAACAAAAAAGTTACCATGAGTTGCAATATGAGGATTAGCGGCATCAAGGATCCAAAAATTTGGCAATTAATGAAGCAAGCTGGTTTTCGTTTTGTATTATTTGGTCTAGAATCAGCAAACCAAAAAACACTAGATAAAATTAATAAAAATCTTAAAGTTGAAGAAATTGAATATGGTTTAAAAATTTGTAAAGAAGCAGGCTTAGAACCGCATATCACTGCAATGATTGGTTATCCTTGGGAAACAAAAGAAGATGCTCAAAGAACTGTTTGTCTTGCCAAAGATTTATTTAAAAAAGGTTATGTTGATACTTTGCAGGCAACTGTTTTAATTCCTTATCCAGGTACACCATTATATAAGTATTGCTTAGAAAATAATTTATTGAATTTTACAGATTATGATCGTTTTGATCAACGAGAACAAGTAATGAAGAGTGTTTTAACTACAGAAGATGTTAAAGAGTTGACTTCAGGATTATATAAAGCTTTTATGACGCCAAAATTTATCTTGAAAAAAATCAGCCAGACTAGAAATATGAATGATCTTAAATTTTTGTGGAAAGCAGGAACAAAAGTTTTAGGACATCTAATGGATTTTAAAAGCTAATTTTACTGACTATCCATGACAATCCCTTTAATATCAGTAATTATAACGACAAAAAATGAAGAAGATAATATTAGATATTGCCTAAAATCAATAAAACAGCAAACATATCCGAAAGAATTTATTGAAATGATTGTTATAGATAATAATTCTACGGATAAGACAAAAGAAATTGCCAAGCAATATACAAAGCTAGTTTTCAATTTTGGTCCAGAAAGATCGGCTCAAAGAAATTATGGAATTAATAAATGTCATGGAGAATATTTTTTACAACTCGATGCTGATCAATCACTAGACAAAAACGTAATTGAAGAATGTGTAAAAAAAATTGTCAATTTCAAAGATAATGATAAGTCAAACAATTATTTCGCAGATATCGCTTTACAGGTACCAGAAAATATTGTCGGAAGTAAAAATTACTTTAATAGAATAAGAAATTATGAAAAAGTATTTTATACAAATTCAGTAATCGATTGTGTAAGATTTATTCCGACAAAAATAATAAAAGATATTGGAGGATATGATTGTTCTCTTAACGGACCAGAAGATTGGGATTTGGATCAGCGCATTAGGGAAAAATGTTACATTGATATTATTGATAGCCATATGGATCATAATGAAGGGAATGTAACTTTTTTAAAATTCTTGGAAAAAAAATGGTACTATTCAAAATCCTTCGGAAAATATATAAGTAAATGGGGAAAAAATAATAGATATGTTAAACTAAGGCTTGGTTTTTTTTACAGATACATAGGAGTTTTTGTAGAGAATAAAAAATACAAAAATGTCTTAATTCACCCAATGTTATTCGCAAGCCTGATTGGCACTAAATTAATACTAGGCGGAGTATTTCTTGGCCGAACATTCGCTGATAAATTCAAAACAAGATGAACAAAATTTTTTTGACAGGCTCAACAGGTTTTATAGGCAAAAAATTATTAGATAAAATTTCTAAAAACAAAGATAACTATATTATTTGTTTAATCAGAAATGAGAATAAAGCAAAGAAAAAGCTATCAAATATCAAATATATAGAAGGCGATTTAAATCCTAGCAAATACTTCAGTCTTTTATCAAATTGTAATTATATAATTCACTTAGCAGCTGAACTAGATTCCAAAAATGAAGACATTTTCAGAGTTAACGTTGATTTTACCGAAGCTTTAATAAGTGCTTGTAATAAAAATATTAAAAAGTTTATTTTTTTTAGTTCTATTACTGCGAAACGGAATGATACGGTTGCATACTCTGAATCAAAGAAAAGAGCCGAAGAAAAAATAAAAAAATATAATAAGCCTTATCTAATTATTCGTCCTGCCTGGGTCTTGGGAAAAGATTCGCGAAGTACAAAAAAATTTATCAGCTATCTCAAAAAATTTCCAATTCTACCAATAATAGGAAACGGAAAAACTTTACTGCAACCTATATATATTGACGATTTAATAGAAATTACAAACACTCTCAGCTTCAATAATTTTGAAACCAACAAAAGTATAGAAATTGCTGGAAAATATCCAGTTGCTTATGAAGAATTTATTAATTATTTTCTTAAGAGAATGGCAATAAATAAAAGTAAAATTCATTTACCAATATCTATTTGCAAACAAATCGCAAAACATTCGAATCTTCTTTCTCTGGATGCAGTCAGCGATTTTGCAAATAATACCATCGCTGATATCTCTTATCTTAAAAAAGCATATAATTTTACTCCTTTAGACTATAAAGAAATTATCAATAAAATAGTAGAATAATCTTAATGAAAAAATTAAATATTTCAATAATCGGAACAGGTGCAATTGCAGAAAGTGCTCACTTGCCAAGTCTATTAAGTATTCCCCAAACGAATATCGTTAGTATTTGCGATTTAAAAAAAGATAAATTAGAAAAAATCGGACATCAGTTTAATATTAGCAAAAAAGAAACTGATTACCACAGAGTACTCAACGATCCATCAGTTGAAGCTGTAATTGTTTCCACAAATGCACCAATGCATGAAAAAATCGTTTTAGATAGCCTAAAATCAGGAAAACATGTTTTTGTCGAGAAGCCGATTACAACTTCAATTGAAGCAGCAGAAAAAATTTTAAAACTACAGAATGAGACAAATCTTTCCATTATGGTTGGCTATCAACTTCGTTTTATGCCGAACCATATTAAAGTGCGTGAATATCTAAAACAAGATATAGTGGGAAAAATTTATCTTGGACACATTAGATCTGAAACATTAGTAATAAAACCAGAAGAAACATTATTAATAGATTATGGAACGCATTTTTTTGATTTAATAAGATGGTATTTTGAAGGAAAGAAAATAGAATCAGTATCTGGCACAGTTATTTACGATAATGAAATTCAAGTAGGTGCAACTACCACTATTGTATTTGAAGATAATATACAGACAATAGTTGAAATCTATTGGGTGCCAAAATGGAATTGGAGTAATGTTAATCGGACAGCTGAATTTATAGGTGAAAAGGGAAAAATATCTACACAAATGAGCATACCTGCTATAAAACTGTGGAGATGTGATTCATTCAGAGATAAAATATTAGGTGAAAAAAACTTTACTCCTAAAGAGGTTTCTAATGTGTACATGTCAGCAGGAGATATCGCTTATAGAAAACAACTTGAAGTATTTGTTGATTGCATCTTGAATAATAAACCTGTACCGACGAATGCTTATGACGGTCTTATTGCTCTGAAAATTGCTCAGGCCTCTTTGCAATCACATCAAGAAAAAAAAGTAATAACAAATATTGAATGAAAAATCAGGTTTCAATAATTGACGGTAAAATAGATTTTGGAAGAATTATTCCAAAATATTTTGATTCAACTAAAATCAAAGATTCAACAATATTAATCAAAATTGATACGTACTCTGGATTAAAATCACAACAATCAGGAACTACAACAAATATCAAATTAGTTGAAAGTTTGATTCAATCACTTAATGTCTTTAGCCCCAAAAAAATATTAATTGCGGATTCCGAAAATAAAGATGATCTGAACTTAATTTTTGATACAATCGGTTATTCAGAATTAACTTTAAAATATCAAAATGTTGAATTGCTAAATCTAAGTCATGGCAGAACAGTTAGTTATATCGGAGAAAAAGATTATAAAATTCGTAATCAAGAATTTTCTGAAAAACTAAATTTTATTGATTTTTTCATAATTTTCTCAAATCTAAAAAGTCATGTTGCAGAAAAAATTTCTGGATGTTGGCTTAGCCAATTAAATTATCTAGCAAATAATGAACAAAAAATTGTTTTACAGCCTTTCTCATTTTATATCGCTTATGATTTGTACAGATTTTTTAAGCCAAGTCTTTGTATTCTAGATGCTACGACTATTCTAGGTACTATGGGTCCTGTTGAAGGTCAGCCAAGAAAAATGAACAAGATCATAATTGGCAATAATCCTTGTCTTACTGACATTTGCGCTGCTAGATTATTAAAATTAGACTATAAAACTATTCCAACACTAAAATATGCAGTTAAAAAGCTAAAACTCAAGAAAATAGTTGAAAAGATCACTGGTCAAATTCAGCCAATAAATATTGATTTTCAGAAACTCTCAAGTTTACATTTTTTCATTTTTAAATTTTCTTATTTTATTAATCGTTTATCAATTTATCTAAATAATTTCGCTTATCTAATTTTTTTAGGAGGAATGGCGCTAATTTCTATTGGTGGAAAAGATCTTGTCACGGGCAGATGGATGTCAATAAATAATTATTTTAAAATCGCAAAAGAAGTAATTACAAAAATTAATAAAGCTGATAACCTATTGAATTTAAAAATAACAATTAATAATCACGTTAAAGAACAAAGTATTTCATAGCTATTTTATTTACTGAAAAAGTTAAAATGTCTGAATTAAATATTCCATTGGTTTCAATAATTATTGCAACCAAGAATGAGGAAAAAAATATTAAAAATTGCTTAAGATCTATCAAAAAACAAACTCTATCAAAAAATAAAATAGAGATTATTGTTGTTGACAATAATTCAATTGATAAAACGAAAAAAATAGCCAAACAATTTACCAATATTGTTCTAAATTATGGTCCTGAAAGATCAGCACAAAGAAATTTTGGCGTTTTACATGCTAAGGCAAACTGGATTCTATATCTCGATGCTGATATGATTTTATCAAATCACGTTTTAGACGAATGCTTAACAATGGTTCGAAGAAATAAAAAGCTCATTGGATTATATATTCCTGAAATTATTATAGGTAAAAGTTTTTTAAGTAAAATAAGGCAATTTGAAAGAAGTTTTTATAATGCAACTGCCATAGATGCTGTTCGTTTTATAAAAAAAGATATTTTTCTAAGCGTAAAAGGTTTTGACGAATCGTTAAATAGTGCTGAAGACTGGGATCTTGATAAGAGGTTGAAAGAACATGGAACTGTCGGAATAATTGACAATCCTCTTTTTCACAACGAAAAAGAGCTATCTTTAAGTAGATATTTATCAAAAAAGGTTTATTACACTAAAAGTTTTGAAAAATACATATCTAAATGGGGCTCTAGTGACAAAGATATCAGAAAACAACTCGGTTTTTATTATCGGTTTTTAGGCGTTCATTTTGAAAATAGTAAATGGAAAAAAGTTATTTCACATCCAATCCTTAGTTTAGGCGTATATTATTTACATTTTAGAAAAGGATTGATTTATCTATCTCAAAAAAATCAATGGAAAAAGAATCCTTCAAAAATAAAGAATTAATTTTTTGTTCTTTTGCGCCTGTTGGGTTAGATGATTACGAGTCTTATTTTAAAGAAAATTTCTCTGATTTTATCTATCTAAAATGGAAATTTCCACATGGAGACAAAAATACTAGTTCTTTCTTAAGACATTATAGGGAACAAGAAAAAATTATAGACAAAAAAATATTATCTCCAATAGTCTTTAGGAATAGGTTATTATATTTTATTTTTCTGCCTTTTAATTACATGCTATATTTCTGTCAAGCTTTATTTTATCTTTCTAGAAAAAAAGAAAGAAAGAAAAGGATATTCTTTGGCATAAATTATATATGTACATTTTACGGGATATTCTTGAAAAAAATTGGTTACATTGATTTTATTATTTATAGAGTGATGGACTTTTTCCCATTGCCAAAAAAAGGTATCTATCGTTTTTTGACCAGAATATTTTATATAATGGATGCATTTTGTTTAAAAAATGCAGATTCTATTTGGTTTACAACTAATCGACACATAATCGGGCGTCAAAAATATGGCTATTTTAAAGATTATGCTAAAAAGTCACAACTTATTCCACTTGGCATTAATATTGATAATTGCCAATTAAAATTAATTAAAAAAAATTCAACCCCCACATTAGTTTATTGCGGCATAATAAGCAAATACCAACTTCTGGATTTATTATTTGAAAGCGTAAAGGAATTAAAAAATGAATTTCCAAATTTAAAACTTGAAGTAATCGGTAGCGGACCTGATGAAATCTATTTCAAAAAAATAGCTAAAGAAATGGGAATTGATAAAAATATATTTTTTCATGGTTTTATAGAAAACATGGACGAAGTAAAAAAAATAATTTCTAGAAGTCATCTTGGAATAGCATTGTACAAAGATGAAGAAAACTATATGAAATACACTGAGCCAGCCAAGGTTAAATATTACTTAAATTTTGGTGTCCCAGTTGTAATTTCAAAAGTTCCAGAAATTGCGCATGAACTTGACGAAAAGAAAATTAGCTTTTCAGTCAACAATAATAAAATAGAACTCGTTCAGGTTATTAGAAATTATTTATTAAATCAAAACCAGCAGAAAATATATCAAGAAAACATTAAAAATTTTTTGCCAACTATAGATATTAATAAATTATTATCTAAAAATTTCAAGCAAACTTTTACTAGTGAATATATTTATGATTAAACGATATTATTATTATATAAAAATTAACTTTTTAAGCATTTTAGATTATATATTTGGTGAATGGCGACGACTTGGAATAAAACCTAAAGAAATTGTTGTAGATTTAGGCTGTGGAGGCCGTCCATTGCCCAGAGCTGATATAATAGTCGATAAATTTTTAACAGGATTTACAGAAAGACCAACTGATTTCATTGATAACAAGGCTTTCATCATTCAATGTGATATTGATCATCTGCCTTTCAAAAATAAATCCATAGATTTTGTTTATAGTAGTCATGTTATTGAACATTTAAATAATCCCGCAATTTGCTTGAATGAAATGGAGAGAATTGGGAAGAGAGGATATATTACTTGTCCTTCAGCTTTACGTGAACAAATCATGGCTCTTAAAATGCATTTATGGTTTGCAGAAATAAAAGATAATAAGATTATCTTATTCAGAAAAAAACAACCGTATCCCGAATTTATTAATAATTATTTTGATAAATTTTTAGCATCTGAGCAAAGCTACATCTGGCATAGTTTTGAAAGAAGTTTTAGAAAAGAATTTTTTATCAATTATTTTTGGAAAAATAAAATTAATTACGTAATTCATGATCTGCAAAATATTCAAACCTGGAAAATAGCAGGCGAAACTGAATTTCAACCAGAGAAGAATTTCCTTTTAAGTATTAGAAAGAGCATAATTATTTTCACCTCACAAACGATTAAAAAGATCTTTAGTAAGCAAATTGATATAGAAAAAATTTTATGTTGTCCAAATTGTCATGGAAATATAAAAATTAATGATGAATTTGTTTTTTGCGAAAAATGTAATGAAAAATACCAGCATCAAGACAAAAGAATCTTTTATTTTGTTCAGAAATATGATGCATAAATTCCAAGTTCGTTTAATAATTTAAAAAGATATATTATGGAAATTAATTTTAAAAAAAATTTTAATTTGATAGTTTTTTATCATTTAAGAAATCTTTTTGAACAAATTAAAATAATTAAATTAATCAGAAATGTTCGGTATAATAAAGAAAAAATTAAAAAGCTTCAATTTTTTTCATCCTTTATGAAAGAAAAAGATTTAGTTTTTGATGTTGGAGCTAATGTCGGCATCTATTCAGAATTTTTTCTTGGATTAAAAACAAAGGTTGTGGCAATCGAACCTCAAGTTAAATGCGTAAAGTATTTGGAATATTTATTTAAAAATAATAAAAATGTGGCAATCGAAAACGTAGCTCTAGGCAAGAATGAAGAAACGGGCGAAATTTTAATAAGTAGAACAAATGACGGACATTCATCAATGTCAAATGATTTTATTTCGTCTATTAAAAAAAGCAATAGATTTTCTAATGACACATATTATTTTTTTGACAGAAAACAAGAAGTTAAAATCGCAACACTTGATTCGCTAATCAAGAAATATGGAATTCCAAAATTTATTAAAATTGATGTTGAAGGATTTGAATACAACGTTTTACAAGGATTGACTCAACCTATAAAAGCGTTATCTTTTGAGTTTTTCCCTGATTTTTTCGATCCAACCAAGAAATGTATTCAACACTTAGAAAAATTAAATAATTACCGTTTTAATTATTCATTGAGAGATTTTTATCAATTAGAATTGCCAAAGTATGTGACAGGTACTGAATTAATCAAAATTATTTCAAACTTTTCTGAAAAAAACATATATGGCGAAATATATTGCAGAATCGAGAAATAATTATTTATCTTTAACAAAAATTATGATTGAGCAAAAAACAAATAGTAAAAAAACATTATCACTTTTGCATAAATATTATATCTTAATTAGAAATATTAGATATAAAGAGTATATTGATGAAATTGAAAAAATTAAAAACGCCGAGTACGCTGATTTTTCCAGTTTTAGCGGTATTAGGAAAGAAAATTTTGCCAAATGTATCGATCAATGGAATAATTATATTTCTAAAAATAAAATAGATTATAATAATTTAGATAAATATTATTCAAATTGTAACACAATAACAAATATTGAGGATCAATACAGTAGAGTGAATCTATATAAAGTATTAAAAGAATCAATTAAAAGTTTAAACAAAAAAATAAATTATCTTGATTTTGGTTGTGGAAGCGGTTCTTTAAGCTTTAATTTCATTAAGTTTTTTCAGGAGGGCTATTTTTTAGACTTTCATAGCATGTCTCAAGAATTTTTAAAATATAGAATAAACTTGAATAAAGATTGCAGAAATAATTTACATATTTTAGAACCACAAGAAATTGATAAAATAAAAAACAACTCACTAGATATTGTATTAATATATGATGTTTTAGAACATTTACCAAATCCATCAGCAACCTTGAAAAAAATATCCTCTAAAATCAAAATCGGTGGTTTTATAGTATTTAGAGCGCCATGGGGAGACACATTTTTTGGTAAGCATCCTGACCATAATATATTTTCTAGAAAAGAAATGATCAAAAACGGAGGCATGAAATTGCTTAAAGAAAAGTACGCTAAGATTAAATCAGTTTGTATTCTTGATTATTATTATAAACAAGGCGTTTTTCAAAAAATAATATAGTTTTTAAAAAAAATGTATAAGATTTTAGTTTTGAATTTACCAGGTAATGTAATGAAAGCTGGTTCAAGATGGTATAATGTTATTCAAAATTCAGCAACATCGCTAAGATACTCTCCATATCCTTGGTTTATGGGTTATTTAACATCATTATTAAAAAAAAATAATTTTGAAGCTAAACTTATTGACGCTATTGCGATGGAATGGAATTTTGAAAGAACGCTAGCTTTTATTAAAAAATTTAAACCAAAATACATAATTTGCGAACCTACATGGGTAAGTGAAGAAAGCGATAAAGATTTTTTAAGTAAAATTGACAAAAAAATAATCAAAATTGCGGTTGGAAACTATGCTACAAATTATCCATTTAATTGCTTAAAAAAAATACCAATAGATTATGTAGTTATCGGAGAATATGAATTTTCGATACTAGATTTTGTTAAGTCAGGTAACAAAATAATACCCAAAAATTTTGTAAGTAAAAATAAGAATAGTTTTGACAGATCAGAATTAGTAGATTTGAATCTCCTGCCTTTTCCAGAACGCAATGATACTCCGATTGAGTATTACAATGAACCATCTTGTTTTGGACGCAATATCGTAATGGTATCTTCACGCGGCTGTCGTTTAAAATGTAGTTTTTGTAATGTAGAATGCATATATGGCAAACATATCTACCGGACCAGAAATGTTAATAATGTAGTAGATGAAATGGAATATTTGAAAAAAAATTTTAAATTCGATGAAATATACTTTGATGATGACAATATGGTTGCCAAAAAAGAACATATAGATGGAATTTGTAAAGAAATTATTAGGAGAAGATTAAAAATAAAATGGCTATGCATGGGTGATGGTTTAATCGATGATCAGACTCTGGAATTACTTGCGCTAGCTGGCTGTGTAACATATAAATATGGGCTTGAACATCTTGACGAACAAGTTCTTAAAGCCATCCCGAAACCATTAAAAAGAGAACGTTTATTAGAAATAATTAAAAAATGCAAAGAGCTAAGAATGAGATCATACGTCAATCTGATTTTTGGACTTCCGCAATCAACTTTTAAAAAAGACTATAAAATGTTTCAGGATGTTCTTAAAGCTAATCCAGACTTATTACAAATTTCAATTGCTACTCCATATCCAGGCACATTATTCTTTCAAAAAGCGAAAGCTAATGGTTGGCTTATCTCAGAAGATCCTAGTTATTTCGATGCTACTGGAAAAAGTGCTGTTTCATATCCAAATTATTCCGCAGAAGAGATTCAAAAAATGTTTAACTTAGGCTGGAAGATGTGGTATAAGCATGTTTTATTTAAGAAACCAAAAACACTTTTATTTTTCGTTAACAGTGAAATAAAAAGAAACGGATTATTAAGTACTCTTAATAAAATGACTTCTTATTCTAAAAAAATTATCAACTAAATTAATCAAACAATTGCAAAAAAATAAGATTCTTATTACTGGTGGAGCAGGCTATGTAGGCTCTAATCTTGAAAAATTTCTCAAAAAGAAAAATTTTATGATTTACTGTCTCGATATTCTCCCCAAAATAAAAAAAAATTATTTTCAAATTAATATTGTCAATAAAAAGCAAGTTTTAAATTTTCTTAAAAAAATTAAACCCGATATCATAATTCATACTGCAGGTTTAAGCAATCTAAAAATTTGCGAAGAAAATAAAAAATTAGCATATCAAATCAATATTCAGGGAACAAAAAATCTAATTTCAGCAATTAAGAATATTGACCAAAAAATTAAATTAGTATTTTTTTCTTCCGACTATGTATTTGATGGAATAAATGGAAATTATAAAGAGAATTCTATACAAAAACCAAGGACTGAATATGGAAAAAATAAACTTCAATCCGAAAAAGATATTAAAGATAACTTAAATAACTATATAATTTTGAGAACTGCCAACATATTCGGACATAATGGCGGCAACTTTTTTAATTTCGTTGTAAAAAACTTGTTAGAAAATAAAAAGATCGAAGTTTTTAACGACGTATTTTACACTCCGACTTACATTGATTATTTATTAGACTCAATCTATTATTTATTACAAAATGATTTTAACGGAACTATTCACATCGCAGGTGCTGAAACTATATCTCGTTATCAATTTGCTAAAAAAATAGCTTGTTCACTAAAAATAAATCCAAGGCTTATTAAACCTATTAAACAAGGAAACGGACTTATTTCAAAAAATGTTTCGCTTAATTCAAGCTATTCAAGAAAAATAATTAAAAATTATTATCCCAGTATAGATAAATCTCTTCATCATAATTTTTTGAATTTGCAGTATCCGTATTTTTATTTTGAAGATCAACGAGGTAAAATATTAGGATTGCTCCAGACAGGAAATTGGAAAGAAATTAACTACATAGAATCACAAAAAAAATGCATACGAGGTAATCATTATCATAAAAGAACAAAAGAAGCCTTTTTCATTATTGATGGTAAAATCAAAGTCATTCTTAAAGATTTAAAAAACAACAAAACTAAAATATTTTATGTCCAAAAGGGTGACATTTTTATCGTAAACAAGTATGTTCTTCATACTTTTGAAATTATTAAAAATGCATCTTGGATTAATATGCTTTCAAAGCCAATGAACGAAAATGATAAGGACATTCATCGAATATAATTTTTTCTGGTAATAATATTTATAAAAATATATACTACTAGATAGACACAAATAATTTTAAATAATATTTTTATGAGCACTCATTCAGTAAGGAGAGAAAAAGTCTTAATAACAGGGGGGACAGGTTTGTTGGGATTATCACTAATACAAAATGCACCTAGAAATTATGATATTTTTGCCACTTATCATAGATTTCCTACAAAGATTCTTCCAGATTTCAGTAATTGTAAATATATTTCATTAGATGTTACTGACAAAAAGAATGTAATGAAACTGTTCAAAAAAAATAAACCTAAATATTTAATTCACACTGCATCAATAGGAAGTGTTGATTTTTGCGAACAACATAAAAAAGAAGCTTTCAAGATTAACGTTTTGGGTGGAAGAAACATGATTGAGGCGTGTAAAAAGTACGATACTAAAATTATTTACACATCATCAAATGCTGTGTTCGATGGAAAAAATCCTCCATACAAAGAAAGCGACCAAACAAAACCTCTGGATTATTATGGCAAAACAAAACTGCAGACCGAAAAAGATATTTTGAAAAATAATATTAAATATTGTATTGTGCGTCTTATGACTATGTACGGATGGAATCATTGTAACGAAAGGCCAAATCCAGTCACTTGGCTTCTGGATGAATTAAAAAACAATCGTCAAGTCAAAGTGGTAGATGATATATACAATAATCATTTATACGTTAAAGATGCTGCTAAAGCTATATGGCAAATAATCAAAAAAAATAAATCAAAAATCTATCATCTAGCCGGACCAAAAACAATTTCTCGTTTTGATCTTTCATTAAATGTAGCCAAAACCTTTAAACTTAACCAAAATTTGATTCAACCCGTTGATTCTTCATTTTTTCCGTCATTAGCACCTCGACCAAAAGATACAACCTACCAGATCAATAAAATGATCAAAGAATTAGGCGTTAAACCAATGAGTCCTCTAAAAGGTTTACTTGATATGAAAAAAAATCAGCCTTCCTGGAAAAAAAGTTAAATATGAACAAACCTAAAAAAATATTATTAATTTCACATATTGCTAATTCGATCGGACCAGTCCAAAAAATGGAAGAATTTTTAATTCAAAAAAAATCATGCTTTGCTGTTATTGGACATCCTTACGAGTTTACGTCAAACGAAAGTTTTTTAAAAATATATAGTAATGGTAAAATTATAAGCGAAAAGAAGATTATCCGTAAAAAAAAGTTAAGTGCAATTGCCTATATCGAAGATATTTTTTTATCAATTAGGATCTATAAAAAATATCTAGATAGCAATTTTGAATTATGCTTTGGATTTGATCCACTTAACGCCATTTCAGCCATTATCATCAAAAAAATATATAGGATAAATAAAGTGATCTATTATTCTGTAGACTATGCTGAAAAAAGATTTGAAAACTTTTTTCTTAATTATATCTATCATCTTTTAGATAAATTTGCTAGTAGGCACGCTGATTATTGCTGGTCAGTTTCAAATTCTATTCGTAATATTAGAAAGCATTTAAGAATACCAGATAAAAAAAACATTTTAGCGCCGAATGGGCTAAATATTAATGAAATTTGCACAACTCCAGAATTTCCTAAAAACAATATTTTTTATATCGGGGTGCTTTCAAAAACGAAAGGCGTGCATAGTCTAATCGACATAATGCCACAAATTCTTAAACAAAATCCGCTAGTTAAATTACACATAATTGGCGGAGGTCCAGATGAAGAATTTCTTCAAACTCTTGCGCAGAAGAAAGGAATAAGCGATAGAATTAATTTTTATGGATATACGAAGCAAGAGCGAACAAACAAAATTCTTTCTCTTGGTGGAATCGGTGTTGCCCCTTATGAAGATACCGAGGATTATGTAAGATTCTGCGATCCTCTCAAAGTAAAAAATTATTTAGCAATGGGAATTCCTGTCGTTATGACAAAGATTCCAGCACTTGCAGAGGAGATTGAAGAAAATAGTTTAGGTTTTGCAGTCGAAAACAAAAAAGAAATGGCTGATAGAATCAATGAAATTCTGTCAGATTCAAACAAATATATGTTATTTAGAAATAATGCATTAAAAGCAAAAAAGATGTATGATATTAATATGATTTATGACCAAGCTTTTCAAAAAATATCTTACAATATTTAAATCATTTGAAATATGCAAAATACGAATGTGATTCAAGATCAAAAATATTTTTTCGATTTAAATGCCCAAAAAGAAGAAAAAAAAGTAAACAAAAACAACTTTTTCTATATTTATAATACAGAAATCATCTATTCTGGTTTTAATTGGTTATCTGATAGAAAGAAGATAATTGATTATGGATGCGGGACTGGTAAAAACATTGAAATGTTTTTGGACAATACGAACGACAAAAGCAAGAGTTTTATTGGTGTTGATATTTCTGATGAAGCAATTAAAAAGGCAAAAGAAAAATTTACAGAAAAACAATATAATTTCATCAAAATTTCAAACAATAAAATACCGCAAATTGCTGATATGGGAACCGATGGAGCTTATATGATTTGTGTTTTACATCATAGTCATGAACATCAGGCAATTTTTAACGAAATTTATAAAAAATTGAAGAAAAATGGGAAATTTTACATTGTAGATTTAACAGCAGATAACATAATTGTGAATTTTGCAAGAAATGCTTTTACAATATTGCCAAAAAAATTTAGGAATAGCTTTAGCGATGACCTAGTTGTTGATGGAAAAATTCCAGAAAAATATGTAGTTAATATCAATAGTGTTGTCCAACAACTTAAACAAACTGGCTTTGAAATTCAGGGGATAGATAAAAGTGAACTTTTTTTATTTATTGCAAGCTGGGTAGAAAAATTTGTCCCTATAAGTTGCAATGATTCTAACCTTTACTGTAAATTACTAAGAAAATGCCATCAACTTGAAAAGAAAATGCTTAAAATTAATTATTTTAATAAAAGGGCTCATGTTTTTTCAATAAAATGCATCAAAAAATAGACAATTCAAACAATTGTATGCCGTCACAGCATGGAGGCTATTCACCAGGAAAAGAAAAGCCAATGCTGAATATAATAAATGACATATTGAAAGAGAATAAACGTGGTTTTAAATTAATTGACATAGGATGTGGCGACGGATTTTTTTTAAACATGTTTTATCAAATTTTAGAAGAAAAAAAAATTGATTTAGATAATGTTAAACTGGTTGGAATTGATAAGCATGAATACCATAATTCTTCAAGAAATAATAAAATTTTTTTTCTCAAAGAAGATATTTTTGAAATTGAAAAGCATTTCCCACATAATTATTTTGATTTTGTAGTTTGTTCAGAGGTCATTGAACATGTTGTCGAAACAGATAAATTGATTAAGAAAATTAAAAAGATATTAAAACCAAATGGTTTTTTATTTTTGACTACACCAAATTTAGCTTCATATCACGGCAGATTTTCGTTATTAATGGGTCTTTTACCACTCGCGAGTGAAATAAGCAATGAAAATGCAAAATTTGGAAAAGGCTTTTTATCGAAATATTATTTTACTTCGTCAAAACCGATTTTTCATGTTCGCGTCTTCACATTAAAAGCCCTAAAAGAATTTATTATTTTTCACAAATTAGAAATAAAGAACATTTCTGGTTTTGATTACAAGATGCCTTGGTTTTGGAAAAAAATTCCTTCATTTGCACCTGGAATTTATATGATTTGCCAAAATACAAAAGATTTTTAAAAAAATAAATATAGGCAATGTTTGATAAAATAAAAAACAACAAATTAATATCTATTTTCAAACGAGAAAGTGTTTTGGTTGTTGTATTCGCATTTATCGCAATTTTTTTATTTTTAAGTAGGGTATTGTTTAAAGAGGGTTTTCTGTCATTTTCGGATTATCTGCATTTTTTTAATCTTGAAAAATTAAACTTATTTTTTTCCGTCTGGAAAGAAGATAATAGCGGCTTTTTAGCAATTACGGAAAATATTTTATTATTACCGTTATTAATTCCGATGTACTGCCTCAGTTTTTTTGTTCAGCCGATAGTTATAGATAAATTTATATCATTTATATCATTTTTTATCGTTATTTTATCAAGTTATTACTTCTGCAAAAGTTACATTAAAAAATATAGTATACTAGGAACCCTATTGATTGTGTTTTCTTTTTTCTTCATAGCCTCATTATCATTTGGTTGGACTCTTATTGGCTTCATACCATTCTCAGGCAGTATTCTGATGGTTGCTTTTTTTCATCGTTTTAACGAAACTAATCAAAAGAAATATTTGGTTTTTTCGATTATTAGTGCTTTGTATTCATTTGTTTTAATTCAATATTTTGCTTTGAGCTTGTTTTTTATCTTTACTGAATTACTATTTTACCAAAACAAGAAAAAAGTTATTAAAAATATTATCATTTTTTTAATTGCATCCATATTGATGAATGCTTATTTTATTATACCTTTTTTTATTAGTTCAAAACTTTATAAATTTAATCATTATAAATATGTTGACCCATTCGCATCAATAGAAATTGTAAAAAGGTCGAATTCTTTTTCCAAAACCCTAGCTTTCCAAAACAGCGGACCTGGAGGCAAAGATCTTTCCGCATTTTTTTCATCTAACTATGTAAAAATTCCTTCTCTTATTCTATTAATAATGGTCTTATTGCTATTAATCAAAAAAAACAGACCAGACAAAACCAGTGCATACAGTCTATTAATGGTGATATTTTTAACGCTTGGATTAGGAGGATATAGTATTATCTACGTCTTGCTTTTTAAATATTTTCCGATGTTCTTCATTTTTAGGGATGTTTTTAAATTTACTCCATTTGCACTATTGGCTTTTGTTGTTCTATTTTTGTTGCTTTTAAAAGATAATAAAAAAATTCCGATATATGTTATTGCAGGAGTTATGCTGTATCTGATCGTTGCATGTCCGTTGTTGACCGGAAATTTGATGGGCAATATTAAACCTTATGTTTTGCCAAATGAATATTACGATATTTCAGAAGATTTAAATTCAAAAAAAATAGAATCAAATGTTTTAATTTTTCCTTTCGCATACCTTTTTTCCGAATTTAGTTGGAATAAAGGATCATACCAAATGGCAAATCCATTAAAAATGCTAATCATGAAGCCTGTCATTTTTGATGAATTTTTTAATAATAATTTGAATATTTTACAAAAGAAATATATTGAAAATTTTACTTTTGATAATAATTTTGATAATAAGTTTGCATCTTTAAATAGTGTAAAATATATCGTATTTCAAAAAGATCAGCTCAACACTTTTTCAAGAAATTACAGTCTAACGCAAAAAAATATCAACAATTATTCCAACCCAAATTTTATCGAAGGTCAAAACACAAAATATCTCGAACTTTATACTCTAAAACAAACTCTGCCTATAATTTTTACGCCTCAAAAAATTTCTATCGAGCAAGGCGATTTTAAGCTTGCAAGCATAGATATTTTAAATACTGTTTACTATAAATCGCAAGAAGATAATTCTATTCTAGAAAAAGTACAGAACTCTCTTTTGCAAAATTCGCAAAAACCGATTATAGAATTTAAGAAAATTAATACAACTAAATATAGAATCTTTCTTCATAATGTAAAAAATACAACACCTCTTGTTTATAATTCAACCTTTCATAATGGCTGGAAAATATATTTAACTAAAAACAATTCAAAAATTTTGCCAGAGAAGGAAAAAATAAATGAACTCTATAAAATTATTGAAAATAATGAACAGGAACAAGCAACAAAAGAAGAAGTAACTTCATATGTCAATAGCGGTTTGATTACAGCAATAGGTGATCTTAAAGAAAAAGAGATTAAGCACAAAAAATGGTTCAAAGGCAGGACTAGTATAGATCATATTGAAAAATATAATATTGATTTTATTTCAAAAAATAATAACGGAACAATTCAAAACAACAACTTAGATGATGGAAAATTATATGAAACGTGGTTCGCACTCAAAAAAAATGGAAATAACTTGTTTGGACTAAATAAAAATGTTGTTGAATTAGCAGACGTAAAACATTTGATCGCAAACGAATATGCAAACAGCTGGATTGTTGATCCTCAAGAGATTTGTAAAAATAATAATTTCTGTCGTAAAAATAGCGATGGAAGCTATGATCTCGAACTAGTAATTGAACTTTGGCCACAAAGATTATTTTATATTGGATTAATAATTACAGTTGCAACCATTTTTGTACTATTTTGCTATTTAATTTTTATTTTATTCAAAAATAAATCAACCCAAAAAATTGCTCAAGGAACCAAATAATAACGTAAAAAAAATAGGTATAATAGAAATCTGTATATTCTTTCTCTTTATAATTATAAGTATCTTTTTTTATCCTGCAATCTTACATCCTAATACCCAAATTTCAGGTCAAGGCGGGGGAGATGATTATGGGACAATATATAATTTTTGGTGGAATAAATATTCAAAAGATAATAATCTAAATCTTTATAATAATCAGCTTTTGAATTATCCATATGGAAATAATTTTTATCAAAATCTTCAACCTTTTTGGAATTTTATAATTAATAATATTCTACTAAATTTTTGTTCTGATATTTGTAGCTATAACATTATAAATTGGATAAGTTTTCCATTGTCAGCAATCGCTATGTACTTTCTTGCTTTTTATTTAACTAAAAACAGATTTATCAGTCTATTAGCTGGTTTAATGTACGCTTTTACACCATATCATTTTATACGAACAACAGGGCACATTTTTTTAGCTCAAATTGAATGGATTCCATTATATGTATTATATCTTTTGAAAACATTTAATAATCCAAACTATAAAAATTCAATCTTAGCTGGATCTTTTTTGGCGTTAGTATTTTTATCAGATCCTTATTATGCTTTATTTGTAGTTTTTTTTACAATCATGTTTTGGATTATAAAACTATTTTTTGGTTATAAACAAGCAGTGCTTAAATATTTTTTTATAATAACTGTTCTTGCATTTTCTTTATCTGCAATCTTTTATTTACCAGCATATTTTCAATCAAAGAAAACTTCAAATCTCGTTGCACCTCGCGCTACAGAAGAATTATATAGATGGGGATTGAATCAAGTAAAATATTATTTTATTCCATCTCAGTATAACTATTTGCTTGGTAATTTTTGGAATAAAATTTTTTATAAAAACCAAGGCATGCCAGATTTTGAGTGGCTAGTTTATCTGGGTATACCAGCGATAATTTTTGCAATTTATTGTCTATACCAATGCTTTAAAGGTAAATTTGAAAAAGATAAAAAATCGATTATTGTAATTTTTTTAGCTTTAGCTATTTTTAGTATTATATTCTCTCTAAGACCACCACTTTCGCCAACTCTTTGGATTCACAAGATCTTGCCAGTCTTTCGAGTTTATTCTAGAATGTTTGTCTTCGTTGATCTTTCTATTATCATACTTGCAATTTATGGATTACAGTATTTCCTAAATGTTCTAGCAAATAACAAGTTTCTAGCCAAGCATTTTTCAAGTTCTCAAATAAAAATATTTATTCTCGCTTTTATATTTTTGATTATATCAGTCGATTTTTTACCTTCTTTTGAAACAAAAAATATTGGTAATGTTCCAGAAGAATATTTATGGTTAAAAAACCAGCCCCAAAATACTGTTATTGCAGAATATCCATATACGAATCGCAACTTCACACCAACGCAAACATATATGTTTTGGCAAAGAATTCACCAACACCCAATTATAAATGGACAACCAGAACCGGATCCAACAGGAAAAGAAAGAATTCGATTACAAATATTTGATATTACGAATAATTCAACTCCAATCGCTCTAAAGAAAATGGGTGCAAAATACATTTTTCTGCATAAAGACTATTATAATAAACCTGATCTTAAAGATAATCCTGTTTTGCCAGAAAAAATACTTAATATTACTGATTTTGAAAATATTAATCCAAATCTAAAATTAGTTAACGTTATCAATCAAACATACATTTATGAAATAAAATAGCTTTGTATTTTTAATTACTTTTTGATAAAATGTCAATATGATAGCAGTTCGTAAAATTATCTTTGTTTTCACATTAATTTTAATACCCATTTTTTTCACCCTAATTATTTTGAGGTTGCTTTTTAATACCCAGTTTAATTATTACTCATACTTAGATTATTCAATTCTTTTGGCAATTATATTAGATGTTATAATTTTGAATCGCGTATCCAGCAAAAATGGATTTAAAAGAGAAAAATCTATGCTGATTTTTTTAATTAGTTTCTTAAGCATTGATTTAATTTGGCTGATAGAAAAAAGAATTACTATCCCAATAAGTGTTTATCAAGAATCTATGCTATTTCCATTTAGAATTATCGCCTTTTTGATTCTTATTGGTGTATTTTTTTTAGCACTCAACAAACAGCCACTTGGAATTAAGTTAAAAATACTACTTCTCAAATTAATAGATCCGCGTTCGATCATTTTTCTTGCAATTATCTTTTTATCAATATGTTGTTTTTTTCTTTTTTTCAAAGCTGATCCAATTGCAGAAAAAGCTGCAAACGTCGCTTATTTATTGCTTGTCATTGGAGCAATTGGTTTATTCATACAGTATTTAATCAATTTGAGAAGAGAAAGAAAAAATAAGTTGCCAAAAATATGAATAATATCCTAACATTTTTTAAAACAAAGCAAAAACTAAAAATTTTTGTTATCTATTTTATTTTTGGAATAATAGTTACGCTTCCGGCAATTTTTTTAATACCAAGTCATCTTGCGATTGACCCTAGCTTATCAGCTGAAAATGCACGATATTTTGATCTAATTAATAATTTTGACAATAAATTCACTAATCGATCAGTCATGACTGTTATATTTGAAATTTTTAATCCTTTATTTTTAGGATATCTTTTACATTTAGTGCTTTTCGAACCATTGGCATTTAATATTTTTTGGCTATTATTCTTTCCATTTGGAGCTTTTGGCGGTTTTTTACTTCTCGAAAAAATATTTAAAAAAGAAATTAATATCTTAAGTATCATTTTTGGTGGAATAATATTTGGGTTGCTCTCCTTGATTTTTTTTCCAGTAGTCTTAGTCCTTTATTTCATTTTCTTTCTCTTAAAATTTCTTGATAACCCAAGTCCAATCTCTGCATTACTTACTTTACTCTCTTATATTTTTATTGTTGGTTTTAATCTATTTTTTGCGATTTGTACGCTTCTATTAACGATTATAATTATTACTTTTAGACTTGTGCCAGTTTTCAAAGATCTTCTTAAGAAGGAAAATATCTATAACCTATACAAAATTGCAATTTTATTTTTAATGCTCATATTTATTTTTGGATTAAAATATTATTTCTTATTTCATAAAATCGAACCGTTCGGACTAGAAAATCAGTATTTCCTATATAATTCTTTTTCTTTAACTGATGCTTTTAAAAACGTTATTCCTTTTTTTCAAAGCTTTGCTATTATATCAATCGTCGGAATAGCCGTATTGTTATTAATAATTTTGTTATTAGTATCATCTTCTTTTACCTTCAAAAAAAATAGGTGGGTAGCCCTTTCATTTTTCCTTTCAATTCTTTTCTTTGTTTTTTCATTAGGACCATATCTAAAAACCAGCGGTCAGATTTTCGATACACAAATTCCATTACCTTATATATTTCTGTATCGCTTTTTTCCATATTTCAATCAAACAGTTGATTTGCGAGAATTTCTTATTTTTGCACTTATATTTTTTATAATCGTTTTGACAGCAGGGTTAAACTATTTTTTCCTAAAATTTAAACTTAATCCAAATAGAAGCATATTAATTACGAGCATTTTAGTTGCACTTATTTTTACACTTAGTTGGATTGCTTGGAAACCAAGTGAGAAAATTCCAGAATTTTACAAAAAGTTATCACCGAATGAAGTTATGGTTTATCTAACTTTTTTATCGAAACAACCATCTTCATTTCTCTACAATAAATCAGATACTAAAAATAATGTAATTCTAAATCAAAGTTTGTTTTTTGAAAATAGAAAAAATATTGACCTCGATCCAATAGTAAACAATTTAACCGGCAAAAGCGATCAAATTTATTTTATAAAAGAAGATTCTGATCAAATTATTAATTATTTTAGAGATAAAAATGTCAAATATCTAGTAATAGATTCACAATTACTAGAAAAACAGAGAGAAAATTCCGATGGTATCATCAATTTCAGAAAAATAGTTAATTTTGTAAAAAATAATGCAGTCGGAACAGGACAATTAGTAGGCGATAAACTAATCTACAGAATAAGTAATAAAAATACACCAAATAATTTAATCGTTTACCAAGGAAAGAATTGGTCGTTACCAGATTTTGATCCAACTATTTTCGCAACAAATGGTATAAAAACATTTAATAAAGAGAGGTGGATGTTAAACGATTCTACTTTTATTATTCAAAATATTTCTACTCAAACAACAGACGCTGAGTTATACTTTGAAGCGAAAACAGAAGCTGAACTAAGAAATATTTATGTAACGTTAAACAATGAAAATGTAGATAAGCTAATTATTAGCCCAAACAAAAAAGCATTCGTTATCATTTTGCACAATTTAAAACAAGGAAAAAACATAATTCAATTCCACGTTAAAAAATATTCAGGTGATGAGATTGAAAATATAGATGAATCGAATAAGATAAGAGAATCTGTTCAATTTAACAATGTAAGAATTAAACAATTCAATGAATCTTCTGTTCTTGATTTTTCAAAAGAACTTGAGCTTGGTGATAATTCAAAGATTATGATGTATCCTGAAATTAACGAATTGAATAATAAAAACGGTTTCGTTAATGAGTCTGATTTTATTAATGCAAAAGAAATTATTGAAAAACCATCAGTGATTAGCAATATATATTTTAATGATCTGTTTATACAACCCAATATAAATATTTTAGATAAAAATTATTATTATAAAACTGGACAAGATGCCATTAATAAGTATAATGTAAGATACATTGGAATCTACAAGAAATGGCTTTCAAAAACAGATTTTACAAATTTAGTGAAATTTATTATTAGTAATACTGGCATAGAAGATATTCAAATTAATAATGATGAACTTATTGTTTTCAAACTTAAAAATCCGGATAATGATCTGCAACCACTGATTGAATTTGTTAGCAATTGGGATTTAAATTATTGGAACCCGCAACTTAATAATTATTTTAATCTAGCGTATAGCGATTCAAAAATAAGCATTATAAATTCTTACGACGCGCCCAGAGACATAAATTTTTCTTTTAAAATTAATGAGACTAATCAAAATCGGAAATTAAAGATTTATCTCAATGAAGATTGGACGAATGAACAGGAATTGTTTATTATTGATACAAAAAACGACAAAGATAACAATATAGTTTTAAAAAATTTAAAACCTGGCAATAACGAAATTACCTTCAAGCTTTTTGATGAAAATAATAATGAAATTTTTAAGGAAAATAATAGTATAGGCACAGCAATATCAAAATTTAAAGCTGAAATTGTTGAAATGCCAATTAACGAAGATTTATCGAATAATGAATATTGCGATGCGCTTTCTTCAAGTAAAATAATTAATTTAATTCAAGATAACTTTGAAGATGAAAAACAATCACGAGAAAAATGGCAATTCAGCCCATCAACAATATTTTCACAAAAGGAAAAAATTGAAGGTAAGCAATCAATAAAATTTAACAATGAGACAGGTGAATCTACAGGAGAAATAAAATTTGATAATTGCCCAGAAAAAATAACAACCACCTTTATGATTAATCCTAAAAAATTTATTCCTGGAGCAGATTTATCAATTACATTCACTGATAATAATCCTTATAGTATAACTAATTTTCAGCCATCTAGTCCAAATCGTCTTGTTTTTCTGTCTACAACAAAAGCGCTATATCTCTCAAAGGATGGAAAAATATACGAATTCAAGCATAACCTACCTTTGAATGAATGGTCAGAAATTAAATTAGTTTGGACAAAAGAGGGTAAGCTAGAGTTCTATGAAAATAATGAATTAGTTTTATCCAAAGATGACTATGGCAATAAAACTCCAGTTGGCTTTAAAATTGCACCTGGAGGAGTAAAACCAAAAGAAAATCTCGATATCTATTTTGATGATTTTAAGCTAAATTTTGAATGACACAGGCAAATAATATTACAACAAAAAAAATAACAATAGTTATACCTTGCTATAATGAAGAAAAAACAATTAGCAAGGTTATTAATGATTTTAAAAAAGAATTGCCAAATGTGGAAATAATAGTTATAGACAATAATTCTAATGACAATTCTGTTAAATTGGCAAAAGAGAGTAATGCAATCGTGATGACTGAAGAAAAACAAGGCAAGGGCTATGTTGTTCAAAAAATGTTTGATGAAATCGACTCTGATATTTATATTATGGTTGATGGAGATGATACATATTTTGCTGACGATGTACACAAGCTGTTACAACCTGTATTTGATGGGAAAATTGATATGAGTGTTGGCACAAGGCTGGAACAAGCTACAAAAAAAACACTTCGGCCGTTGCACCAATTTGGCAATAGAGTTATCTTGGAAATTATAAATATTTTTTTTAGATGTAATTTTAAAGACATACTTTCAGGTTATCGTGTAATGAATAAAAAATTTGTTAAGAATATCCCAATCCTCGCTAATGGATTTGAGGTCGAAACAGTATTAACATTACAAGCATTAGAAAAAAACTTAAGTATTAAAGAAATTCCAATAAAGTACAAGGAGAGACCAGAAGGAAGTCACTCTAAACTTAAATCTTTTAGAGACGGATCTAAAATTCTGTATACAATATTATCGATTTTGCGCGATTATCGACCAATGACTTTTTTTCCATTACTCGCAGGAATTATGATTTTTATAGGCTTTATAATTGGCGTTGTAATAATTATTGAATATTATCAAACTGGATTTGTTTCAAGACTGCCTTCAGCTGTTTTATCAGTTTCTCTGATAATTTTAGGAGCAATAACTTTTATTACTGGCTTGGTTGTTGATACTATCAATCGAAGATTCAAAGAGCTTCAGCAACTTAATCAAAGAAGCAAATGAAAATAGTTTTTGTTTCAGATTCAATCTATCCATATTTTAAAGGTGGCAAGGAAAAAAGAATTTACGAAGTGACAACAAGATTAGTGACGCTTGGACACGAAGTCCATATTTTTACGATGAAATGGTGGCAAGGGGATAGTGTAATAAAAAAAGATAACATTACCTTACATGGGATTTCAAAGCTTTATCAGCTGTATAATAAAAAGAATAAAAGAAGATCAATCAAACAAGCTCTTTTATTTAGCTTAAGCGTATTTATTCCTTTATTGCAAGAAAAATTTGACATCATCGAAGCAGATCAAGTTCCATACTTCCAATTATTTCCATTGAAACTAGTTACGCTGTTAAAAAGAAAAAAACTAAATGTTTCTTGGCTTGAAGTCTGGGGTAGAGAATATTGGATGAAATATCTTGGATGGAAAGGGATTTTCGGTTACTTAGTAGAAAAATTTTCTACTTATTTGCCTGACAATTTCATAGCTATTTCTGAATTAACCAAGGATAAGTTAATCCAGAAATTTAATGTTTCAACAAATAAAATTGTATTTATACCGCCAACTGGAATAGATGAAAACAAATTTAAAAATTTTAAAAAAGTCGAACAATCAGATTGCATTTATTTTGGCAGACTTCTAAATCATAAAAATGTTGATTTATTTATTGAGGCCATAAATATTCTTAAAATAAAAAAACCAGAAATAAAATGTATAATAGTTGGTGAAGGTCCAGAAAAAGAATCACTCCAAAAGATTACAAAAATATACGAACTTGAAAATAATATTAAATTTCTTGCTTCTCAAGAAGAAAACAAGCTTTTTTCATATGTTAATGCCTCAAAAGTATTCGTTTTTCCTTCAACAAGAGAAGGATTCGGTATCTCAGTCCTAGAGGCAAATGCCTGTGGCAAACAAGCAATCGTAATCGATCATGAAGATAATGCAGCCAAAGATTTAGTCATCGACAATGTTACAGGGCATACCAGCAAATTAGATAAGTTGCAATTAGCACAAAAGATTGAGATAGCTTTGCAACAGTATAGCGATGACAGAATTAAGAAGGAATGTATCGAAAAAGCTGCAAGCTATCAGTGGCCAAAGATTATAAATAAAGTCACAAATTTATATAATAATTGTCTTTAATATATTTATTAATAATTAAAACAAACAAAATGAAGAACAAAAAAGTATTGATTCTGTCATTAGTTTTAGGTGGAGCATTTATTTTGACTACCGCCTTTGCTAGTGCAGCATCAATTTGGACAATCGACAATGGTCTAGTTAACAAAGTACTAACTATTGGTAACAAGAAAAACAAAGGTAAACTCTACGTAAAGGGTAAAATTTCTAACCCAAATAAGAAAAAATCAGTTACTGTTGATGACAATCTAAAAGTTAAAGGCACAGCTACGATTGAAGAGAATCTTAGCGTTGCAGGCACCACTACAATTAATGATGTTATTGATGGAGACGGTCTCTATAGAACGCCGGGGATAATTAAAGCGGCTGTGCATCTTTTAAGTAATGGTACTATATCTAAGTCATTTAACAAACTTTCCAATGAAGATGTAAGCTCAACAGCCATTAATGAAACTACAACTCAATTAGATTTTGGAGCAGATCTATCAAACGAATATATACAATTAACTGGGGTTTCAACTAATTTTTCACACATCGAAACCATATCTGGAGAAACCATAACTGTTCATTGTGGAGTTGTCTGCTATATAACAGTCTACTAGATTTCAGGTAGCACTAAAAATAATTAGTGCTACTCATTAATCTAGTATTCAAAATATTTATGAAAATTATTCAAACTCCTGTTCGATTTTATCCAGCAATTGGCGGAGTCGAAAAATATGCCTTAGATTTGAGCTCTGAATTAGCCAAAAACAATAATGTCAAAGTTATTTGTGCAGATGAACCTAAGACAAATCTTAACGAATCAAATAGTATAAAAATAAGTAGGCTTAGAACCTTTTTAAAAATTGCAAATACAAATATTACTTTATCTTTACCATTTAGATTGCTAAGAGAAAAATTTGACTTGATTCACACTTATTTCCCAACTCCATGGAGTTCTGATTGGTCAGTTCTAATCGCAAAACTCAAAGGCAAAAAGGCAGTAATATCTTATTGTAATGATATAAAAGGAAGCGGAATCAGCGATATTATTGCAAAAATATATAATAATACAGTTCTAAGGCTTACATTGAGACTAGCTGATAAAATTATCATTATCGGCCCAAATTTTTTAGAAACATCTAAATATTTAAAAAAATATTCAAATAAAATAATATTTATTCCAATTGGTGTTGATACTGAAAAATTCAAAAAAATAAATATTGATAAAGAAAAAAATACATTATTTTTCTTAAGCATTTTAGATGAATATCATCAGTACAAAGGATTAGATTATCTTCTTGAAGCAATCAGGTTAGTTAAAAAAGAAAATCCAGACGTTAAATTGATTGTTGGAGGAAAAGGAAAATTACAAAGTGATTATATTAAAAAAGCAAAAGGTTTAGGTATTGAAAGCAATGTCAAATTTATTGGATTTGTTGCTGATAATGAATTAATTAGTTATTATAATAAATGCGAGTGTTTTATTCTTCCTTCATGCGATTCAGAGCAAGAAGGGTTTGGAATTGTCCTGCTTGAAGCACTATCCTGCGACACTCCAGTCATAGCAACAGACGTTGTCGGCATAGCAAGGGAAATAAAAGAAAATAATGCTGGAATAATTATAGAGCCAAAAAAAGCCGACCAACTGGCAAGTGCAATAAATACCTTACTTAGAGATCCAGCAGTTTATACAAAAAACATTGATAATCTTGTTTCAAAGTACTGTATCCAGAAAACTGCTCAACAAGTAAGAAAACTGTATAATTCTCTTTAAGAATTTACTAAAATAAAAAAGCGTAATGAAAAACAAAACAAAATATCTAATTTTCCTATCACTATTGCTCGCAATAGGTATTTTGTTTTATACTAGTATTTTTTATAACCAATATCCAATTCTTTTAGGCGATGATGGAATTAGGCATATCAGCCATGCTCAGGAAATTATTAAAACAGGATATCCAAATCAAGTTCTTGATCCTCCAGTATTCCATATTTTGATTGCTACAATTTCCTTAATAACAGGCCAATCTAGTGCTACAGTCCTTACGTTTGGAGTTCCATTTATATTAATGCTTGTCCTCGCAGCAATTTTCATGTTTGCAAAGAAAGCTTTTGGAATAAATATCGCTATTTTAGCATGTTTTTTAGTTGCTTTTGTTTCAAGACAGCCGATTCAAACATTGGAAGATGGTTCATTACCAAGTGTCTTTACTAGCGGTTTCTTATTTATTTTTGGATTATATTTCTTATATCAAGCGCTAAAAAGTAACTACGATGTTCGGTATATCTCGTTATCTTCCATTTTCTTTATATGTCTAATCTTGACCCATCATCTTACATTTACATATTTTTGTATATTTTTAGGCTTAATGTTTATCTATCTACTAGTAAATTCACTAATTAAAAAAGACTTCAGAGCATTATTGATCTTTTTAATCATATGTGCAGCAATCGCTATCCTTGGTTTTTTGTTTGCCTTGCCATATTATGGATATGCAATAATCAATAGCGTTTTTAAAAATATATTTCCAGATATTGCAGTCGGAGGAACAAATGCAGCTCAAATAGTATTGGCAGAAACTGATGTTATGCCATCATTCGCAAGGATTAGCGATCTACTGAGCAATAATTTATTGCTTTATTTAACAATTCTAGGAATTATTTTATGTATATTTTTTAAAGCTAAAAATAATAAAACAAATGACTTTTCTGCTCCAATACTTTTTTCCTGGCTATTGGCATTAATTATTGGCGCATCAATACCAATAACAGTAGAACATCTCCGCTATATGCGTGATATGGCCATACCGATTTGTATCTTATCAAGCATCGCTATAATTCTGAGCATCAGCATTATAAATAATATAAAATACAAACTGTATGTTTCATTTGCAATTACACTTTTACTTATTATTCCAACAGCAAAAAGAGTTGACCACATAATTAGCTATAATACGATGCAAAGAGTTCAGCCTGTAGATACGCAAGCAATCAATTGGATAAAAAACAATACTCTGAAAAACTCTAAAATCTTAATTACTCCTGGTTTTGGAACAAGAGGTTGGGGAGATTATATATCGTTATTAACAGATCGTGAAACAGTTATCATTCAAAACATTAAAGATAAAAAAGAATATTTAGCTTTTAACGATCCAGACAACGAATCATCAAAAAAGTATTTTCAAGAAAATAACATTAGCTATATTTATGCGGGCAAGGAACCAATTGGCTGGTGGCCTGGGTTAGAAAAATTTCCATGGCATAATAGCAATCTAACAAAAGCTAGTAATTTGGATAAAAAAACCGAATTCAATAGTAAATTCGGCAATGTAGAGATATTCGAAGTTTTGAATAACTAATATTTAATTAAAAAAATCCTTTTATCAAATAGTTTCCTTATTTCTTTATTCGAAATACGGATTTTTTTTTGTATTATATTTCTCTTTTTAAAAACCAAGCCTATTTTTTTAAAAGCATCAATTTTTGACTTCAAAAAAAGTTTTAGTTTGCGTCTTTTCAAATAAACAAAGAAACCAGTAATCTGACCAAGTAAAATATACATTCCATATCTAAAAATTAATCCAACTGGAAAATTTTTAGCTATCAACCAAATATGATTTCTCTGATTATAAAAGCAAGAAAAATCGCTACCTGATTTCGAGCTTGCAGAAATCTTATGATAAACAAATGATTTTTCAGATTTTAAAGCTTTATATCCGAGCAAATGACCGCGAAACGCGAGATCAACATCTTCAGCATACATAAAAAAATCAGAATCAAAATATTTTCCATCTATTTCAATGTCTCTCAGCATTTTTGTAGAATATAAAGCAGCTCCGCCACATGGTCCTAAGTACTTATAATTATCATTTTTAATGCTGAAACTTAAGCCAGATTTTGTTATTAAAATACCCTCATTATCAATCTTTTTTTGATCATAATAGTTAATCATAATTCCGCCGATCATCCCAACATCATTATCAGCAAACTTTATCATCTCCCGTAAAAAATTTGGCTCCACAACAGTGTCATTATTCAAGCAAAGAACATAATCAGTACCATTTTTTAAGGCAGCAGAAATACCGATATTATTGCCTTCAGCAAATCCGTAATTACGGTTATTGCAAATTAATTTAATAAAATTGCCAAATTTATCTTTGAGTATTTTTGCTTCACTATTCTTAGAATTATTATCGACTAAAATTACTTCATAATTATCATAATTAATATTTTTTAACGAATTCAAACATTCCATAGTATCGCTAAGGCCATTCCAATTTAAAATAACAATTGATACCCTTGGATTATTGCTCATTTACACGAGTTAAAACTTCTAAAGTTTGTTTAGCGCATTTTTCCCATGAAAATAATCTAGCGCGCTCTAGACCTTTTGAAGAAAGATTACTTCTCAATAAATCATCATCAATCAAACCCAAAATTCTTTCTGCAATTTCTTCAATAGAATATGGATTGTTAATCAAGATGCCGGCATCAGAGCAAATCTCAGGAAGTGAAGAAACATTTGACGTAACTACCGGAGTTCCGCATGCCATTGCTTCTAAAAGAGGCAAGCCAAAACCTTCATACAGAGAAGGAAGAACAAAACATTTTGCGCCAGAAATCAATGCTGATAAATCATTTTCAGGAACATAATCAGTAAATATGACATTGTCTTTTAGTCTAAGTTCCGAAACTGCATTAAAAATATCATCATATAGCCAGCCCTTTTTACCAACAATAACAAGTTTTTCTTTTCTTCCTTTTTTCACTAGCAAATCATAAGCTCTAATTAATCTTTCGACATTCTTTCTTTTTTGCAACGTTCCAACAAAAATAATGTAGTCATTATTTATTTTATATCTTATCTTAGTTTTCTCAATTTCTTCGCTCGATCTTCTATAAAATTTATTCTTATCATAACCAAGATAGATAACAGAAATTTTTTCTGGCTTAACGTCATAGAATTCAATAATATCGTTTTTTGTTGATATTGAATCAGCAATTAAATGATCAGAATATTTTATTGCAAAATTAGTTGTCAATTTAGACAGCATTATATAATCAAAATTTGTAAAATATTCTCTAAATTTTTTGTAAGCCAAGTCATGGATAACTGCTACTTTTTTGCAGCCTGTATAAAAGGGGATAGAGTGAGCTGGTGCAAAAAACAAATCAAATTTATCTTTATTCGTCAAAAAATGGTAAGTTAGTCTAGTTTGAGGCCAGCACATTTTGGGATTCTTCAATATCTTCAAATCAATCTTTCTTGAATCAAAATTATTAGCACAATCCTCATTAACAAACAAAGTATAATCATTACTATGATCAATTTTGACAATATTATCTAATAGATTAGTAAAATATCCAGATATTCCATCTTTCTGTTTCTCAAAATATGGCCTTGAATCAATTGCTATGTTCATTTTATCTAATATAATTATTAAAAACTTTTAAGTATTCATCAGACATTTTCTTCCAGGAAAAGTAATTTACTCTCTTCAAGCCACGCTTTGAAAAATCATTTCTTAAATTATTATCAGTAATTATTAATTTAATCTTCTCGGCTATTTCTTCAACTGAATTAGGATTGTTAATTAAGACTGCTGCATCAGATGTAACTTCTGGTAGTGAAGAAATATTTGAAGCAACTACAGGAGTTCCAGTAGCCATTGATTCCAAAATAGGAATACCAAAACCCTCGTATAGAGATGGCAAAACAAAAACTTTTGCGCCGGCTAATAATGGAGAGATGTCATCTTTAGAGACATAATCAGTGAATATTACATCGTTTTCTAACTTTTTTTCCATAATAGTTGCAAAAATATCTTGATAAAGCCAGCCTTTTTTGCCTGCGATTACAAGTTTTTCATTAATTTCATATTTTTTCTTCAGTAAATCAAAAGCTAATATTAAATTTCTGATATTTTTTCTTTTTTGAAGAGTGCCTACAAAAAGCATATATTCAGAGTCTATATTGTATTTTTGTTTTAACCTAATGATTTCAGACTTTTTTTGCAAGCAAAATTTATTTTTATCATAACCCAAATAAACGACATTAATCTTTTCGTGAGAAACATTGTAAAACTTGATTAAATCATTTTTTGTGGCAATCGAATCTGCAAAAATTTTCTTAGATTTTAGGATAGTTAGTCTAGCAAAAAATTTAAAAATCAAACGGTCTTTAAAATTAAAACATTCCTGTTGAGTTAGAAAAGAAAGATCATGAATTACAGTAAACAAATTTGTTGTACAAAATAAAGGCCCCATCTGATTAGTTGATAAAAAAATATCCAACTTATCTTTCGCAATCATGATTGGTAAAGACAAAACATTCCAAAATAAAAACATTAGAATGTCTCTTCCTACTGATGGTTTTAATTTACATATTCTAATTGAAAAATTATCAGGCAAAATAAAATCAGGAGCCAAATCATAATAAGAATACAAAACATACTTGTTATTGCGATCAAGTTTTAAATTTTCTATTAAATTATAAATAAAAGTCTCAGTACCAGTTTTTTCAACTCTATGGATACCAGTAACATCTATTCCGATTTTTAATTGCTTGATTGCCATTTATATGCTTAAATTAAATAAATACTCAAATTTCACTGAACTAAATTAAGATAAATATATAAGCTTGTATGAAAGTCGCAATAGTACGTGGAGCAACAATCAATAAATGGGAAATGCAAAATTACGAGCCTCTCGCAAAAAATTTTAGCGTAGAAGGAATTTATGCAAAGCCACAATTTTTTAAAACAGAAGATATAAAATTACCGCTTATGAATTTTTTTTCTCTGGCAAAACCAATTAATGATTCAAAAATTGGCCATTATTTTGGTGAATTCTTTTTTGGCAATATAGATTATCCTTTTTTTCTAACAAAATATTTATCAAAATTCGATATTATAAATACAATTGAAACATTTAATCCTTATACTATCCAATCGCTAGATTCAAAAAAGAAAAATCCTAAGCAGAAAGTTATTGTAACAGTATGGGAAAATATACCATTTAATAATGAATTTTTCAATAAACAACGATTAAACAAGAAAAAAACATTGAAAGAAGCGGATCATTTTATTGCAACCTCGATTCGTGCAAAAGAAGCATTGATACTAGAAGGCGCTGATCCAAAAAAAATTACAGTCTTGTATATGGGAATAGATCTAAACAGATTTAAACCTCAGTCAAAAGATACTGAAATGCTTAACAGACTAGGATTTAAAAAAAATGATTTTATTATTCTTTGCATCGGCAGATTGGTTTGGGAAAAGGGGATACAAGATGTCTTAAAATCGGTGGCAAGCATAATAAGAAAAAATTCAAAAGTTAAATTATTGATAGTCGGGGACGGTCCTATGTCTAAGAAAATTACTTCATTATCGAAAAAAATGAAAATTGATAAAAATATCAGATTAATTAAGAACTTTCCTTATCAAGATCTACCAAAAGTACATAACTTGGCTGATATCTTCGTCTTGCCAAGCATTCCAGTAAAACAATGGCAGGAACAATTTGGTATGGTTTTTATAGAGAGCATGGCATGCGCCAAACCAGTCATTTCTACATTATCAGGATCAATTCCTGAAGTTATCGGGGATGCGGGAATCTTAGTATCACCAGCAGATAGCTATGAATTGTCTAAAAAAATAGATTTATTGTATAAGAACAAGAATTTAAGGATTGAGTTAGGTACTAAAGCAAGAAAAAGAGCATTAGATCTATTTGACTGTCAAAAAGCTGGAGAAAAAATAAGTCAAATATTCCAAAAAGTTTACAATCAAAATTAAAGATTAGCAAAAATATCAATAGTTTTTAAAGCAGCTCTATCCCATGTAAATCTCTTAACATTTTCGTGGGATTTTTTAATTAATTCATTTCTAAGATCAGAATCGGATAGAATTTTTGTCATCGCATTTTTTATTGAATCAGTATCTAACGGATCAACTAAAATCGCTCCAATGTTAGCAATCTCTTTTAATGAAGAATTGTCAGAGGTTACAACTGGACATCCAAATCGCATTGCATCAGCTACTGGCAAACCAAAACCTTCATAAAGAGAAGGAAAAACAAACAATGCAGCATTTCTATACAAATTAGGAAGATCTTTATTATCAATAAAACCTGCAAAAATAACGTTCTTTTTAAGATTTAATTTAGAAATAATACTATCTAGTTCAATTTTATCATTTGTTGGAATCTTGCCAGCTAAAATTAATTTATAGTTGTTCTTAATATCTAAATCTAATTTATTGTAGGACTCAAGAATCATTTTAACGTTTTTTCTAAAATCATATCCGCCTAAATGAAGAATATATTTGCCTTCAATTCCGTATTTCTTAATATTTGATTTTTCTAATTTATCGAACCTAACATCTACTCCAGGATATGCAACAAAAACTTTATTTCTATCAAATTTAATTTTTGAAAGTAAATCATTTTTAGCACTTTCAGAAATTGCTAATATTGCATTAGAATCAGTAAAACTTTGCAAATAATTAAGATATTTTTTCTTCAACTTTTCAGATCTTAAATATTGCTTTTCAAAAATCAGCGGAATCATATCAAAAAATACTCTTATGACTTTATAGTTTCCTTTCTGAATTCTAAAATCGCTATCACCAGTAGAAAAAGTCAACAAAATATCAACGTTATTTTTTTCGAGAGTTTTTTTAAGTAGATAGCTTTCAATAAACTGAAAATTTCTATAAAAATTAAAATAAATATTACTATCAATAAAAGATAATGGTTTTAAAATAGTATATTTTTCTAAATTAAGTATGCTAAAATTTGAAAAATTATTATATCCAATTATAAAGAATTCATGATTTCCAGAATGCTTTTCAAGCAAAGATTTTGTCAAATTTTTTGCAACGTAACCAAAGCCTCTGTAAGAGTAGGGTAAAAACTGCGCGATTCTAACATCTAAAGCAATTTTCATTTTTTTGCTACTATATAAGAATTTATCCCAGTAATTTTTAAATTAATAATGCTCTCAAAACTGCGTTTTAGATAATCGTATATGCTATTAGCAGAAATAAGACTGCATGAATCAACAATTTTAAAACCCTGTTCTTTCAATAAATCAGAAAGCAAGAGTAATGGATATGGTCGAACATGAGTTGGATCAAGCCAGAATATTTCTGACATAACCTGAAACGAAGCAGAATTAGGAGTTATAATACCCAAAACTCCTTCGTCGGACAAAGAATTATAGCAGGAATGCAATAAATGCTTTGCATCGTTAACGGAAAAGTGTTCAATGATATGCCCCAAGAATATGCCGTCAAACTTATTTTTATTTTTGTTCAAAAAATCTACAATATTACTCTTATAAACATTCAAGTTTTTTTCTTTGCAACATTTTATTGATTCATCGCTATTGTCAACCCCGATTGATTTAACGTTAATTCCTTTTAACATTTCCATAAAAACTCCTCGACCACAACCTAGATCTAGAACATTTTTGCGACCTGCAAAAAAATTCAAAAAATATTTTTGAGTTTTATAGACATCTAATTCTGAGCCACCAAAATTATATTGAGATTTCATCTATTTAAGATTAGCTTTAAAAATAATTTTATAACATTTTTATCAATAACTTTAAACATATATATTAAAACAGAATAGACGATAGCGCTTAAAATTATTACAACAAAAAGATTCAAATTCAACACAAAATAAACAAAAACACCCATAATAGCAGTACACACAACTATCTTCAAAACACTTAAAATAGTAAATCTTGATATTTTAAAATTGTATTTATGACTAAAACAAAGTAGTAAAATAAATGCTAATATTTCTGATAAAACAGTTGTGAAGCTTGCACCAGCAGCTCCATACTTTGGAATAATAAACACGTTGGCAACAATATTAAAAATTGCTGCAATAATGATTTGATAAGCTACTATTTTTTGTAAATTAACAACATTCATAAGATTGGCGATGGATACATTCAAGAACATAAATACTAAAGCCCAAATCAGAACTCTCAGTGAGGATGAAGCTGCAATAAACTTTTCGCCATAGATAAGCAAAATAAGTCTATCAGCTAGTAGAGCTGTTCCGACTCCTATTGGAAAAGCAAAAATCGCCAAAATCCTGATTGATATTTCAAACAATTTCATTAGTTGTTCTCGAGACGATACAAAAAGTTTTGACATTATCGGATATATCGATGTAATAACAATTCCTTGTATAAAATTCAATGCAAAGATTAAATTATAAGCTGCATTATACAAGCCGACTTCGCTATCTCCTTTAAAAAATTTAAGCATTACGCTATCAATACGATAATAAATTGTCACAAATATTACTGAGATACCAAACGGCAAAGCTAGCTTGATAATATTTAACCAATGTTTTTTTGCAAAAGTAAATCTAATTTTTGCCTTAAAATAAAAAATATAAATCAATAATGACAGAAGAAATAGAACAATGCTAGAAGCGAGATAAAGAAAAGCAAAGTCTACAGCATTTGCATTAACATCTATCCTGATCAAAAAGAAAGCACCTATCAAAATAACCAAAGTCGAAACAATTCTGCCAATTGAAACATACTGCATCTTATTAAATGCCTGAAAAACTGAAGTTAAAATTAATGCAAACGAATTAATAATTGCTGTAATAAACAAAACAACAATTATAATATTTAAATCATGTCCGTAGTTTACAAAATATAAGATTAATCCAGTGATTAAAGACGTGACAAGAATTAAAATTATTTTAATGAACAAAACATTATTAAAATAGGAATTCATCTTTGACTCGTTTTTAGAAATCTCGCGTATCAGAATTGCAGATAGTCCAAGATCTAATCCAATACCACAAATTTCAACAAAAGACATGCCAAACATTAGCATGCCGTAGTCATCAACTCCTAAAAATCTAGCAGAAATTACTACATAAAAAAAATTGATAATCTTAGAAAGAATATCAGCTGTAAATAAAAACAAAACATTTTTTGTCGCAGTCTTTGCTATTTCCATGCTAATTATTTTTAATCCACCAATTCAAACTATCTTTCAAAGTCTTATCGATATTATATTTGAATTTAAAACCAAGTTTTCTAAACTTTTTATTGTCTCCTTTTAAATCCATAATATCAACTGGCCTAAACTTATTTTTATCAATAACAACCTTAACTTTCTTTCCAGACATTTTAATCATTTTTGAAAGCAAGCTCTTAATTACATAAGACTTGCCGGAACAAACATTATAGGTCTCATGGCTTTTTCCTTTTTCAAGTAAAATTCGATAAGCAGCGACAACATCTCGAACATCGCTAAAATCACGTTTTGCATCTAAATTACCGACAAAAATTTCAGGTTCTGATTTTTTCAACTTTATCTCTGCTAATTGCTTAGCAAATTCTGGAATAACAAAAATAGGTTGTTGGCCTGGCCCAGTATGATTAAAACTGCGTGAAACAATCCAATCTAGATTTTTATAATTTAATAATAATTTTTCTTGCTCAACTCTTGATTTTGCATAAGGACTTTCCGGATGCAATTCAAAAGATTCTTTAAGAGGCAATACTTTTGGCTTGCCATAAACTTCAGCAGAAGTAATAACTAATATTTTAGGATTAATATTTAATTTAACAATTGCATCGAGCAAATTCTTAGTGCCTTCAACATTTATTTTTCTACATAATTCCGGTTTGTCCCAACTATCTTTAACAGAACTAAAACCAGCAAGATGAAAAACAAAATCTGGCTTAATTTTATTTATAACTTGAAAAACATTTTTTTTATCCAACAAATCGCATTTTAAAATCTTACTAGTTACTAGTTCCTTATTACTTGTTCCAGTTCTGTCTATTCCAAAAACCTCATATTTATATTTTAGCAATTCTTTTGCCAAATATGGTCCGACAAATCCTGATATTCCTGTTATTAAAGCTTTCTTTTTCATCATTATGCGTTAGGTTTTATAATATTAGTTTTAAGAGCTGCTAGATTGATATCACCTTTGCTTCCAAAATTCAATTTTTGATATTTCAACATTTCTGCTGACTTACTTTGCTCTTTCAATCTTGCAATATCAGCATCAACCATCATTGTTACAAGTTCCTTAAAGCTGACTTTTGCTTTCCATCCTAAGATTTTCCTTGCCTTGCTTGGATCACCAACAAGAAGATCAACTTCTGCAGGTCTAACAAATTTTTCGTCAACATGAACATAATCTCGATAATTCAAACCAACATGAGCAAAAGCAATTTCACAAAATTCTCGAACAGAATGTGTTTCACCAGAGGCAATAACATAATCATCTGGCTGATTTTGTTGCAACATTTTCCACATCATCTCAACATAGTCGCCAGCAAAACCCCAATCTCTTTTGGAATCTATATTTCCCATACGTAATTCAGACGCCAAGCCTAATTTTATTTTAGCTACACCATCAGTAATTTTTCTTGTTACAAATTCCAAGCCTCTTCTTGGCGATTCATGATTAAATAAAATTCCAGAACAAGCAAACATTCCATAACTTTCGCGATAATTAACAGTAATAAAATGTCCATAAGCTTTCGCAACGCCATAAGGAGAACGAGGATAAAAAGGAGTATCTTCGTTCTGCGGAACTTCCCTTACTTTTCCAAACATTTCCGAAGACGAAGCTTGATAAAATTTTGCATTTGGACAAGTTTGTCTAATTGCTTCCAAAATATTTGTAACACCCAAAGCTGTTACAGATCCTGTTAAAATAGGTTGATTCCAAGAAGTTGGTACAAAAGATTGAGCAGCAAGATTGTATACTTCAGAAGGATTTGATTGTTGCAAAGCGCTTCTTAATGAATTTTGATCAGTCAAATCTCCTTGAATCAGTTCAAGTTTATCCATGATATGGCTGATTCTGCCAACTGTTTCAGTGCTAGAACGTCTAACCATTCCAAAAACCTTGTAACCTTTAGATAATAATAATTCAGCTAAATATGATCCATCTTGTCCAGTTATTCCTGTTATTAATGCTTGTTTCATTGTATTAAACCTTATTTTTTAATTTTTTAAATAAATTTAAACTACTAAAAATGACATCGTCCATATCGTAATATTTATATTCAGCCAATCTTCCAATAAAATAAACATTCTTTAATTTAGACGCTAATTTAAAATATTGATTATATAATTTTTGATTTTTTGGTTCAAAAACTGGATAATATTGCTCGCCAGTTCTTGACGGATATTCATAACCAACTGTTGTTTTATCTATCTTTTGTTTAGTTGCATGTTTTATCTCAACAGCTTTCGTATATTTATGTTCATTCGGAAAATTAATTACAGTATAATCTTGATAAAAAGGTTGATTATAGTTCTTAAATTTAAATTTTAACGATCGATAGGGCAGCGCGCCAAATTTTTTTTCAAAAAAATCATCAATGCAACCAGTATAAATCAAAGTTTTATAATCAATCTTATCTTTTATCTTTTTAAAATCAGTTTTTAATTTAATCTCGATATTTTTATGTTTCAATATCCTTTTAAAAAGATCAGTAAAACCATATTTTGGCATAAATTGGTACGGATCTTCAAAATATCGATCGTCAGTATTTAATCTTATTGGCACTCTTGCAGTTACTAATGCATCTAATTTTTTCGGATGCCTTTCCCATTGTTTAATAGTGTAATTCTTAAAAAAACTTTCATAAATTTCCCAACCAACTTGTGAAACAACTTGTTCTTCTGCATTTTTAGGTTTTTTAATCTTTACCTTAATTTCATCTAAATACTTTTTGCATTCTTTCTGATCAAAATCTTTACCAAAAAATTTATTTATCGTATTCAAATTAATCGGCATATCATAAATGACATCTTTGAGACAAGCCTTAACTTTATGTTCATATTTATGCCATTTTGCAAATTTTGATAAATAATCAAAAACTTCTTTCTTATCAGTATGAAATAAATGAGCACCATATTTATGGATCAGCACACCAGACTTATCATAACAATCAAAACAATTACCTCCAATGTGATCTCTTTTATCAATAATCAAAACTTTTTTATTAAGTTGCGATGCCAATCTTTCAGCAATCACTGATCCAGCAAATCCCGCACCAACTACAAGATAATCATATTTCAACATAATAGAATGCAGCAAGTAGTAAGTAGCAAGTAGTTCTTTCTACTTTCTACATTCTACTTTCTACTTAAACTTATATAATTCTTTACAACTATTATTGTTACCCCAATTAAAATAATTCCAAAAATTTCAATCATTACACTCAGCAGATTTATTTTTACACCAATCTTATTTACAAAAAATATCACTAACGGCACCAAAGCCAAAGATAAAGCAATAGATAAAATAATTCTTTCAACCCAATCAATACCGTCATTTTTTTCGTCAGAACTATTTATCAGCGTCGTATCAGCGTTAGTATCAGCGTCAAATCCGCTTCTACGAAAAAAGACATAGCTCCACACAAAACCAGGAATAAATAAAACATAAATAATTCCAAATACCAATCTAAAAGAATTTGCAAAACCAAGCCAAATAGAAGATATTAAAGCAATGATTGACAAAATTGCTAGAAATATTAATATAAATTTAATGATTTGTTTTGGATCCATGTATTTAGATTATCTTCTTTATTTTAACCTAAAAATAAAAAAAATCAAGGAATTATCTACAGTTTGATACTTGCAAATAATTATACTACAAGCTACAATTAGAGTGTTGAAATTATATTTTATTTTTTAGAAACTTAAATTATTAAAAATATGACACATTTAGACAATCTAGAAGCAAAAAGTATTTACATTATTAGAGAAGCTTACAAGCAATATCATGACATTGCTCAACTTTGGTCAATTGGTAAAGATTCAACAACATTATTATGGCTTTGTCGAAAAGCATTTTATGGTCACTTACCATTTCCAGTTATGCATATTGATACTAGCTTTAAATTTAAAGAAATCTATCAATTCCGCGATGAATATACAAAAAAATGGAATTTAAAATTGATTGTTCATAGGAATGAAGAAGCCTTAAAAGCTGGAATGAATCCAAAGACAAAAGACAAACTTGAATGTTGTGGTCAATTAAAAACAGAAGCTCTAAAACAAGGAATTGCTCAATACAAATTCAAAGCTTTATTATTAGGCATCAGACGCGATGAACATGGCATCAGAGCAAAAGAAAGAGTTTTTTCGCCACGAAATCAACAATTTCAATGGAACTACAAAGATCAGCCAGCAGAATTATGGGATCAATATAAATCAAAACAAGCATCTGAACAACACATTCGCGTACATCCGCTTTTAGATTGGACAGAAAAAGATATTTGGGCATATGTAGAAAGAGAAAATATTCCAATCGTTGATTTATATTTTGCAAAAAATGGCAAAAGATTCAGATCAATTGGCTGTGAAACATGTTGTGGTCCTGTTGATTCTAATGCATGCAATGTTCATCAAGTTGTTGAAGAATTAGAAACAACAAAGGTTGCTGAAAGATCAGGCAGAGCACAAGATAAAGAAAGTGTTTATGTGATGAATAAATTGAGAGCACTTGGTTATATGTAGTCTTTATAAAGATACAAGAAACAAGATACAAACAATTTCCAATATCCAAATTAAAATAACCAAACGCGACGAGTTTGAATATTGGTTATTGAAATTTGTTTGTATCTTGTATCTTGATTATTTATTTAATTAAAAAAAATATGTTAGAAAAGCAATATTTGAAATTGGTCATAACTGGTCACGTTGATCATGGTAAATCAACTTTAATTGGTCGTTTGCTTTATGATACCGGTGCTGTTCCAGAAGACAAAGTTGCCGAAGTAAAGCAAGTTTGTGAATCTTTGGGCAGAGAAATGGAATTTGGTTTTATTACCGACCATTTTCAAGAAGAAAGAGAGCAAGGAATCACAATTGATACAACTCAAATATTCTTCAAAACAGAAAAAAGAGAATATGTCATCATTGATGCTCCTGGTCACAAAGAATTTTTGAAAAACATGATTACTGGCGCTTCACAAGCTGAAGCAGCTATTTTGATTGTTGATGCCAGCGAAGGCGTTCAAGAGCAAACAAAACGCCATGCTTATGTTTTAAGTATGCTTGGTATTCAACAAGTTATTGTTGCCGTAAATAAAATGGATTTAGTTGAATATAAATTAGATAGATTCAATGAAGTTGTCCAAGAATTAAAAACATTCTTATCTTCAATTAATTTAAAACCAACTTATATCATTCCAGTTTCAGCAAACAAGGGTGAAAACATTGCCAAAAGATCAACAAGCATGAAATGGTACAACGAAAAAACAATTTTGGAAGCTTTAGACAGCTTTACTCCGCTTAAAGATAAAGCAAATGAAACTTTACGTTTTCCAATTCAAGACGTTTACAAAGTAGGTGATAAGAGAGTTTTGGTTGGCAGGTTAGAATCAGGTTCAATCAAGCAAGGTGATAAAATAATCATGTTGCCATCAAATAATGAGTCAGAAGTCACATCCATTGAAGAATTTGGCAATCCAAATAAAAAAGAAGCTCATGCAGGCGAAAGCATCGGCATTACAATCAAAGATGATCCTTTTATTGAAAGAGGAGAAATAATTTGCAAAAAAGAAGAAGCACCACAAGTTTCTGATACAATCAAAGCAAATGTTTTTTGGATGTCAAAACAAGGCTATAAAAAAGGCCAAAAAATAGTTTTCAGATCAGTTACTCAAGAAGTTCCAGGAACAATTTCAATAATTAATAAAAGAGTAAATTCATCAACATTAGAAACCTTAGAAGAAAATGCACCAGTAATTAATAATACTGAAGTTGGCGAAGTTACAATAAAATTAGAAAAACCAATTGTAATAGACGCTTTTTCCAAAGTCCAAGAAACAGGACGTTTCGTTCTTGCTGATCAATATGATACTGTGGCTGGAGGAATTATTCCAGATATTAAATAATTTTACGAGAATCTAGAATTTAGAATCTTGAATCTTGAATCGAATTTAGAATGTAGAATTCTAAATTCCAAATTCTTCATTCATTCTAGAATCTAGATTCCAGATTCTAAATTCTTATGTTTATAATTCTAGGTTACGATGGTTTGGAATACGATTTTGTCGAAAAAAACAATTTTCCAAATCTCAAACAACAATCACATGGCATGACAGATTTGTCCGAATTTAAAGAACCAAGAACAATTGTTATTTGGTCATCTTTTATGGTTGGCAAAAATTTAGAAGCAGACATCTTGAAGCAAGGCGCCAAAATGTGGGGTTCAAAAATCAAACCAGAAGATACTTTTTTAAAAAATTTCAAAAGCCATTACACAATTGATGTTCCAGGATTTTCCTATGTCCTAAAACAACATGAAACAGAACGCGATTTGCTAAAAGGCTTTTTTGACAAAAAAAATGGAATTAAAGAATTTGATAAATGCGCCTTTGACCATCACAAATTTGTTAAAGAACAATTTTTTAAAGAATTAAAGACTAATAAAGATTTAGTTTTTGGCTATTTTAATTTAGCTGATGTTGTTGGCCACTTGAGTTTCGGACAAGAATTAAAGATGAAATTAATCTATCAAGAATTAAATGATATTGCCAAAAAAGTCCAAACAGAACACCCAGATGCAACTATATTAATCATTTCTGATCATGGTATGCAAGCCATTGGCCAATTTGGCGATCATTCAAGACATGGTTTTTGGTCATTAAACAAGCAAATTAGTTTAAATAACCCAAAACCAACTGACTTCGCTAATTTGATATCTCAAAATTTTCAAATTTAAGACTTAAAATATTTCTTGTCAAAAGCAGGAACATAAGTTAAAATTAATACATAAAGAACAAACAAATCATGAAAAAATTTGTTATTTTTTGTATAACGATCTTTACTTTATTCCAAACAAGTAATTTTGTTTTTGCTGAATCAATTATTGTCACTGGTATAAAACAAAATGAGTTACAGCCAATCAGAACTTATAGTTTGAATACAGGTAATAAAATTAAAGAATTTTATCCATATGGAAAATATTTTTCTGGTGGCATTAATATTGCTGTAGGTGATCTAACTGGTGATAATAAAGATGAAATCGTTGTCTCACCAAAAAGCTCATGGCAACCAGAAATTAGAGTCTACACAAAAAGAGGAAAACTCCTTTCAAAGTTTTTAGCTTATGGAAAAAGTTTCAAAAACGGCATCGATATTGCAGTTGGCGATACAAACAATGATGGCAAAAAAGAAATTATTACTGCTCCTGGCATACATAGCGATCCGATATTAAGCATTTTTAATTATAAAGGTAAAAAAATAATGCCAGATATTTTGGCATTTCCAACAAATTTCAATAGAGGATTAAGTGTTGCTACAGGAGATATAAATTCTGACAGCAAAGACGAAATTATTGTTACAACTAATTCTGGCCAAGCGCCATATGTAGAAATTTATAATGACCAAGCAAAAAAAATCGGACAATTTCTAATCTTTGACCAAGAATTCAGAGGCGGAGTAAATATTGCAGCAGGAGATATGAATAACGACAGTTACGATGAAATTGCTGCTTGCCAAGCATCACAAGGCACAGCATGCAAAATCTTTCGTTTTGGTTTCAAAACAAATGCTGTAAAAGAATTGAGTGTTGTCAAATATCCAACGAATATTATTCCAAATTTCGGCAATGTTAATTCAGACAATAATAAAGAATTATTAATCTCTGATAGCAAAAAACCAATTTTAAGTAGTTATAGCTTGGCTTTAAATTCAAGAACAACATTAAAATTAGCAAATGAAAACGTTCATTCAGAAATAGCTTTTATTCCTGATAATACTTTCAATTTTGTTGTCTATGGTGATACTCAACAAGTAGATCGTACAAATCATTTAAGAATAATCGAAGGAATTAACAACCAAAAATACGATTTTGCCTTTCATGTTGGCGATTTTACCCAAGATGATTCTGTTAATGAATGGGAAGTGTTTCAAAGACTGGAAAGCTCTATCATCAATAAAACACCCAAAAAAGGATTAAGCTCTGCTTTTTTTCCTGTCATTGGAAATCACGAATATGCATTAGATAATTATTTTACTCTTTTTAATACTTATCCAAAAAATCAATCATATTATTCATTTGATTATAAAAATGCCCATTTCGTAGTACTAGATACCGAAACTGATTTTTCTATGGGCAGTACTCAATATGATTGGTTAAATTCTGATTTAGCCCTAACAAACAAAACCTGGAAAATTGTTTTATTGCATCGTCCTCCATACAATTCAAATTATAAATACAATTATTTTCATCCCAATGTAGATGTTAAAAATGATATTGTTCCAATATTAGAGCAATATAAAGTTAATATAGTCTTTGGCGGACATTCTCATATTTATGAACGGACTTATCCGATTTTTCAAGATCAAGCAAATTTTGTTAATGGAATCACATATGTTATAACTGCTGTCGCTGATTCAAATCCAATTATGCCAAATTGGTGGACAGCAAAAAGCAAATCAGAATCATCATTTGTTAAAATTCAATTACGTGATAACATACTGAAAGGATACGCATATAACGAAATGCAAGGCTCGATAGACAAATTCGCAATCAATTCTAACTTATCAAATTTATAATAATTCAGTTTTTCTTCGCAACTTATTAAACTTATATTTATTAAGTAATGCCAAGAAAGCTAAACAAAATAATGTGTGATTGTACAAAATGCGATTGCGGATGCAATTGCGAACATGATGAAGAAGAAAAAAAAGATGATCAAAAAGAATATACGAATGATGAAGAAAAAATGATCAAGGACAAATTAAAAGGTCTAGGTTATCTTGACTAAAAAATCTCAAATTTACACAAATTTAGCACGAATTACACAAATATTAGTTCGTGAAATTTGTGTTTAATTTGTGTAAATTAGCGATTCTATGTTTAAAAGGTTATTATTTGATACAATGTTTGCCTTATCAGCAAATACAATCTTCAAAGTATTGAATGCAATCATTGTTATCGTTCTAGCAAACTATTTAGGACCTGATAAATACGGCATCTATTCAACAGCCATTGCTTTCATTGGTATTTTTTTAGTCTTCAGCGATATGGGCTTAAGAATGCTTTTAATTCAAGAAGGCTCTAAAGATATCAAAAAAGCGCCAGTTTATTTTGGCAATGCAATAATATTTCAGTCAATTCTAACTGTTTTAGTCATTCCGATTCTATTTATTACTTCAAAATTATTTGGCTATTCACACATTACAGTTATCTTGATATTGGTTTTAGGTCCAGCTTTATTTCTGATTGAACAATCTCGAGTCAGTTGGGCAGTTTTAAGATTAAAAAATATTAATAATAGCGTTTCAATTTCTGAAGTCTTGCAAGGTTTTGCATCATTAGGCGCAATATTTTTTATCACAAAACTTTCCGATACTCCTACAAATCAAACTCTATTTTATATTGCCATTTCACAACTTGTTATAAATTTTGTTTATTTTATAGTTTTATTTATCTATGCCTCAAAAGCTGTTTTTAAGCCAGAATTTGCTTTAAAAGCTTTAAAAGGCATGCTGAAAAAATCATATATTTTTGCCTTGTCAGAATTATTTTTCACTGTTTATTTTCAAGTCGATCAAATCGTAATATCAATCATAAAAAATGCTCAAGACGTTGGTTTTTATTCCGCACCATTTAAAGTCATTATTTTCTTTCTTTTTATTCCAAGAATTTTAGTTAGAATTTCACGTCCATTCATGTACAAACTGTTTTATGGAGGAATGGACAAATACAAAAGAATAAATATTTTTTTTCATCGATATTATTCAGCAATTGGCATTCCATTAGGCATTCTAACTATTTTGCTAGCTCAACCAATCATTTTGTTTTTGTTTAAAGAAAAATATTCAGCTTCAATTCCTGTTTTAAAAGTTTTTGGCTGGTTTATAATGTTTTATTTTATCTCAGTTGCATCTTCACAATCTTTAACAACATTATTAAAACAAAAAACATTAACCAAAATTCAAGCGACAACAGTTATATTAAATCTTATTTTAGATATTATTTTTGTTTGTTATTTTGGCTTCGTCGGTGCTGCTTATGCCACATTAATTGTCCAAATCATCGCATCATGTCTATTCATTTATTTTGATGCAAAATATATGCAAGAAAAAATAATAAACATAATAAAACCGCTATTTTCAATAATAGCGGCGGGAATCGGTATGGCAATTTTTACCTATTTATTACGTAATACAGTAGAATTTATACTCTTAGGAATAATGTCTTGTTTCGTTTATATTTTATTTCTTTATATTTTCAGATTTTTCAACGAATATGATATTAAATTATATCAACAAATAATTAAGAAAAAACATAATTAATTTTGACAATATCTCGATATCATAATATCCGTAATATTAACCAATTTAAAATAACAAACCTAAAACTATAAATTATCTTTATTGATTTTGAATATTATAATTGATCCTAATTTGTCTGAGTCAAAAAACTCAGCTTTTTTTTCTAAAAAATCTGTATTTAATAATTTTTCCTGATATTTCCAGTCGATGTCAGCTTTTGTACTAAAAGATCCAAGTACTTTTTTGCCAGCATAGACAAATTCAATATTATTTTTTTTATAAAATGATCTCGATAATTCAGAATTTGGATCAAAGATCCAAGGACATTCGCCTTTATAATCATTGCAATCGCTACCGTCGATTACAGCTCTGCCAGTCAATAAATTAATATAGCTACCCCAACTTCTCATTGCTAATGTCTTTGGATAAGATAAAATAATAGCATTTTGGTCAGTATTATTTCTTATCCAAGATAAAGCTTTTGCATCAGAATCTTGCAATCTAACTTTTTGATTATATTCTGTTGAATCTTTAATGAAATTTAATGTACTAAATGACAATATTAATATTAAAACAATCTTGAGAGCTAAATAGCTTTTATTTCTCAAAAATAATCCAATTGTCAAGAAAAAATAAGCAATCATAACTATCAAAGGCAAAGCTAAATCCAAAGCAAATCTATTAGGTAAAATAAAAAATGAAAAACGAGTCCCAATAAACAAAGCGATAGCCCAGGAAATTATAATAATTTTTTCAGCTTTCTGTAGAGACTTAAAAAAGAAAAAGGGGATTGATATCAAACCAAGGCTAAATATAAAAACACCTAAATGATTATCATACGCTTTCCAAGATACAGCTAATTCTGGTATTTCCGAAGTTACGCTCACATCGTTAATTTGGTTATTTACAGACATTGCACTTTGGAATTGAGCAATTATACTATTTAGAAAAATTTGAGAATAATATTCATAAGTCAAAGGCAATATTAGGACAAACAAAGAAAATATAAGAATTAAGAAATTTTTAAAATAAATATTCTCAAAAATTTTTAAATGTTTTTTAAAAGAATCAAATCTCGATAAAAATTTAAGAATAAGTAATAAAAATGCTATCAAAAACAAAGTCAAAATCATATATGTACTCGATAGTGAATGAGTCAAAAACACTCCACCAAAGAATAAAAAACATAATATTATTTTTTTATAATTAATTTCTTTGCTCAAAAATAGATCCTTCAGAAATGCCAAGCCAAACAAGAATAAGCACAATCCAGCAAAAAGATTTAGATAAGTACCAGTTGAATAAGAATTACCAGGCTGTCTTGATATAAAAACTAGCAAAACCAAAGAAATAATTGCTATCAACTCATTTTTAAATAATTTCCTCACCAAAAAATAAAAAGCAAGATAAGAAATAATAAAAATAAATGGCACGAAAAATATTGTTGTTGTTACAACGTCTTGACCAGTAAAAAACGTTTCTAATGCTAATAGAGTGTGAAATAATGGGGGATCTAAAGATCCTTCCCAAGCTTTTGTAAAACCTTGTTCAATAATTCCTTTTGCTTCAGTCATGTGTCTTGTTGGATCATCACCTGGAGGAACAATGTAGTTATGATGGAAAATTCCGTAATAAAAATGGAAAGCTAGCAAAATAATCAGCAAAACCAAAATTATCGCTCCGAGATTATTTTTAACAAATTGCCAAAAATTAACTTTTTTTGATGCTATTATCGCAGAACTAAAAAAATTCTTATTAAAACCGTTTCTCAAAGAATAGATTGATTGAGAAACAATAAATTCTTTGACAAATAAAATTATCAAGCCAATCATAATCAACAACGATATTTCAATCGCAGAGCTTAACAATGTAATTTTCACACCAAGCTTACTTGATAGAAACACAATTAAAGGCGACATTACAAAGGATAATCCAAACGACAAAATTATTCTATCCGCCAATCTTATAGAACCATTTTTCGGCGTTCTATCAGCGTTAGTATCAGCGTTAAATCTGCCTCTAAGCAACAAAAAGCCCCAAACAAAACCTGGCAAAAATAAAGCAAACACACTTCCTAAAACAAATCTTAAAGATTCAAGTGCTGTAAATTTAAAAGTCAAAACAAAAAAAGCAACCATAGCAGATGCAATAAAAAGAAAAACGCCAAAAATAACTTTTTTATTACTCATTTTTATTTTTTTATTTCGAAAGAATCATCTGATACAAAAGCTAAGATAATTCCGAAAGCTAAGCCTAAAATCAAAACAATTTGACTGTTTAAATATCTATCATTAATCACATAATCTGTCCAAGAGTTTAAAACAGTTAGCAGAATAAACAATATCATACTTAATAAAAATCCATATTTACAAATTGTAGCTAAATATTTTTTCATATTTTTGAATTTATCAGCGTTAAATCAGCGTTAGAAATCAGCGTCGAATCAGCGCTTGCTTCAATCTTGCATAAAAATTCTGCATTTCATTTTTACTATAATTTTTCTTTAAGTTTAAGTCAATTTCAGTCAGTGTTAACAAATTTTGATCTGTTACACCAGCTGCAGAAATCGCAAAAGTCAGCTTATTATTTTTAATATAATAATTACTCAACAAAAATTCTCTCAAATTAAAATTAGCACATGCTTTTTTCCATTGTGAATCGATATCTGTAACTTTTGTATCAACAAATTCATATTTATCAAATGCTTTTTCAGCACCTAATCTTATTGAACTTGGCTGTCCACTATATTTTACGCATAAATTTGCATCATTAAAATTGGGTGGAATTCTAACTGAAAAATAAATTAATTCTGCCTTAACTTTTTGCGAATAATCACTGCCAACATGTTCAACGGGCAATAGTCTATACCAAGGATACGGATTAGAAAAACGCAACGAATCATCAGGATTAAAATTATAAACAATTGTCATATTCTTATCAAACACAAAAAACATTGATAAAACATAGATTATCACTGCGACAAACAGAATCCAAATTATTATCTTCAAAATTTTCATATTTGTAAAATCAAAATGTCAGCGTCATATCTGCGTTAGAAATCAGCGTCGAATCAGCGATTTTAGAAGTTTGCTTCCAAAGAATCTTCTAAATAATTTCTAAAATCTTCGATAGCATCAACATCATAAACTCGTTCAGATAAATATAAATTATTTTTATCTTTTGCTTTATATAAACTCAATGATAGAAAATTATCAACAGAAGATAAAGCTGGCACATTATACATTTTATCAGCAACTTTTTTATCTTTTGTATCGCTATTTTTAAAATATTTTATAGATAGCGTACTAGAACTTAATGTTTTATAGTTCAAATAATTTTTCTTTAATAATTCCAAATTATCAACTCTATACGGATAAACAATTAGTTCATCTTTTGCCACAAGAAGATAAACATGATCATAATCCATTACTATTTTATTTAAAGTTTCAAATGATTTTTCATCCAAAAAAGTTTTTAATTTGATAATAACGTCATCATTATCTAAATCATTTTCAAATTTATTTGCTTCAACTAAAAATTCTTTTTTAGAAAATAATTCTCTTCGAGGAACTGCATTAACATTATATAAATAATGTAAAACGTAAGACCATTTTTGCCAAGCCCATCCAGGATTCATTACGACTAAATCGTCAGTTTTAAAATTTTGGCTAATTTTTTGCAACTCCTTATCCATTCCATAATTTTCTCTATAGAAAACAATTGGCAAAGATATCAAAAAATTTCCAACAATTAAAACTATGATTGCTTTCTTAACAAAGCTTGTTAAATTTGAATTTAAATTGCTTAATCTAAACCATACAAAAGAAACAAGAATAAAGATGAAAGGCAAGAATATCGGATAAAATCTCCTCATAAACCAAGGCTGATCAATTGCAATTTGTGCTCGAAATAAAAATAATAATGAAGGCAGACATAATATAACTAAAATAAATTCTTCTTTTTTAAAGACTTTTTTGTAAAGTCCAATCAAGACGATAACAAAATAAAACAAAATTAAGTAAAAACCTAATGCTTTAAAATTGAATTGTATTTGATAAAATGACCAAGCCAGATTTGAACCTTTTAAAAATAAAACAATTTCGTATAAACAAGCACCTAAAATGATTATACTGAAAATAATTCTTTGACCATTATTCATTAAATAATCAATTGTCTTTTTGCTAAAACCAAAAGCATATTTTCGAAGAAGATAATATACGATTAAGCATAATGCCAAAATCAAAAGCAAAACTAAAAAGACTTTAGAAAACAATTTCCATGGATCGTAAAATTGTTTATAAAAATAAGCTAAGCCATTATATTTCTGCAGATACGCACCAAAAAATACTAAAGAAGCAACAGTTATGCCTGCACAAATAAGAGAATTCCATCCTAATTCGATTTTTTCGCCAAAATAACTAACTCTTAATTTCTTAATAGCCAAAATAATTAATAAAATTGCGATTGCAACAGCAAAATACAGTAATGCCTCAGCACGAATAAAGATACAGAATAATAATGAATATAAACCAAAAAACAAACTAGATATTTTTTTGTTCTTCAAGCCTTCCATAAATAATAAAATTCCAAGCCAGAAAAAAACCATAAACAAATTTTCTGAATTCAATCTCTTCGTAAACCAGAAAGTAGTATAAAAAGTACTAAGCAACAACAACGAAAATAAAGCAGCCTTTCTGTTTGCCAAATCAGAAACAAGACAATAAATCAAACTTAAAAACAAAATCATTAATAAGCAATTCGCCCAAAGCATTGCATTTATTCCGCCAAAAAGAAAATAAACAGCTAAATAAACAATATAGCCAGGCAAAAATTGAGATGTAAAAACATTTCCTTCTAAATTTCTAAAACCTGAATAAGCATGAGTCAACTGATCATTAAAAGATAATGAACTAGTTTTAGTCAGCATAATCGCTGCTGACATATAACTCGCATCATCTCTGCCAGAAGGAATTCCATGATGAAAAAAAGAAACAATTAAAGAAAAAACAATGATTGCTCCAAAAACAATCAGATCTTTTCTCTCAAGCTTAATTTTTTGTTTTCTCAGAAAAATCCAAGCTAGAAAACCTATACCAAATAAAATTAAAGATATAATTACGCTAATTTTATTAAACCAGCCAAAAACAGCCAAACCTAGCAAAAAAGTTAGACAAAAAGCAAAAAATAAAGTAAAATATTTTAAACAGTTAAACATATTAAAATTTATTCAGCGCAATATCAGCGTTAGCAATCAGCGTCAAATCAGCTTCTACAAAAGATTATAACATAAAAATGAAAAATCAGGAAGTTAACAACTGGCCAAAAGTAACAATCGTTTTTCCTAATTGGAATGGCAAAAATGATACTTTAGAATGCTTGAAATCATTAGCTAAGCTTAATTATCAAAAAAATAATTTAGAAATAATTATTGCCGACAATGGTTCAAACGATGGCTCTCAAAAAGCAATCAAGCAGGAATTATCAAAAATGACTGGTTACGCAAACTTGAAATTAATAGAAATTGGCCAAAATATTGGCGCTCCAGCTGCTCTGAATCTAGCAATCAAATCTGCAAAACAAAATTATGATTTTATCTGGAAATTAGATAATGATGTTGTAGTTGATCAAAATTCATTATTATGTTTAGTCAAAGAAGCAATAAAAGAAAAAAATATTGGCATGGTTGCGGGCACAAATTACTATTATGATCAACAAACAACTATTTGGGCAATTGGTGGAAAAGTTAATTTAACATTTGGATTAAGCCGTAATATTGGTAAAAACAAACAAGACCAAGATCAATTTAAAAAAGATTCTACTTTTGATTATTTGCCAGGATGTGCCTTATTAGTAAAAAAAGAAGTAATTCAAAAAATTGGCTTGCTAGATGAAAAATATTTTGTATATTATGATGAAACAGATTGGAATATCAGAGCAAAACAAGCTGGCTTTGATTTAGTCTACATTCCAGAAGCAAAAATCTGGCACAAAGCATCAAGATCAACACAAGAAGGAAGCATTTTTAAAAACTATTACTTAACCAGAAATAAGCTATTATTTATCAAAAAATTTAATAATAAAAAGCTAAATATAGTTTTACCGATTGCCGCGATCTGCTTAGTTGACCTTCCATTCCGCTGGATTTTTAGAAGCAAAATAAAAGATCTGCCGAATATTTTAAAAGGTGCGACTTGGGGAATAATCGATGCCTTAAGTAAATATCCTAAAATAAGAAAGTTCTAGAGTTTAGAAATTTAAGCATTAAAAATTTAATAGAAATTAGAAATTGAAAATTAGAAATTCGCTATATATGCTAAAATTTTTCTTCAAATATTTAATTAAAGATAAAATCAGACTAACAACTTTCAACAAATTAGTTATTTTAAAATTGTTAAAACATTCCCTCAAAAAATCAGAAATGCCAGAATCATATCTCTATGAATATAATGCCAAAACAATTCAAAAGACACTTGACTTCATGCACAAAAAACAAGATACAATTGATTCAATGTGGTTGCAAAGAGGCTTAATCTGCGAAAATAAAAATTTTAAAGACACATCAAAAATCGCCAATGGTTCAACAACCACACTCAAACAAACTAATGGCAAAAATTATTTAACTGATGAAGATTTGAGTTTTATCGAAAAAAATGATCCAGAAAAAGCAAAGATAATTAGAGAAACACACCTGCAAATGGAGGATTTCTATAAAAAAGCACTGTGCAATAAAAACTTGATTTATCATCCTGAAGAATTAGCAAAAATAGGCCAAATCTTAAATCAAGGCTTAGCTTTTAAAAAAGATTTTACTTTTCATCGTGGAGAAATTAATAATTCCTTAAAATTATATTTCAATCGAATAGGGGAGTTCAAAAAAATAGATAAAACTGGAATTTTTGTTTTTGATGAAAAAATTGATTTATTAGTAAAAGGTTCGGAATTTATTTTTAATTTAAAAACTGCCAAAGCAATCGAGAAAAAAACTGGAGGAAAATTTTATGCTTTAAATCCTTTTGCCAAAAAATATATTGCTCCAAATGTTATCAGAGTTTTAAATACTGGAGTTTATGATTTGCCACATCTTGGCCATGCTTCAAAAATAAAGAATCTAAAACAAGCAATTGCAAAAAATGGCAAATTAATCATTGGTTTAACCAGCAATAAAAATGTCCGAGGCATAAAAAACAAACAAGTTGTATTTTTAGCAAAAGACCGTAAAACAATGCTTGAATCATTAAAATATCCAGATAAGATAATTCTTGAACCAGGCAATAGCAAAATCTTCAAAGAATTCTATAATTACGCTCAATTACCTTTTTATACAAAAACAATTTATAATTTTAAATCCATATTTAACAGAACGAACAATTGATAATAAGATTCTGCTTTTTCTGCGTTAGCTTCTGCGTTCTTCTGCGTCAAATTAAAGTATGCCCACATTAACAGAATTAAAAAGAATCTGCCGTAAAAAAAATTACCATAACTATTGGTCAAAGATTTTTTCTCGCCATATTTCCATTTATTTCACTTGGTTTTTTTGTCATACACCAATTACTCCAAATCAATTAACTTTTATTCAAATAATTTTAGCTTGGCTAGCAGGATTATCATTAATTATCTGGCAATGGAACGGAATTATCGCCTGGATAATTTTAATGCAATTATCATTTATCTTTGATCTAGTTGATGGAGAAGTTGCGAGATATAAGAAAAAATCATCTTTATTTGGTGTAATCTTAGATTCATTTGGCCATGTCTTAATTAATCCAGCAGTATATTGGAGTCTTGCAATTTTTGTCTATTATCAAACATTTGATGTCTGGATAATCTACTTAACAATTATTTTATCAATCTTTTTAATTTCTCCATCAAAACACGCTTTAATGCGCGGAATTTTATTTTTAACAACCAAAAAAGACAATCCAATCTATAATTACGAAAATCTAAGCAAGCAGTTTAAACAAGAATATCTTCCTCCAAAACAAAGGAATAGCTCTCTAAAACAAGTTGAAAAAATATTGAAAACAATCTCCGAATTTCCAAATGACATGAATATTTTCTGCATTTTATTAATCTTAACTCTAATTTTTCATAATACATTATTCACAACAATTGGCTTGGTTTTCTTTTCTGGATTAATAATCATAAAAGAATTTTACTTTTTATATCAAATCAAAAAGAAGAATTTAATTGAAAAAGAATACCTCAAGATTTATCAAAAATAAACTAAAAAACGTTATCGCCACCCAACTTTAGTTGGGGTTATATCAAAGCGAAATAATTTCGTTTTTTTGTTATCTTTAAGCCAAAAACCAAAAAATATTGACATTTTATTGAAAAAATGCTATCATTATATGTTCACTCAAGCCAGGGAGGAAAGAATGGCCAAGAATAAAAGACATGAATTGTTCGAAAGGTTGCATGAAATTCTTGGCAAATATCCGACTTGTCTCGAGACAAAGCCAGAAGATTTCAGATTCATCATGTTGAAACTTGCTCCAAACAAAGCAGAAGGTTTCCTGTTCGAAGGAAGAAATCTGAGAGATGACAAAATTTACAGATTTCTTGTATACAAAGAGGCAGAATCCATCAAATTCGTTCTTTCAATCGATGGTGAAATCACCAAGCAAAGCTCCTTCTATCCGACCGCCACAGAAATGACATCACTTTTCGAAGAAACTATCGACCACATCCTCATGTTCTAATAGACCCTAATCGGTCTTTTTTTATACAAAAAATCGGACAATCAGTCCGACTTTATAAACTTTATAACTTTAAGAACTTTATAGACTGTTAGTCATCACATTTTTAACAACATTAACTGGAATATTTACAAAATCCTTATAAATTTCACTTGCCGGCTTCCCATCCATGTATTCCGGTACTTGCAACCCCATATAATTCAAAACAGTTGGCGTAATATCCAAAATACTGATTGGTTTAATTTCCTTGCCAGCCAAGATATTTGGACCTAAAGACATAAATATTCCATCTTGATCATGATATGAATTTGTATGCGATGTCGTTTCCACAAAAAGTTTATCATCAAATCTTGCAACAGCCAATCTTTTTTCACCATTAACTTTAAAAATAATGTCTGGCGCTTCAGCAACATAATTTCCATGATATTGCTCTTCACATGACATTACTTCTGTAAAAACTTTATCGCCATTTGGATCAGTAACCAACTTTAATTTTTCAATAATTTCTGATCTTAATTTTTTATATTCTTCTTTACTGACAGTTCCATTATTCTCTCGACCTATCAAATTAATATTTACGCCCCAAGTTGATTTTGCGCCTAATTGAGCATAAGCAGTTGTATTTTTCCAATCAATCGTCTTTGTTGATTGCGGAATATTTTCTCTTATAATATTTTTAATTGATCTTGGAACAATATTCCTAAATTTATCAATAAACTTATTTTTAAATAATTTCTGTCTATCAAATTTAATTAAGTGAAAAAATCTGCGAAGTAGGGAAGTATTGCCTTGTTTTTCATGAACTTGTCTCCAGCCTTTTGCAACAACATCATTAATTTCTGATTTTTTGTATTGCATATAACCATTCTGATTCAACCAAGCCATGATATTAAATGTTTGATCATAATCATTAAAGCCATGATCAGACATAACAAATAATCCAGTTTCATTATCCATTAATTTCAAAATCTTGCCCATCAAATCATCAAGAGTTTTATAAGTCCTAATAACCTTGTCTTCTTCATGCCAAAAATCATGCCCACAAATATCTGAACAACGAAACACAATCATAGAAAAATCCCATTTTTCAGAAGTATAATATTTTTTCCAAATTTCATATCTTGCTTTATCAACTGAAACCATTGCATCAAATCTTTCTTCTCCGCCTTTATGTCGTAAATTTAATTCCATTGAATCAATAACATAATTTTGTTTTCGAAGCTCTTGTTCAAAAGACAATGGTTCAGCATATCTCTGAGTTGACAAAGATAATAGTCCGCCAACTAATTTGCCATTAATGCTTTCTGGAGGATAAGTCATTGGCACATTCCAAACCAAGCATCTCTTGCCATTTTCTGACAATATTTTCCATAATGATTTAACTTTTACATCAGAAAAAGTATGAATTTTTCGATCTTCAATATTGAATTTATGCGTTGATAAAAAATGAAAGATTCCATGTTTGCCAGGATTCACGCCAGTATAAAAAGAAGGCCAAGCTGGCACAGTCAAAAAAGGAATTGTACTTTTCAAAATTCCATGACTTCCTTTTTCTAAAATATGTTTGAATGTTGGCAATAAACCTTGATCACTATATTTTTTTATAGCTCTAAAAGTTCCGCCATCTAAACCCACGATTAACGCTTTTTTCATATATGATTTTTATTTTACTCTATATAATTTAGTCATAATATAATACGAATTTACGAATTATGCAAATGTTGCGAATATACAAATACGACGATTTGCATATTTGTATCATTTGCATTTATTTGTATATTCGTATTATATTTTCAAACAAAGACAAATACTTTCCACAAATTCTATCCCAACTATATTGTTTAGAATTATATTCAAATGAATTTCTGGCAAACAATCTCGCATAATCTGGATCATTCAAAAATTTATTTATGTTCTTTATGAATGATTTCGAATTCAGAGATTCAACTAAAACACCATTTTTTTTATTTTTAATTGCATCTTTGATGCCTTCAATATCAGAAGCCAAAACAGGTAAACCCCAATTTGAAGCTTCAATTGCCACAATTCCAAAACCTTCCAAATCATTCTTAATTTTTATATTTGGCATTACAAAGACATCAGATGCATAACAAACTCTTTTTAATTCTATTTCAGAAAGTCTGCCTAATAAAAAAACTCTATTTTCCAATTTCTGTTTTGAAATAATACTTTTGATTCTTGAAGCATCATTTCCAGATCCAACGATAAGATAATCAATACTTTCATCTAAATTTGGCATTACATTTTTCACAAACCAAGCCACGCCTTTTCTCTTTATTAATCTTCCGACAGTTATCAAAACTTTTCTTTTTTTCATCTGCTTTTTACAATATTTAAACAGATATTTTTTATAACTTGATTTAACTTTTAAATAAGACAATCTAGATTTATGCAAAGAACTCAAAACATCATTTTTATAAAAATCAACGCCATTTGGAATAAACAAGCACTTTTCTTTTGGAACATTTCTTTTCACACATTCATCAATTGTTGAATTTGAAACACAAATAACTTTATCCAAATGTTTTAATTGTCTGACAATAACAAATTGATACAAAGGATTTGAATAAGTCACATCCAATCCATGAGCAGTTATCAAAACAGGTTTCTTTGTTAAAAATTTCAAAATAGAACCTGCCATTGCCATAAAAGAATCGCAGAAATAAATCAAATCGCAATCGCGCGACATAAAAAAACCTTTGATTATAGAATAGGGAATAAACCAAACTAAATGCCATTGCGATCTTTTTAAAGCAATCAATCTTTTTTGACAATCAATATTCTCAATCAAACCCTTGCTATATTTTTCCATTCCACCAATTTGCGGTGGATATTTTCTAGTTATAAATAATACTTTCATAAATTTTAAAAGCACTTAAAATCAGCATCGTATCAGCGTTCGAAATCAGCGTAGAATCTGCTTCTATTTCCGAAATTCCATCCTTTTTATTTTATACAATATTTCCTCCAATAATTTTCTATTCCATCCAATTGCAGATCCTAACAGCCCAATCACTAACACTTGAAAACCAATCATCATCAAAGCACCAGCCAAAATCAAAGATTGAATATGGCCAGTTCCATTGCCAATAAGATAATAATATAAAAACCTAATAACAAATAATAAGCCAGCACCAAATAGAATAGAGCCCATTATACTCATTACTCGCAATGGTTTATAAATCGTAAAAGTTCTTGTTATAACCATCAAAGATTTTACAATGTGAGACGGAATGCTTTTGATCAATCTTGATTTTCTATTCACTTTCCTTGCACGAATTGGAACTTCAGCAATCAACATATCATGATCAAGAGCTTGAATTACTGATTCATGAGTATAAGTATGTTTTGATAAAATATTTATTTTCATTGCCGCTTCTTTTGTATAAGCTCGAAATCCAGAAGAAACATCATATTTTCTTGGCAAATCAACAACTTTATATACAATATAATTTCCAAACATGTTTCCATATTTATTGAATTTCGGCATAAAATCCAAATCTCGCACACATCTATTTGCAATCACAATGTCAGCCTTATTTTTCAAAATTGGAGCAATCAAATCAGGAATTCTTGTCTGATCATAGTGATTATCAGCATCAGTATTTACAATAATATCAGCCCCAAACCATAATGCAGCAGTTACCGCATCTTTGAAAGTAATTGCCAATCCTTTATTTTTTTTATGTGAAATAACATAATCAGCGCCAGCTTCTTTTGCGATGCTTGCTGTATTATCAATTGACCCATCATCCAAAACTAGCACTTCTACTTTTTTAATACCAAAAATCTGCCTAGGAATTTCTCTAATCACTTCAGCAATATTCGCTTCTTCGTTAAATGCCGGTATTGTAATAATTAATTTCATAGTAGAACTTTATGGACTTTATAACTTTAAAAACTTTATAAACTAATTATCATATATCATCTTACATTTTACCCCATAATAAAAAAAAATCAATCTTGACAGATTTAAAATATGTATCTATACTTATTTAATTGTTCCTTACCACCCACGAAGAGGAGGAAAGAAAAAGATGAAAATCGCCAAAATCAGAAAAAACAGAGCTATATCAGCTCAAAAAATCAGAGAAGACATGTATGCTACGCTTCTCAACTTTATGCTCGAACTCAACCAGCGTCTACCCTTTGACACAGATAGCCTCCATGAATTAGAAGGTATTACAGATGACCTTGAACAAAAAGGTGAAACAAGACTAGAGATTACAACAGATAAACCAAATCAAGTTATTGAAATTTTCGCTAAAATTAACACCAGACACAGCAACGATAGTGGTATTTTTCTTCCTGGCACAAGATTCTCACTTAGCATAGCTCCACCTGAAGTTAACAATTCAACAATCGTTTTACACATCAGATTAGTACTTTTCTAAACATATTACTCCTTATTAGGAGTTTTTTTATTTACAATAGATTCTTTACAAATCAAAAATATTTATCTATACTTATTCAATTGTACATTCTCAACTCAAGAGAGGAGGAAAGAAAAATGACCACCGACACAAACGAACTCAGAGAATTTCACAATAAATATCTAGAAGCACTTAAAATCGTCACAGCAATGCTTCAACAATACGAAAACGCTGTTCAAACACTACTAGATCAATATCCTGACATTCTCTCAATCATGACCCAAAGCGACTGGAATTACATGGTAAAACAAGCTCTGCTTTATGGAACACATTCTCAAGACTTTACAGGTTACAAATTACCAAAAAAATTTTTCTTCCAAAACCAATGCCTGACTATCAAACCGTCTCTTGAAATTTCTTTTGAAACGAAAGATGAAGACAATGAACCTTCGGGTTTCTGTACCACAAAAGTTACCATCAAAATTACTTCGCACCCTTTGAACCAATAGCTCCTGAATTAGGAGTTTTTTTATAAACACAACTTGACAGATCAAAATTATTTTTTTATACTCATTTAAATTGTTCCTTCAACAAGGAGGGAAAGAAAAAGTGACACCAGAAGAATCCGCAAGTTTTACCCAAGATCTCCAACATCTTTCAGAACATGGTTCTCGCTATTTAAAGTTATATTTTCTAGTTAGAAATGAATGGAAACGACTTTTTAGTAATCTGTATCTAGGCGAAAGTCCAAAAGATGTAGAACAAATTGCTCTAGAATTGATCATGAAAGGCAAATCAGAAAATAGCTTAGGACACTACGGAACGGTTGGAGATATCATTCAAGCGTATTTAAATTTCATGTCACTACTTCCCGAATCGGAAATTATTAATGTCGAAATGAAATGGAATGAGAGTACTGATAAACAAATTGATAAACCAAATATTTATATTGATGTTACATTTTTCCTAATCCAACATCCCTTGAATATTCAAAAAGACTAACCGCTCATTACTCCTTAATCGGAGTTTTTTTTATTTCTGCGTTTTTCTGCGTTCACTTCTGCGTATTTCTGCGTTGATTTAATAATAATTTAATCTGTCCAATTTCACCTTGTCTAAAAAATCTCGTTGCAAAAAGTAGAATAAAAAATAATATTAACAAACATAAATTCAAAAGTATGGATGTATAAAAAGAATAATTATTAAACAAATAGCTTAATGCCAAAAGACCGCCAGAAATTAAAACTAATTTGATAATTCTCATCCATTCATATACAACTTTATAATAAAAATTAGAAACAAAATAAGTTAAGACAACCATCAAAACAAAACAAACAAAAGTTGACCAGGCAGCAGCCATCATTCCATATTTTGGAATAAATATTATGTTCAAAATAATATTTAAGATTGCAGGAATTCCAACTAATAGGGGATAATATTTTGTTTTTTCTTCTAAATGCAAACCCGGCACAATCACAAAATGCATGCCGTACAAAACATAAGAAAAAGCAATCAATGGAATTATTTTATAAGCATCAAAATATTCTGGTGATGAAACAACTTCCACAATTTGTTTTGCAAAAATAGAAATTGTCAAAGCAATAAAAGAAGAAACAAGCAACCAATATGTCAAAGTTCGCGCATAAATTTGTTTTGTGTCATTTCTTTTTGCAACTGAAAAAGAAATCGTAGGCCAAGCAAGTTGAAAAGGAGTTACGAGTAAAATTGAAACTATAAATCCAATTTTATAACCAAGAGAATACAAACCAACCTCTGTCAAAGAATCATAAACTTTCAAAAAATATCTATCAGACAAATCCATTACCCACATTGCCAGAGATGCTGGAATAATTGGAATTCCAAAAGCAAATAATTTTCTCAACAAATCTTTTGAAAAACTTAATTTAAGATAAGGAATTAAATTAAAAAGGAAAGGCACGCTGATAAATACTTGAGCAATAAAATTACCAAGCATTATGCCAAACACACCCATTTTTGCAAACGCTACAAAATAAATATTTAGTCCCAAAACTAAACCAAACTTTAATAACGAAAAAATAATATATTTTACAGATTTTTCTTCGGCGCGAAAAACAGAAAAAGCAAGTGCCAAAAATACTGCAAACAAATTTGTAATCAATAATAAATTTACTAAATTTGCATATTGTGTTCCACCCAAAAATGTGTTTGCAATAAAATCTCTAAATAACCACAAAACCAAAGTGGATAAAATAGCAAGCGGAATTATAAACAAAAATGCAGTGCCAACCAATTGTTTCTGTTCAACGTCAGTCTTGCAATCTCTTTCATAACATTTAAAAATTGCCGAAGCAAAACCAAAAGACAAAAGCATTGATAAAATCAAAATCAAAGTATTCAAAATTTCCAACTGGCCATAATCAGCAGGTGATAAATACCTCGTGTACATTGGAATCAAAATAAACCCAACAATACTTTGCGCTAATGATCCAATAGCATAAACAAAAGAATGTTTAAATAATCTCCTAAATTGATCTAGCATTATTTAAAACCTAAATAAATTATTCAGCTTTCGTATCAGCGTTAGAATCAGTGCGTAATCAACTTCTACATATCAGCGTTCGAAATCAGCGCCGAATCAGCTTCTACATAAATTTAACACAAAAATACTATTTTGTGAATTTATTAAAAATGCTAAACTACATTAAACAACAAAATTATATTAAAAACAAAATGAAAAAAGTAACAATATCTCTTTTTATTGTTAGTTTAATAATTTTATTAGGACTTCCTGTCCAAGCCCAGCCTCAATTCATTTCAACTGATTTTATATTTGATTTTGCTGCTTATGGCGATCCTCAAAATAGTAATGTTGTTCATTTAGAATTAGTTGATCAAATTACTCCTTTAGCACCATCATTTACGTTAAACATGGGAGATATTGTCCAAAATGCGCTTCTTGAAGAACAGTGGACAATGTTTAAAACTGTAATAACTTCTTTATTAGTTCAGCCACTCAAAAAAGGACTTGATCGAAATTACTATCCGACAATTGGCAATCATGATATTCCTCTAGAAAATTATCAAAAAACTTTTGAACTAACATCAGAATATTATTCATTTGACTATCAAGGATATCATTTTATCAGCTTAGATACCGAAATAGATGGGTTGCCTGACAGTCAACAATATTCTTGGCTTCAAAATGATTTATCTATAGCAAATCAATCTGGAAAAAAATCGATTGTCTTTTTTCATGAACCTCTTTATGGAAGATTAATTCATTATACTGAAAATACGGAACTAAGAAATGCCTGGACTCCATTATTTCAACAAAATAATGTCAAATTAGTTTTTAATGGCCATGCTCATATTTATCAAAGAACATATCCATTATATGACAATGCAATAAACTATGATCAAGGCATAATTTATATTACAACAGGAGGAGCAGGTGGAGAATTAGGAATAATTGAGAATAACTGGTGGGCAGAAAAAGAAGAAAGTGTTTATCATTATGTTTATATTCAAATTACAAATAGCAAAATTATTATTAGCGCAGTAAACGAAGCTGGACAAATTTTTGACAATTTTGAAATCATTAACAATAACAATGAAAAAAATATTATTTCAACATCAACTGATCAAAGAAACAAAATTAATTTTTTTTCGGCATCAGGAAAATCAAAATCAAATTCATTTTACCCGCTGAATAATTCGTCAAAAACAGGAGTCAGACTTGCAAGCGGAGATATTGATCTAGATGGGAAAGATGAAATTATCACTGGAGCAGGACAAGGAGAACAATCATTAGTTAAAATATTTGAATCAGACGGAAGATTAGTAAGTAAATTTCATGCTTTCAAAAAAAATTATTTGGGTGGAATAGATGTTGCTGCCGGTGATATAAATAACGATGGTCAAGATGAAATTGCAGTTTCAAAACTAACGGAAAATTCACAGACAAAAATATTTAACTATAATGGAAAAACAATATATTTCGATAAAAAAGTTTTCAAAGAATTAATTGGTGCAACTGTTGCATTGGGAGACATCGACAATGATAAGCAAGACGAATTAATTATCGGAACAAATAATGGAATCAGATCTAAAGTCATTTTTTACGAAATACTTTCTTATTCAAAAAAAGGAAAGCTCAAAAAAATAGAAATTTCGCCATTCAAAAAAGAATATACAAATGGCATCGACGTTTCTTCTGGAGATATTAATGGTGATGGCAAAGAAGAAATCGGCATTTCAAAATTAAATAAAAAATCAAAAGTTAAAATTTACAAATACAATAAAAAAAGAAAAGTTTTAGGAAATTTTAATGCATTTAATAAAAAATATGTAACTGGTACAAACATTGATATGTTTGATACAAATTCTGATGGTATAACTGAAATAATTTCTAGTATGACTGAAAGTAAAACAAATCAACCTAAAACAATAGTTCATAATTATCTAGGCAATATTATAACTAAATCCTTTTTATCTATAAACAAAAAAATATCGAATAACGTTATTTCAATTGGAATAAATAAAAATAAATAATAAAAAATATGAAAAAAATAGTCGCGATTCTAACATTTTTCTTCATCTGTTGCATTTCTCAAAACGCAAATGCAGCTTATGGAGATGTCACAACATGGCTTAGCAGAATTTATACAGGCGATGGTGGACAACCTAGACAAGCATATTTAGACTTTTGTGAAGATGTCTTATTTGATAAAGGTGGCAATATGATAATTGCCGATACCTATAACAATGTTATCAGAAAAACAAACAGCAGTACGACAAAAATTATAACTTTAGCAGGTACAGGATCATATGGAGAACGAGATGGAAAAGCCAACCAAGCAGAATTTGGACAACCTCGTGGCCTTGCATTATCAGGAAGTACAACTTTTGTTGCAGATACTTGGAATCATAAAATAAGAAAAATATCTAATGGCAATGTTACTACAATAGTTGATGATGGATTATATTTTCCTGAAGGTGTTGAAGTTTATGGATCAACTCTTTATATAGCTGATACAGGACATGGATCAATTAAAAAAACATCTCTCAATGGGGGAAAAGTAACAACGCTCATAAGCGGAAAAGGATTAATTGCGCCTGTTAAACTTAGAGCTGATTTAACTGGTAAAAATCTTTATGTTGCAGATATAGAAGCGCATAAATTATTTAAAATTAGCACTTCAAATGGCACAATTGAAACAATTGCCGGAAGTACAGAAGGATACAAAGATGCGACAGGAACAAATGCAAAATTTCGTTTTTTAGCAGGTGTTGTTTTGGATGAAATACAAAACAGCCTTTTTGTAACAGATGGCAATGGCTCAACTGATTATGTCAGAAAAATAAATTTAGCTACCAGAGAAGCTACCACAATCGCAACTGATCCAATTATGGTTACTCTTAATTATCCAAAAGGTCTAGACATTAAAGGAAATTACATTTTTGTCGCCAATTCTGGCATCAGTTCAATACAAAGAATACATCGCTATACTGGAGTAACATTGCAAGATGGCGATCGTGTTGCTGGTAAAAAACGATTCGAAAACGATTTTGGAAAAAGAACACGCTCATTGGTGGGTCGTCCAAACGACATGATATATTCACTAAAGAAAAAGAATATTTATGTTGCTGAAAATAATTTAATTAGAAAAATTAGGGTAAAAGATCGTTTCACGAAACACGTAGTTGGAAGTGTTGTTGATGCATATAAAGAGGGTATTGGCTCAGCTGCACGATTTAGTAGTATTTCATCAATTATTTTAGATAAAACTGGCAAATACCTATATCTTACAGACCGTTGGAATAATAGGATTAGAAGAGTCAATTTAGCAACACAAGAAACAGAATTAGTCTCAGGCAGCGGCGAAAAAGACTGTACAGGACAATGTAATGGCTATGAAGAAGGCTCAAAAAATACAGCTCATTTTAGCAATCCTTCAGGAATCACTATTTCTCCTGATAATAAATATCTATACGTTACAGACACATCTAATAATCGAATTAGAAGAGTGGAAATATCAACTGGAGAAACATCATTTATAGCTGGCTCTGGAGAATCAACCTATGCAGATGGAATCGGCAAAACTGCATCATTCAACCGTCCTTATGCCATTACAATAAACAAGGCTGGAACAAAACTTTATGTCGCAGATTCATACAATAACAGAATCAGAGAAATCGATATAGCTTCAAAAAAAGTAACAACATTAGCTGGCAATAATATCCGTGGCTATCGTGATGGTTATAGAACAGATGCTTCATTTTCAACACCAAACTATGTCAAAATGGGGAGCGATAATTTTTTATATACAACAGAAGCTGGTACTCATACAGTTCGAGTCATTGATCCAAGAAATGGTTTAGTTAAAACAATCACCGGCACAGATACAAGAGGCTTTCAAAACGGAGATAGATATCACACTGAATTCAATAACCCATCAGGCATCTTGCTTAGACCAAAAAAAGGAAAATTATACGTTGCCGACACCTGGAATGATTTAATTAGAAAGGTTGACATCACAGGTTCTCACAAATTTTACGAAAAAGCTCCAGTTGTCACAGGAATTTTACCAACAAATCGTTATCCATATTCAGGAAATCCGAGTGAAACAAAATATCTTGATGTCACAGGTTTTAATTTTATGTCAGCTGCAACAGCATATTTTGGATCCTTCAAAGCCAATAAAACATATTTCAAAAATTCAACTGCTTTGACAGCTGTCATTCCATTCGGTAAAATGCCAAAAGGTACCTATGATGTTAAAGTTGTAAATATTGATGGCCAGGAATATACCAAAAAGGGTGCATTCGTTATTGAATAAGAATTCGAAAAGTAATTCGCAATATTCGAAAATTTATTTGAGTAATATTATGAAGTACAACGTTATTATGTTTAACATGTCAGAATTCCGAGAATGGAAATCTGGCATTGTTAATCGAAATTATCATATTTTACATAATCTATTAGAAAAGGATCAAATCAACAAAATATTTGCTGTCGATTTTTTGCCTTACACAAAAAAACGCGCTTTAAAAATTTTAATGCGTTCAATATTAAAATCACCTGGTGGCAAAAGAATTCATTTTGACTTAACTTCAAGATTAACAAAAATTAGTGATAAGCTTTACGTTTATTCAACAATAGATTCAATATTTAGCGAACAAAAAGTTTACAAAAAAATAAACAAACTGATTAACAAGTATGATCTTTTTAACAATTTAACAGTTAAGCAATCAAACAATTTATTAGTTTGGTCATATTTTCCAATGTTTTCTGGCTATTTTAACTATTTTAAAAATTCGAAAATTAATTCGCAAAAATTCGAAAAAGAATTCGAGTGCGTCAGCGTCTTTGATACAGTTGATAATTGGATGGAGCATCCAAACTTTACTAATTATAAAGACAGAATCAAAAATAATTATGAAATAATTTCTAAAGAATCAGATTATATTTTTACAGTTTCCAAAGATTTGCTTAACATTTTTCCAAACGCCAAAAATAAAGAATGGATTCCAAATGGCGTTGATCTAGAACATTTTAATAAAAAATCTGACAAAACAATAATCCATGCTGGTCATCCAATTATCGGCTATGTTGGTACAATTGAAAAAAGATTGGATTTTGAATTGATAAAATATTTAAGCCTAAAAAATCCAGAAAAATCAATTGTTTTAATTGGCCCAGTTTGGAAAAACGCTCAAGTTGATGAACTAAAATCACAAAACAATATTCATTTTCTGGGCAGAAAATCATATTCAGAACTTCCATATTATATTAATGAGTTTGATGTTTGTATCATTCCTCACAAAATTGACAAATTCACAAAATCAATGAATCCATTAAAACTTTATGAATATTTGGCTTGTGGCAAACCAATTGTTACAACCAAAGTTTCTGGCATCGAAAAGTTCCAAGAATTAATTTACACAGCTAAAACAAAAGAAGAATTCAATGAAAAAATAAGTCAAGCTTTATCAGAAAATAGTAAAGAGAAAATCGAAAGCAGAAAAAATGCAGTTCAAGATGAAAATTGGAAAAACAGAGTTAATCAAATGTTAGAAACAATCTCAAAATAAAACGCTCCGAAACTTGGTTTCCTGTGTTAATATTCACAGCCATTATAAATAAATTAGACTTAAATAAAATTTGCATATTTAGAAAATTAGTACGAAACCGAGTTTCTTAAGATAATTCACAATGAAACATTTCAAAAAATATTTATTCCCAATTCTTATAATCGCAATAGCGTTTCTTTTTTATTTTCCTTCTCTTAATGACAATTTTTTGTCAGACGATTATGATCATTTAATGTTTGCCAGATCGGTTGATAATGTAAAAATGATTCCGGGCATCTTCAAGATTCCAGGCGATATGTATCGACCAGTCATGAATTTATCAATTGTCATTGATTATTTAATTTATCATTACCATCCAACAGGCTTCCATTTTACAAGTTTATTATTATTTATTTTGTCTGCACTCTTAATTTATGCAATTGTCAAAAAGATTTCTAAAAATAGCTTAATGTCTTTTTTTGCTAGCTTAATTTTTATTGTCATTCCAAATCATTTCGAAACAACAATTTGGATCGCTGGCCGAACAGATTTGCTTGCTTGTTTTTTCTATTTATTAACAATTTATTTATTTATCCAATTTATTTTTAAAGAAAAATATTCTTGGCTCATTTTATCTTATTTAGCTGCCATTCCCACATTTTTCAGTAAAGAAATTTCCATGACCTTGCCATTCACAATTGCCTTAATCTATTTAGTCTACTTAAGAAAAGAATCAAAGTTTAGCTTCAAAAAAATATTCTTGCTTTGGCTACCTTATATTGCACTTCTCATCATTTACTTAGTAATTCGTAAACAAATCGTCGGCAGTTGGATCGGAGGCTACAGATTATTTGGCGAAGTGTCTTCAACGTCTTTCTCTCCAAAAGCAATTTTATTGCCATTTTATTTTGTAAAATATCTATTTAATTTTGATTACCTTGCATCTTTTATTCCCAAATTTGCTACCAATTTTTCTGCTAATTTAGTTGCCATTTCAGGAATTGCAATTTTTTCAATTACAGCATTTTTATTAAATTTAAAAAATCTCAAAAATCTAAAATTTTGGAAAAATATTGTCTTTTTAATTTTCATTACATATTTCGTCTCCATTCCAAATTTTTCAATTCTGCCTTCTTTGAAATTAAATTTAATGAATACTAGAGTCTTGTACATCGCCTCAATTCCAATTGCCATTTTAATCTCATATTTAATTTTTTCTACCCTCCCCATGGGAGGGGTGGGCAAAAAGCTAAGAATAATTTTTGCATCTTTGATTTGCATTATCTTTAGCATCGGATTTTTCTTTAATTACATGCCTTGGCACAAGGCCCAAGCTAAATCAAAAATAATTCTAGATAGTATACAACAATTGCATCCAGAATTTTCCCAAATAGTTTATGCAACTTATGACAAAGAATTATTTTTCAAAAATTTGCCAGACAATATTTATGGCGCCTTTGTTTATCGCAATGGATTTCCAGAAGCTTTAAGAATTAAATTTAATAATAAAAAGATTTTCGTAAATCCAAAAGAAAAAATTGTTTGGGTTGTTAAAAATAATAAGGATGCCATTACATCTTTATGTAATTTCAAAAAAAATCCGCAGACAACTGGAATTCAAGTTTTTAATTGGAATGACCTAGATGAAGTAAACAGATTTATTGAACAGCCAAGCATCGCCGAAAAACAAGAAAATAAAAAAATACTTAAACAACAATATTCTCAGCAAATTCAAGAGTTTAATCAACAATTAAACAATTTAGCGCTTGAGCAATTTAACAATATAAATTCAAGTGGAAAAACAACAGCATTAAAAAGTCCTGAATTAAATTTTCCTCCACAAATTATTGATGAATTAAGTTTTAAAATGACAGCGCAACAAAATTCTATCGCTGACTTTTTATGGCGTACAAAAAATTCAAAATTTAACGACTTAAATAATAATATTTTACTGCCAATTAAAGCAGGGGATAATGAATACAAAATTGATTTAACAAAATGCCCAGCCTGGTTTACATCAACAACAAATGATATCAACCAATTTGAATTAATTCCAACTGAAAAAAGACAGAAAATTAAAATAGATAATATAGAAATAAAATAAAAAAATCATGTTTTCACATGATCAAAAGTTCCATTTTATGCCTTTCTTCAACGAATCAATTCGTTTGAATGCTATTAAAATAATTATTACTGCTTCGCCTAAACCAAGAAACAAAAGACCCTCATCCCCCTCTTTTAAATAGAAACCACCCAGTATTAACATAAAAGAAAGAAAAATCCCAAATTTCCAAAATCGTATTGAATCAAGCCAACTCTTTTTCTTAGCAAAGAAAACATATGAAATAATAATTGTACAAGAAAACATTACGATACAAAACAAACACTTTAGTATTAGCATTATTGTTTCCATCCCTTCCTCCTCCTCCAGTTTCTGCTTTCAACGACAACCAAATATAGCATAAATTAAAAATAATATCAAATAATATAACAATTTATATTTATTCTAACCAAAATTATTAATATTTAATATTCAACATTCATGCTTCTCTCAATCATCATAGTCAACTGGAACACTAAAGAATTATTACGCAAATGCATTCAATCAATCATGTCAAACGCGCCTAGTTTTGATTATGAAATAATTGTCATCGACAATGCCTCAACTGATGGTTCAGCTGATATGCTAAAATATGAGCTTTCCAAAGATCAATATTTAGATCGTTTTGATTCTGTTACCAATGCTCATGTCATTATCAATGAAAAAAACTTAGGCTTTGCAAAAGCAAACAATCAAGGAATAAAAAGAGCAAAAGGGGATTATATTTTATTATTAAATCCAGATACCGAAGTCCAGCATAATTGTCTTCAAAGAACAGTTAATTTTTTGAATGAATTCAAAGAAGTTGGAATTTTAGGATGCAAACTTTTAAATCCAGACAGAACACTTCAACATTCAGTCAGAAAATTTCCAACTCTCATGTCTCAAGTTCTAATTCTCTTAAAACTTCATAATTTATTTCCAACCTTAAAGTCCTTACAAAATTACTTTCTTCCAAACTTTGATTACAATAAAAGCCAAGAAGTTGACCAAGTCATGGGCGCATATTTTTTAATTAACAGAAAAGTAATAGACAAAATTGGCATGCTGGATGAAAAATATTGGATCTGGTTTGAAGAAGTTGATTATTGCAAAATGGCCAAAAATGCTGGTTTTCAAGTTTATTATTTCAAAGATGCAGAAACAATCCATCAAAAAGCCCAAGCTTTTAATCAAGTTTTAGGAATAAAAAAACAAGTTTATTTAAATAATTCACTTTTGCATTATTTCAATAAATTCCATTCACTATTTAGCGTTCTTGTAATTTTATTTTTATATCCAATAAGTTTATTTTTAGCCTTGATTGTTGATTTTGTAAAATTGTTTATTCCCGTAAAGAAAAAAGAAAACCTTTAGCTTCTACCCTCCCCATGGGAGGGGTTTGTGAAACAAAAATAAAACAAAAATCAATGCAACAACCCCTTCCACAAAAACAAAAAATATTTTGGCAAGATAATTCTTTTTATTTTTTAACAACCTCAACATTTCTGCATTATCCATATTTTAAAGTGCCTGAACAAAAACAAATTGTTTTAAATAAATTCAAGCAAATCAAAGAGATTTTAAAAGTTCCTTTTCAATCACACAGCATTGCAATCAACCATTTTCATATTATGTTTTATTTAAAATCCGGAAAAACAATGGCTCAACTAAAAAATATGTTGCACAGTGGAATATCAAGAGAATACAAAAAATTTTATCAAATCAAATGCAAAAATTTCTGGCAAACAACAAAAATATTTTTTATTAAGGATGAAAAAATGTACTGGCAAATTATTGGATACATCAATGGCAATCTACTAAAACATCGAGAAGTTAGCAGATTTGAAGACTTAAAAGAGAATCCTTTTTCAAGCTACAAATATTATGCAGAAAAATATGGCGATGAAACAATGCAAGGATTAATTCGAAATGTTATAAATCTTGACGAAGACAATGAAGGAACGCTTGATCTTAAACAGCTTAAATCATTAAAAACAAAGAATTTACCTCAAACCACGCAACCCTTGGCATGGCCAAGGTAGAAGTTCTACCCTGCCCACGGCAGGGGTTCGTAAAACAAGCAAAAATCATTCAATCATTATCTTCTTAAACTCAACTGAACCCTTTTTACTTCCTACAAAATCCAATCTAATAATCTGCACCAAATCATTTTTTCTTAAATCAAAATCAAATTCATAAGCATGAAATTTTCCATCTTTATGAATTTTTTTTATAACAGAATTACTAGACAAAAAATCCTTATCGCCAAGATATCTAAATTCAACTTTCAACTTTTTAAATTCAGTATTCTTTAATTTTAATTTTAAACATTTAACAACATTAGTATCCAATCTCAAATTCGGATCACTTCTCAAAAATGCATCTTTCTTATTTATTTTTAAAACATAATTCTTATTTTTATTTTTCCATTTAGAATTTTTAGCAATCCATTTTTTAGATATTAAATTATATTTTTCATCATTCGAAATTAATGGTTTATGTTCATTTGTCCAATCAATATGCAAAAAAGCATTCTTATTTAAAAACGCTAGAATAATCAAAATCAAAACTGGCATAATAAATTTTAACTTGCCAGCAAAAATAATATTTATTGCCAAAACAAACATTAACATTGCAGAAAATAATGCTGGCAAAAGATATCGTCCTTGTGGCTGATAATTATCTAAGCTGTAATAAAAAGTTGTCAAAAAAGCAACAATAAAAAACAAAAATATTATCAAAACAATATTAAATTTATCTTTTTGCTTTTTCCAAATTAAAAATAAAGAAACAGGCAATAATATTGCAACTAAAATTAAAAAATATAAAAAATAATCATAATATTTTGGATCAAAACCGATATTAGCTTGTCCAAAAACACCTAAAAAATTCTTAAATAATTCATTTAGCCAAGTTACAAAATTATTAAAATTCCATAGATCTCGATGCTGTCCTTCCCAAAATTTATTGGCAAATTTCAATCCAAAGATGTCACCAACAAAAATCAGATTTCTAAACATCCAAGCAAAGCAAACAATCAAAGCAGGCGATAAAGTAAATTTCAAATAATCTTTCCAATTGTTTCTATTTTTCCAAAATATAATTATTAAAAATAACATTGCAAATGGATACAACGTCAATTTTGTCAAAAACGCCAAACCAGCAATCACTCCACAAACGAATAAATCAAGATTAAAAAATCGTAATTCGCCAATTCGCATATTCGTATCATTTGCATAAATTCGTATATTTGTATTATGCTTAACAACAAAATACAGCATCATCACACCCAGCAAATTAGCTAAAACATCATTATTAAGCACCCCAGAAATAAACAAAAACATTGGCCAAAAACAAAAAGCCAATGTCAAACTATAATAAATTATTCTTTCTTTGTCCGCCGTAGTCCCGCAGGCTTGTCTGCCGTAGCCGAAGCGAAGGCAGGACGAAGGCGGATTAAACAATAACTTAGCGGTAAGAAAAGCAAAAATGACGGTTAAAACGCCAAGCAAGCTTGAAAAAAATCTTAAAATTTTTATTTCGGAATCAATTAATATTTTATTTTTTAAGACAAGATCAATAGGCGATAAAAAAAGATAATATAATGGCGGTTGATGCGCTTCCCAAAAAGAAGTTTTATTTGTTAGAGCAGGAAAGTGATGATTATTATTTAAAAATCTGATATATTCAAAATGAGAGAACTCATCTGGTGCAGAAAACTTTTCTGTCTTAAAATTATATATATTTGCAACAATCAAAAATATCCCACACATCAGAATTAAGAAAATAGCATCAACTTTATTTTTCATAACAAATCAATTTAACAATTTAACAATTCAGCAATTTAGTTTAGTCTATCATGAAAATAAAAAAAATTTTAGCATTAATACCAGCCTTGATTATTTTAATTTTTCCATTCTTTTCGCAAGCTTACAATATTCAAGACTATATTAAAACAACATATAATCGTTATTCAAAACATTTTGACAAAAATGGCTGGCATTATAATCAGCCAAATTATTCTATAGATAACAAATACCCAAACACTGCGCGCGAATGGTCAATGTTTGCATCTTATTATTATAATCGATTAGATAATCAAAAAACAAAAATACAGATTAAGGCAGCTTTAAACAATGCAATCCTAGAATTGCAGGCTAGACCAACAATCACTCAATCATTTAACGATTCAATCGCTCATTACTTAATTTATCAGCAAAAAAACTTATTTAGCAAAGAGGAAAAAGAAATTTATTATTCTCAAGTAAAAGAATCACTTTTCGCTAGAGTGAATATTAACGATAGTGAAAATCGAGGAATAATTGCTGGAGTTCTAGATTCATATTTAGCTAACAAACTATATTTTGATAAACAAATTGATAGGCAACAATACAAATTTCTAATTAAAAGAAACAAGCAAAAAATTTCCAAAAGCATAAATCAATGTATTGATGAAAATGACTGGTATTTTGAAGGCGATCAAAAATATTTTTCAACCCATTATCATGTTTTATCAGCATATTTGTTAATGTTCTACAGTGATTATTTTAACAACGAAAAATATCTAGATTTGTCCAAAAAAATGACATCAAACATCAGAAAACTAACTTTCCAGAATGGATTTATTGAGGCAAAAATAGGCATGCGACCAATTGGCTTGGGCGCTCAAACATATTTAATGCTTGGCATTTTAAACAAAAGATTTAACCACAAAGATTATAGTGTTTATTTAAATTATGTTAAACCTCGTTTTTTTAATGATAAAGCATCTCCAAATCGCTTAGAATTTCATTCAACTATGATAGACACAGAACCAAATTATCATGACGATATTGGATTCAGTTTGATTGCTGAAATTTCCAAGAATGATAATAAAATAATAAACACAAAATTTAAAAAAGAAATAAATAGAATAAATTTAAAAAATAACTCGTATCAAGATAAAAGGTTTACAATAAAAAATAATGGTGGGATAATTATAATAAATAATAAAGAATACCAACTCGCCACAAACGGCGATTATTCCCGAATCTTCACGATTAAATAGTTTTACGAAGCATTTATTCGAAAAGGTATTCGCTTATATTCGCAAAAGTATTAGAGTGAGCCCCGAAAAAGTATTAGAGTAAGGCAACAAAAAAGACTACAAGCAGTAGTCTTAACCCAAAATGATCTTCAATAAATGTGCAGTATTCGTCAAGTCGTCAAACAGATAATCAGGAGATGCAATTACTAATTCTTCTCTAGAAACCAATCCAGTAGAAACACCAATCGTTTTTACACCAGCAATTTTTCCTGTTTTAACATCTCTAGGCGTATCACCAAACAGAAAAACCCTGTCTTCAGGTGCCCAATGATTTTCTTCATTTTTCTTCAAAGCCATTTTGACCAAATCTAAACGCTGTAATGCTTGATCACCAAATTGCCTAATTCTGAAAAATGGAATCAATCCAGCTTTCCGAAGTTTACATTTAGCAATTCCTTCAACAGCACCAGTAACAACTCCCAACGCAACACCATTTCTAATCAATGCCCTAAGCAGTTCTTTCACTCCTGGCAAAGCACAAATTTCCATTTGCCTAACATCAGATTCATAAAACGCAGCCATTTCCGAAAAAATTGCAAATAACTTTTCATGAGCTACAATTTTATCCATTCCATATTTTGCAAGCAAAGCATAAATCAATTGCGTGTCTGTCAAACCATGGTAATCAATTCCATCCAAAGAAGCATCCTTAATCCCACAAACTTTTTCCAATGCATAATAAACTGCTTTTCCATGCCCACCATTGTTAATTCCAGACGGAATCAAAGTTCCATCCATATCAAACAAAACCAAAACCTTAAACATATAGCTCCTGAACTGTGCATCTGACATCTCTCCCTCCTCTGCATGTAAAGAACCTACCGAAATCTGACTAATAAAATATATACTAAATAAGTATTTTTGTCAAAGCTTTAATATAAAAATAAATATTTAACTCAAAACAAAAAATAATGCCTAATTTCTTACAACCAAAATTAATCTTAAAAATAACAGCAATTTGCCTTCTTTTTTATATTCTATCATTTTTTGCATACCTATTTCCCATTTTTAACAGCCTAATTTTTTGGTTAATTGTGATTGGAGCTTTTGCCTTAACAATAAAAAAATTAGAATATGGCGTATTTATCGTTCTTACAGAATTGTTTATTGGCGTCAAAGGCTATTTATTTTCTTTTGATTTTGGCGGCAGATTTGTTCTATCAATCAGAATCGCTCTTTTTGCAATGGTCTTTCTAATTTGGTTATTTAGAAGAGCAAAAACATATGAAGCAGGTAAATATAATTTTCTTTATTCAAAATTTTTTGTTCCTTTTGCAATTTTCACTTTTTTTATTCTAATTGGTTTTTCAACTGGACTAATTAATGGCAATTTTGCTAAAAATATTTTCTTTGATGCTAATGGATATCTTTATCTAGCTTTTGTTTTTCCAATTTTTGATATTATTCATAATAAAATTAAAGTTAGAAAACTAATTCAATATCTGGTTGCCGGAAGTTTGGCAATTACAATTTTAACTTTTTATGTTTCTATTGGCTTTACCATAATGCATCAAGACGCAAGACCAGGAATGGCTGGAGCAAAATCAACAGAGCAAACATTAGAATCAGAAGAAGCTGGAGAGTTTATGATTTCACACTCAATTTTTGCTAAAGAAGAATTAATGTCTCGTGCCTTCTTCAGAAATCTAGATACCCCAAAACCATACATTTATCGTTGGACACAAGATACTGGAATGGGCGAAATATCATATTTGACAGGTCCATTTTTTCGTTTCTTTTCAGCTGGACAACTCTATTCAGCTTTAGTATTTATAATTCTACTGGCAAAATTTTTGCAAGACAAAAAATTACAATTTAAAAATAATATCTTCCAATTATTAATATCTGCTTTGTGCGGACTTGCTGTTATAGTTGGTTTTTCAAGAAGTCTTTGGATTGGACTAGTATTCGCATTAATCTTTTTGCTTTTCAATCTTCCAAAAAGAAGAGCTGCAAAAATTGCTCTCTATTCAATTGGCATAATTTCATTAATTATTATAATATTTGGAACATTATTGCCTCAAGTTTACGACGTAGTAGGCGATAGAGTCGCCAGTATTTTTCAGCCAAAAACAGAAGCTGCAGCCTCAAATCGTTATAATGTATTAACACCAGCTCTTCAAAAAATAAAAGAACATCCTATTTTAGGCTCAGGATATGGAACAACAATTGAATATACAAGCGTCGCACTTGAAAAATTTGGCACAGTCAGAGTTTTTTCATTTGAATGGGCTTATTTAGATACAATCATTGAAATCGGTATTTTAGGATTGCTTTCATATTTATGGTTTATTTTTTCAATCTTCAAAGATGGCTACAAAACAAAAGAAGAAGATAATAAAAAATTAGTCATTTGTTTTTTAACTGGAATTGTTTTAATATTATTTACTAACATTACAACTCCATTTTTAAATCATCCTTTAGGCATTGGATTTATTCTAATTACTGCTGCAATAATTTACGCCTTAGAAAAAATTAAAGCTCAGACAATTACTAAATCAAGTTCAAAAGCCTAACACAAAACAATGATCTTATCCGACAAAGACATCAAAAAAGCATTAGTTAATCAAGACATAAGTATTGATCCATTTGATAAAAAATACATTCAGCCAGCATCAATTGACTTACATCTAGACCGACATTTTTTAATTTATAACACCAGCAAAAATTACGTCATTGATCCAAAAAAGAAAATAGATACAATGATGGAAAAGATTTCTATCGAAAAAGATAATCCTTTTGTTTTACATCCTGGAGAATTTGCTCTTGGAATGATCTATGAAAAAACAGGTGTTTCTTCATCATATGTCGGCCGTCTAGAAGGCAAGAGCTCAGTTGGCAGAATGGGCTTGCTAATTCATGTCACTGCTGGCTTTCTTGATCCAGGAAATTCATTAAAAATGACATTAGAATTACATAATACAGCTAATCTACCAATTTTGTTATATTACAAAATGCCAATCGCTCAAATGGCTTTCGAAAAATTATCATCTCCTTGCGATAATCCTTATTCAAAAAAGAATAACAATAAGTATGTCGGCGATCTCATGCCAAAAGCAAGTCAAATGTGGAAAAATTTTTGCTAAAAAAAACAGTAGGAATTAAAAATCATGAAAGTCACAATTTCGTTATTAAATTATAATAAGAAAAAATATCTTCCATATTGTCTAGATTCAGTTCTTCAGCAATCACATCAAGATCTAGAAATATTTTTTGTAGATAATGCATCATCAGACAGTTCTTTTGAATACCTAAAAAGTTATGCTGAGCATAAATACCCATTAGCAAAAATAAATTTTATCAGAAACCAAGAAAATTTAGGATATTCAAAAGCACATAATGAAGTTATTAAAAAAGCAACAGGTGAATTTATTTTTTGCTTAAATCCAGACATTATTTTAAACAAAGATTATATTAAAAATTGCCTAGAAATTTTGATGCAAAATCCAAAAATGGGTGCAATTACAGGAAAACTTTTTAAATGGGATTTTGCTCAAAATACAAAAACTAATATCATTGATTCCTGCGGACATAGAATTTTAAAAACACATCGCATTATAGAATGGGGAAGCAATCAAAAAGATTCTCCAGAATTTGAAACTATAAAAAAAATATTCAGCGTCTCTGGTGCGGCTCCAATTTATCGCAAAGAAGCACTTGAAAGTATAAAATTCAAAATTCCCCAAAATTCGAAAAATAATTCGCAAACATTCGAAAATAAATTTGAGTATTTCGACGAGTCATTTTTTGCCTACAAAGAAGACATTGATCTATCATGGCGCTTATTACATGCGGGCTGGGAAATCTGGTTTGATCACAAATCACATGCCTGGCATGACCGCTGGGAGACAGGAACAGGAGAAACAGCTCTAAAAACAGCAGAGCAAAGAAACAAAAAATCTGACTTAATTAACAAATTATCATACCGTAATCATTTATTATTGTTATACAAAAATGAATTTGCAAGTAATTTCTTAATTTATTTCCCATGGATCTTCTTTTATGAACTTGGCAAATTCTTTTACACCTTATTCAGAGAACCAAAAAATCTATCAGCTATAATTGAATTATTCAAACTCTGCAAATTGACCAAAGCAAAAAGAAATGCTATAATAAAAAATAGCAAGATCAAGCCAAAAGATATCAGAAAATATATCTACTAATTTTAAAATAGAATCATTTTTACATAAAATTTAGACTTGAGATTATGAAATACACAAAAGATCTCTCCATAATTATCATTAATTACAAAACGCCTTCTCACTTGAAACAGTGCATTAAATCAATCAGAAAACATGCTCCAAAAATGGAATATGAGATTATTGTTGTTGATAATAATTCTCAAGATATAACTGTCCAGATGATCGAAGACGATTTTATGTATAATTATAAAAATCAAAAAATCAGCAACGTTGAATTAATAGCTAATGACAAAAATTTAGGCTTTCCAAAAGCCGTCAATCAAGGCGTCAAAATGGCAAAAGGAAAATATATCTTATTGCTAAATCCAGATATTACTATTTTAGAAGATTCTCTTGAACAAATGATGGCTTATCTTGAAAAGCATCCAAAAGTCGCAGTTATAGGTCCAAAGCTCATTAATCCTAATGGCTCAATTCAATTATCTTGTTTCAATAAATTTACATCTCCAGAATTAGTATTATATCGTCGAACATTATTTGGAAAAATGAATCATGCTAGAAAAATATTAGACGATTTTACTATGAAATCGTGGGATCATTCAACAGAAAAAAATGTCGCTTGGATTCTAGGCTCATGCATGCTAATCAAAAAAGATATAATCGACGAAGTCGGCATTATGGATGAAAGATATTTTATGTACATGGAAGATGTTGATTGGTGCCGAAGATTCTGGCAAGCAGGATATGAAGTAAAATATTATCCAAAAGTCAAAATGGTTCATTATTACGCCAGAGAATCTTCGTCTGAATCAGGATTAATAAAAGCAATGCTCAAAAAACAAACCAGAACACACATTACATCTGCTTTAAAATTTTTTCTAAAATATTTTGGACAAAAAGATGAACAATATCAATCAGCCAGTAAATAATAAACCAATTAACAACGAAATCAAGAAAAATAAAATAAAACCAATTCACATTACTTTAGGTATTATTGGTCTATTTTTGTTATTGATTTTAGGAAGTATCTATCCAGCTTTCGATGCCTACAAATATGCAATGCAAGGCAAACAAAATCTTCTTGATGCCGAAAATGCAATTAAAGACCAAAATTTTGCTCAAGCTGCAACAACATTAAAAAAATCAAGTGATAATTTCAGAAGAGCAAAAAATGACCTTTATTTTTTAGTCTGGCTAAAAATAATTCCATATGTCGGAATTCAATACAGTGCAGCTGATCATCTTGTCAAAGCAGCATATAACATCACTTCAGGACTTCATGAAACAACTCTTGCAATCGAAAACATTATAAAACCATTACAATCTGAAAATGTAAAATCAGTCAGAGCAGTTTCAGAAAATCAAAAAACAGAAATTATTAAAAATATTTATAATGCATCACCAAATTTTGCCGAAAGTTCAAGCAAAATTGAAATGGCTGAGATTGAAATAAATCGAATTCCAACTTTTTTAACGTTACAAAAAATAACTGATGCAAAAAAACAAGTTAATCAATATTTGCCTCAAATCAATGAGATAATGAAACAGGTTGCGCAAGGCTCAAAATTATTGCCTGAAGCTTTAGGATATCCAAACGAACAAACATATTTATTTTTATTAGAAAATAATTCTGAATTGCGTCCTGGAGGTGGCTTTATCGGAACCTACGGAATTATAAAAATAAAAGGCGGGGAACTGACAAAGTTAAAAACTGACAATATTTACAATTTAGATTATCCATCAAAAATCAAAGTTACACCTCCATGGCAAATCCTAAAATACATCGATCCAAAATTAAAATCATTATATTTCAGAGATTCAAATTGGTCGCCTGATTTTCCAACCAATGCCGAAAAAGCAATTTGGTTCTATCAACAAGAAGGTGGAGAAGAAAAAAATATTGATGGCGTAGTAGCAATCACTCCAACTTTTATTGAATATCTTTTGGAAGTTATTGGGCCAATTAAAGCTCGAGATGAAACCTTCAATGCTGATAACATAACAGAAAAAGTTCAGCAAATTACTACTGGTGCTTACGAGGGAAAGGTTGTAATTTTAGAACAAAAAACAAGAAAAGGTATTATCGGCGATCTATCAAAATCTTTACTTGGAAAAATATTTTTATTAAAAAAAGACAAGTGGCCAAATATGTTAAAAGCAATTCAAAAAGGCTTTCAAGATAAGCAAGCTCTTGTTTACTTTAAAGATAAAAATAAAGAAAAGATGCTCGAAAAAAATGATTTTGCCGGATCTGTAAATCAAGATACAAAAAACAGCGACTACTTAATGGTTGTTGATTCCAATATGGCTAGCTTAAAAACTGATCCATTCATGGAAAGAAATATAGATTATACTATTAAGCCAAATGGTCAAGCAAAAGTTGCTATTACTTACACAAACAATGCTGTTCCTGCATTATTAACAACAAGATATCGATCTTGGACAAGAATTTATGTCCCAAAAGGCAGCGAATTTTTGAGTGTTGAAAATAATGAAAAAGGATTAGATCTTTACAACTCTGATCAAAGCTATGAAATAACGGAAGAATTAAATAAATCTGTTTTTGGAACTTTCATAAATATTGAAACTCAAGAAACAAAAACAATTACTTATAATTATATTCTTCCAAAATACGTACAAGATCAAATTAAAAAAGGCGAGTACAAAATAATTGTTCAGAAACAAGCTGGAGTTGTAAATCAAAATTTAATTGTTAATTACAATTCAACAAACCCAATAAAAAGTATTGAACCAACAAATTCTGGCAAGATTGAAAATAATTCGGCAATCTTTGAAACAAAATTGCAAAGTGACAAAGAATATACAATAAAATATTAAAATGTGCAAATATTAAATTTAACAATTATCAGTTACGTGTTAACTGTTAATTGTTAACTGTTAATTGTTAACTTCTTGTACAAACAACAACCGCAAAAAAATAAAAGTCTTCGAATATATTTAATATTGATAGCAATTCTTGCTAGTTTTACGATTGGTTTATTCGTTGGCAGAAGTAGGGCAGTCACTCAAAATACAGCACGACAAATAGATCAAGTAGAAAACAAATACACTAATCAAACTGGCGGTAAAGTTGACTTTAAAATATTTTGGGATGTTTGGGATTTACTTCAACAAAAATTTATTCATCAGCCTCTTGATTATAAAAAAATGGTTTATGGCGCAATTTCAGGTATGGTTAATTCTCTTGATGATCCTTATACTGCCTTTTTTGATCCTGAACAATCCAAAGAATTTATGGACGAAATCGAAGGAAATCTCGAAGGTATAGGAGCAGAATTAGGCATAAAAAATGACGTTTTAACAGTTATTGCGCCTCTTTCAGGCTCTCCAGCAGAAAAAGCAGGTTTAAAACCAAATGATGTTATCCTTAAAATAAATGACGAAGTTGCCACAGAGATGTCTTTGCAAGAAGCAGTATCAAAAATTAGAGGTACAGAAGGAACACAAGTAAAACTTACGGTTCTTCATGAAGGCGACAAAGAACCAAAAGAGATTACTGTAACAAGACAAAAAATTACTGTTAAAAGTGTAGAATGGTCCTTAAAAAGTAATAACATTGCTTACATTAAACTTGGTTATTTTGGAAAAGATACAGCTTCAGATTTTCAAAATGCAGTTTCACAAATTTTACCACAAAATCCTAAAGGCATTATTTTAGATTTAAGAAATAATTCTGGCGGATATTTAGACAGCTCAATAGATATTATCAATTTCTTTGTTCCAAAAGGAAAAATCGCAGCAATTGAATCATTTAGCGATGGCACAAAAGAAGAATTCAAAACAAAATCAAATGCGCCATTAGAAAATATTCCAGTAATTGTTTTAATCAACAATGGATCTGCTAGTGCATCAGAAATCGTTGCTGGAGCATTAAGAGATATTAGACAAATCAAATTAATAGGTGAAAAATCATTCGGCAAGGGCACTGTTCAACAACTAGAAGATTTAAAAGATGGCTCATCAGTCAAAATCAGCATTGCAGAATGGTTAACTCCTAATGGCACAAGTATTAATAAAAAAGGGTTAGAACCAGATATCAATGTAAAATTAACTGAAAAAGATTATAACGAAAACAAAGATCCGCAGTTAGATCAAGCAATTCAAGAATTAACAAAATAACTTTTCATTATGCCATGCCTCAAATGCGGTGAATGCTGCAAAACATTATATTGGTCAGATAGGATAAAAATTTCCTTAAAAACAAAAAAAATCATGATCTCTAAAAAATGCGGATTTTTAGACAAAAATAATTTATGTACCATACACGCTATAAGGCCAGATGTATGCAAAAATTGGCGCTGTGGCGCATCAATACAAAAATAATTCAATTCAAAAATGATAAAAAACTTAATAAAAAAGCATCAAAATATTCATTCAATATTAGTTGGCATGGCCTTAATCTTCTTTTGGCGAGGTATTTGGATTCTCACGGAAATGTATCTTTTTCCGAATAATCACACCTTAAGCGCAATAATTTGTATTGTAGTAGGGCTTTTTATCCTTTACATAGATGACCGCAAATTTAAAGAATTAAATATCTAAAATATGCGTAAATTTCATCAAACCTTCAAACCTGTCAGACAAGCAGGTAGATTATTCTTTAGAAAAGAAACTCCTTTTTTATATAAGCTTATACCAATAGGTGCAATTTTATACATTATTTTTCCTCTAGATTTTATTACTGATGTAATTCCAGTTTTAGGTCAAATAGATGACTTGGGAATCCTTGCAGGATCGATTGGTCTCTTTAATTCTCTTGCCAAAAACAAAAATTAAGTATATTATAATTTAATGTATAAAAGATTAGAACTAATCATTTCTGGAAAAGTCCAAGGCATTTTTTTTCGACAATTCGTCAAAGAGAATGCTGTTCATTTAAATCTGAAAGGTTCCGTCGAAAATAGAACTGATGGAACAGTCAAAGTAATTGTCGAAGGAGAAGAAAATAATCTCGAAAAATTGATTGAGCTTTGTGAGATAGGTCCGAAACAAGCATTTATCGAAAACATTGAAATCAGTTGGTCAGAACCAACAAATGAGTTTAAAGAATTTATTATAAAATATTAGTTTGTATAAACTGTTAACTATTAACTATAATCACGATGAAAGTTGTATTAAAAAAAGATGTTGAAAAATTAGGTTTTGCTGGAGAAATAAAAGAAGTTACTTTAGGTTATGGTAAGAATTTTTTGTTACCACAAAAATTAGCTGTTTTAGCTACTGAAAAAGAAATTCAGATTGCTAAACAAATGCAAGCAGAAATTAAAAAAAGAAAAGAAGAAGCTTTAAAACAAGCTAAAGATCTAGCTGAAAAGATTAACCAAAAAGAAATCAAAATTTCTTCAAAAGCTAATGAAGAAGGAATTTTATTTGGCTCTATCACTGCAAAAGACATTTCAGAAAATATCAAAGAACAATTAAAATTAGATATTGATGAAAAAGTAGTCGCTCTTGCTTCTGCAATCAAAAATACAGGCGAGTACGAAGTCAAACTAAAATTTGCACCTGAAATCTCAGCTGACATTAAAGTTATTGTCGTTAAAAAATAAAATAACAAAATTTTAAAATATTTATAGGCAAGAATAATTAAATCAAATTTATTATTCTATAAATAAACATTACGACTATTCAAATAATTTGCATATTCGCTAGATTTGCATTATTTGTATATTCGTATTATATTTTCATGCAACCAAAATACATCTTTATCACTGGAGGCGTAATTTCATCTTTAGGAAAAGGCATCACGTCTGCTTCAATTGGCAAACTTTTGCAAGATCTTGGATTCAAGGTCGTAAACATTAAATGCGAAATGTACGTTAACATTGATGCAGGAACAATTCGACCAACAGAACATGGGGAAGTTTATGTTACAGAAGATGGAATGGAATGTGATCAAGATTTGGGAACTTACGAAAGATTTTTGAATCAAGACATTAAGAAAGAGTGTTTTTTAACAACTGGCCAAATCTATCAAGAAGTTATCAGAAGAGAAAGAAATCTTGAATATGATGGTGAAGATGTTGAAGTTGTACCGCATGTCCCAAAAGAAATTATTAGAAGAATTAAATTAGCTACAGAAAAAAGTAAAGCCGATTTTGCAATCGTTGAATTTGGCGGCACAGTAGGCGAGTATCAACAAGTTCTTTTTCTAGAAGCTGACAGAATGATGAAACATGAACTAAAAAAGGATGTGCTAAACATTCATATTGCTTATCTTCCTATTCCTCCAAGCGTTGGTGAAATGAAATCAAAACCAGCTCAATATTCAGTTAGAACATTGTTCTCAGCTGGAATTGTACCAGATATTTTTATTGGCCGTTCAACAACATATATGGATCAACATAGAATGGAAGTCCTTTCAAGAAATACTAACATTGCAATTGAAAACATTTTTTCTAATCCAGATGTTAAATCAATTTATGAAGTTCCATTGATTTTAGCAAAACAAAAAGTCGCAGAATGTGTTTTAGGATTTTTTGGTGTTAAACCTAGAAAAAAAGCAAGTTTAACAAACTGGAAAAAATTAGTTAAAACAATCAAAGAAGTAAAAAAAGAAATAAAAATTGGTATCGTCGGAAAATATTTTGCCTCTGGAGATTTCTCACAAGGCGATTCATATATATCTGTCATCGAAGCAATAAAACACGCTTGCTGGGCTAATAATGTCAATCCAATAATAAAATGGCTTGATTCAGAATCATACGAAAAAGATCCAAAAAAAGTAACAGAATTAAAAGAATGCGATGGCATCATTGTACCAGGCGGTTACGGAAAAAGGGGAGTCGAAGGTAAAATAAATGCTATTAAATTTGTTCGCGAAAATAAAATTCCATATTTAGGATTATGCTATGGCTTGCAAATGGCTGTCATTGAATTTGCTAGAAATATTTGTAAAATTAAAGATGCCAATACTACAGAGAATGAACCAAATACAAAGAATCCAGTCATTGATGTCATGGAAGCACAAAAAAAACTTTTGGCTAAAAAACAATATGGAGCTTCTAATCGTCTAGGATCATACGAGTGCAAACTCAAAAAAGATAGCAAAACATTTAAAGCTTATGGCAAAGAAACAATTTTCGAACGCCATCGACATCGCTATGAATTAAATAATAGCTACAAAGAAATTCTAGAAAAAAATGGCTTAAAAATAGTTGGCCACAATCCATATTTGAATCTAGCAGAAATAGTTGAGCTAGAAAATCATCCATGGTTTATCGGTACTCAATTCCATCCAGAATTTAAATCAAGACTAGAAAGTCCACATCCACTATTTGTCAGTTTTATCAAAGCTGCAATAGATAATAAATAACCAAAAATAAAATCGCCTCATCGGCGATTTTTAGTTTTAAAGTTTCTGCATTTTCTGCGTCAGCTTCTGCGTCATTCTGCGCTATTTCACGTTAACAAAACAAGTCTTTTTTAAACGTCCATTAAATTTCTTTGTCATTTTTGAATTGAATTCAACAACGCCTTCTTTCATAGCAAAAATTGTATCGTCACAACCTTGTTTAACATTTTTTCCAGGATAGTATTTTGTACCTCTTTGGCGTACAATAATATTGCCAGGTTTTACTACTTCACCAGCAAATTTCTTAACACCTAAACGTTGTGATTGTGAATCGCGACCAAGTTGGGTACTTCCGCCTGCTTTACGATGTGCCATATATTTACAATATTAATGATTAGTATATATAATAGATTAGCATTTAAAAAATAAATTGTCAATAAAAACAAAAAAGAGCAACAGGCTCTTCAAAAAAGGTTCAATTTTGAATTCTTTTCAATACACATGGTATAGTTGGTATTATCAATGCGCTAAAAATAAATGAAGAAATTGTCATCAATGTGGTTTCAAAATCGTGATAACAATCCAAAAAATTGTTCATGTTATCAGATAATGTAGTATACAAGCCACTAGCACCAAGAGATAAAACTACAAAAACATATAGAAACCAGGGAGCAATAGAAATAAACCAAAAAATGAAAATTGAACGCTGATGACGACTCGAAAAATTCGATAATCTCAACAACACATTCTTTACTCTTCTCATATTTCCTCCTCTCTTGCAAACCTACATACATAATATCAAAAATATGCAAAAAATCAAGGAATTTATAAAAAACAATCATGACAGAATTATCCTAACAGTCGGCGCAATTTTAATTGCAGGAACTAGTTTTGCCATTGGCAGATTATCAATAAATAAACAAACGATACCTATAGTTATAAATGAGAATACTAAACAAGAAGCCAAAACAGAGCAACCACTCCAGAACATAAACACCCTAGACACAGAAACACAAAAACAAGATAACGACTCAAACACCAAAGACACTAATGCGCAAGAACAAAATACACAGAAGAATGATACAAAACAACAAAAACAAGTCCCAAAAAAAACACAAGCACCAAAAGCAACACAAACATCAAAAAATGATTGCGCATTTGTTGCAAGTAGTAGAGGACATAAATATTACAATGCAGATTCATCATCAGCAAAAAGCTTAAGTGAGCAAAATAAGATCTGCTTTCCAGATGCCAAATCAGCTGAAAAAGCCGGTTACGAACCAAGTGCCAGCATAAAATAAGCACTTACTTTATAACTTTAAAAACTTTATGAACTTTACAAACTAATCATGTTTATGCTATATTAAAAATGTTATTTTTAACTTTAAATTTTACTTTTAATTTTAGACTTTAGACTTATGATCTACTTAGACCATGCTGCAACAACACCTTTAGATCCAGAAGTTCTAGAAGCAATGTTGCCATATTTTAATAAATTTTTTGCTAATACAGGTTCAATCCATTCAGCTGGACAAGAAGCATTAGCAGGAATTGATAAAGCAAGACAGCAAGTTGCGCAATTTTTGAATTGTGAAACAAATGAAGTTATCTTTACTTCAGGTGCTACTGAAAGCAACAATTTAGCGATAACTGGAATTGTTGATGCCACAGAAATCAAAAAACCACATATCATTACTTCATGCATAGAACATCCAGCAGTCTTAGAAGTTGTCAAAAATCTAAAAAATAGGGGAGTTGAAATAACTATTTTGCCAGTTGAGCACGATGGAACATTGAACACAAATATTGTTCAAAAAGAAATTAAAGAAAATACAATCTTAATTTCAATCATGTATGCCAACAATGAAATTGGAACGGTCCAACCAATCAAAGAGATAGGTAAACTAATAGAAGAAATCAATCAAAAAAGAAAAAATAAAATCTATTTTCATACTGATGCAACACAAGCATCTGGATATCTAAATTGCGATACAAAAGTTTTAAAAACTGACCTTTTATCTCTTTCTGGACACAAAATCTATGGACCAAAAGGAATTGGAATTTTATTTATTAAAAAAGGTACAAAAATAAAACCAATTCAATTTGGCGGTCATCAAGAATTTAATCTTCGAGCTGGAACATTAAATACTCCTGGTATTGTCGGAATTGGAAAAGCATTAGAACTTGTTAAAAAAAATAGGGAAGTGAACAACAAAAGAGTTCAGCACTTACGAGACAGTTTAATTGAAAAAATATTAAAAGAGATACCAGGCTCTCATTTAAATGGCTCCCAAACAAAAAGATTACCTAACAATGCCAATATCAGTTTTGACAAAGTTGAAGGTGAAAGTATTATGTTAAATTTAGATTTTGAAAGTATTGAAGTATCAACAGGTTCAGCTTGTGCTTCTGGCTCTTTAAGTCCTTCTTATGTCTTATTAGCACTAGGCTTATCACATCTTCAGGCTCATAGCAGTATTCGCTTTAGTTTTGGCAAAGAAAATACTATGGAAGAAATAAACAAAACAGTGGAAGCGCTAAAAAAGATTATCGAAAGATTAAGAAAAATTTCGCCAATCAAATAGTAAACTAAATTTAAAGTTAACAATTTAACAATTAAGCAATCAACAATTTTATGTATACCGAAAAAGTAATCGAACATTTCAAAAATCCACACAATATGGGCGCGATAGAAAATCCTGATGGTCTTGGCCAAGTTGGCAATCCTGTCTGTGGGGATATGATGAAGCTTTACATAAAAGTAAAAGATAATAAAATAGAAGATATAAAGTTCCAAACCTTAGGTTGCGCTGCAGCAATTGCCACATCTTCAATGATCACAGATTTAGCAAAAGGCAAAACATTAGAACAAGCAGAAAAAATATCAAGAGGCGATGTTTCAGATGCTTTAGGAAAATTACCTCCAATCAAGGAGCATTGTTCAAATCTAGCTGCAGATGCCTTGCATAATGCAATTGAAGATTATAAAAAACGAAATAAATAGTACGTAGTTTCAGCGTCTTTCGCGTTAGATTCTGCATAATTCTGCGCATTTTTATGTCCAAAACAAACAAAAAAAATATATTATCTCGGTTTTTCTATTTTAAAATTAATAAGAGCGCATTTTGCATTCTTACTTTGTTTTTTTTAATAATCTTAGGTTTTGTTTTTGCTATAGCTTACCAAGATCTTTATCAAATTTATGAAGTATACACAATTAGAAATAACAATAGCACTGAGCTAGTTCAACCAAATGAAAAAATTAGAATAAAATACAACATCCCAATTTCGGAGAGAAAAGCTCAATCTTCATTTTCAATTTATCCTCAAACAAAAGGAAAAGTTACATGGGAAAGAAATTATCTTTTTGGCTATTCAAAAGTTTTAGTTTTCTCACCAGAAACATTTTTTGATGAAAATCAAAATTATACAGTAAAAATAGGCAATATAGAAAGTATTTTTGGTACCAAAATTGCAGACCGAACCTATACTTTTTCTACAGTCAAACCATTCAAAATTATCGAAACTTATCCTAAAAATGATGAAAAAGATATTAATGTGAATCCAGAATTAAAAGTAGTAACAGATGGAATCGGAGATTATTTTAATTTCAATTTTAAATTAGAACCAGCAACAGAGCTAAAGGTAAGAGAAAAGATAGAAGAAAATAATCAAACCGTTTTTATATTAGATCCAGTAACTCAATTAGGGCAGGGGATCAATTATACATTTACAGTCAAACAAACATATACGCCTAACAAAAAGGCAATTGACACAAAAACATTTCATTTTTCAACATTACCTCCAGTTGAAATTACAAAAGTATTGCCTGAAAATAATGACCAAAATGTTCATGTTAAAAGAAAAGTATCGCTTGTATTCAATAAGCCAGTAGATCAACAACAAGTAGTTAGTAATTTTTCGTTAACTCCTGAAACAAAAGGAAACATTGAATGGAAAGATAATACCATGACCTTTACTCCAGAAGACAAATTTGCCAAAAATACTGAATATAAAATCAAAGTAATTGGAGGAATAAAAAGCACTCAAGACGCATCATTTTTAGAAGGAGATAAGGAATATATCTTTAAAACTAGAGATACGGATCAATATCCGCCACAACCAACTTGGGAACCAAAATACAAAGAAGGCAAATATATCCAAGTAAGCCTAGAAAATCAAACTCTATATGCCTATGATGAAGGGGAATTAATTGATTCATTCTTGATTTCTTCTGGTATTTCAGCCTTTCCGACACCAACAGGGGATTTCAAAATATTTAGCAAAGTTTTATCTGCTAGAATGTCGCATACTTATGGTCCAGGCAATCCAAACAATTACGATTTACCAGGAGTACCATTTGTATTAGCTTTCAATGGACCTTATACTATTCATGGAACATATTGGCATAGTAATTTTGGCCATCCAATGAGCCATGGCTGTGTCAATATGTACACACCTGATGCAGAATGGGTCTATAATTGGGCGCCAATTAGTACGCCAGTTGTTATAGAGTAGGGAATTAATAAAATTTAAAACGCTAGCATCAAACTAGCGTTTTTTGATAATAAAAAAAGAGCCAATAATAGCTCTATGAAATCCTACGCAAAAGTTCATTCGCAATATTTTGGTTAGCTGCCAAAATAACAGGCGTTTGTGCATTAAACACATACTCGTATTGTCCAAGATCTTTTCCAGAAAAATCAACTGCAACTCCACCTGCAGCCTTTACCAACAAGTAACCAGCACCAAGTTCATGTTGCTTTTGCCGATCACAGATAAATGCAACAGCACTACCAGAAGAGACCATCGCCATTTCATAAGCAGCAGAACCAGGATTCCTCAACCAACCTTTGCATCCAGAGAACATCTTCAATAATAGATTACGATTTTCAGGATAATACATTTCGCCAAAAACAATCATTGATCCCAGATCAAGATTTGGCCGTTTATCTGTAAAAGCAGTAAAACAACCAATTTTCGCTTTTAGCACTCCATCATCGTCAAAATATGCACACCAAAGATCGTCAGAACGATGATCAATTACTCCGCATGCAATAATATCAGCAAAAGTAGCATTACTGCATTTCGAAAGAACAGTCACGCAAGTTGTGTAGGGAAGTCCAATCGTCATCATTTTGCTCCCATAATTCAAAGAACCATCCAATGGATCAACACATACCCAATACTTACGTTGCTCAGCATGAGAGTAATCGGGCATTCCCTCAATTGTAATCCTTTGCACATCATTATCAGTCAAAAGCAATTTCATAATTGCATCACCAATCAATCGATCAGCCTTGATTTCAGTATCATCGCCCAAAGATCCAAAACCTTCACCCAACTTCACAACTTCATTTCCACCTTCCAAACCCTTAATAGTCAAAGAAGCACTAAACAAACATTCTAGAACAATGCTTGCTGGACTTCTTCCCATTCTTTCCTCCTTTTTCCGTAAGTGCACTTAAATATAACATAATAGCAAACAATGTCAACAGAGGACAGGGAAGCACTAAAAATTTTTTATAATAAGGGTAATAACTAACTTTGCCACCAGTCGTTCGTTCTTTTAGTGCTTAAATATGGGATTAATGACATAATTTGGGACAATAACTAACTTTGCCACCAAATCTATGTCAAACATTTGTCCAGTTTGT